>CAZQAA010000135.1:0-21593 GCA_964591255.1 uncultured Desulfobacterales bacterium | reverse complement strand
GTTCCCATATCTCCCGGAATAAGGACAGGCTGCCCGGCGTGACGATATGTTGTGGGCAAGAGGTTATGGCCTGGCGGTAATGCACGTGTAGCGCCTTTTCTGTGTACGCAGAGCATGATTTTTTTTTGCTCCACCGTATGTAGTTCTTTTTTGGCAATATTGTGACATACATCATAGATCAGTTTCATGCCCAGATCCCTCGGACTGATCGCAAGGGTGTTGCAGATGATTTCCTGTGTCCTGTGCATGAGGATCTGTCTGTTTGCCCAGGCGTAATTGGCAGCACATGCCATGGCGGCCAGATACCTCTGACCCAGACTGGATTTAAGATATGCAAAGGCGAGTTGCCTATCTGGAAGCTTGAATTTTTTCTGAACGGATTGGCTGCTCATCTCTTTAAGGAAGTCGTCGCATATTTGATGTCCGAAACCGCGCGAACCTGAATGTATAAAAATAGTGATCCGGCCTTCAAAGAGGCCGTAGACCTCGGCCCTTTTGTGGTCATATATTTTATCGATTGTCTGGATTTCAAGAAAATGGTTGCCTGATCCAAGTGTTCCCAACTGGTCTATTCCCCTCTTGACTGCCCGGTCACTCAGTACGGATGGATCCGCACCTTCCATGGTGCCGCGGTCTTCCGTCCTGTCCAGGTCTTCGGTAGTACCGAAGCCGTTTTTAACGGCCCACAGCGCTCCCTGAGTCGCCACCTGGCCCACAGCGCTCCGGGAGAGGTGTATAGCACCTGTTGATCCGACACCACTTGGTATGTCCCTGAACAGAGCCGGGATGAGCCTATTCATTAATGGCCGTATTTCTGCGGCCTCAAGTAGTGTGGTCATGAGCCGACAGCCGCAGTTAATGTCATAACCGACTCCCCCGGGGGAAATAATACCTTCGTCAAGGTCAAAGGCAGCGACACCGCCAATGGGAAAACCGTAACCCCAGTGAATGTCCGGCATGGCGAGTGAACAGCGCACGATGCCGGGCAATGTGGCCACATTGGCTACTTGGTTCAGGCTTTGGTCGTGCCGAACATTTTTGATCAGCTCTCGGTTTGAGAAGATTATGCCGGGAACACGCATATCGCCGGTTTTTGGGATCAGCCAGCGATATTTGTCTAATCTTTCTAACTTTATATCCATATTGGAGATTCACTGTTTCATAGGGATTAGAGATCAAAGATGATCCTCGCTTCCCATAGATTATCCTTTTTGGTTACTTCGATTTCATGGTAGGTAACGGCCTTGATTTCATGAACTATTTTCTGTCGAATTGTGTCAAAAGGGACTGTATAGAGCGTTGCTTTAAGAGAGAAAGGGGAGATGGATTCTATTTGAATTTTGGATGCAACCACCTTTTCCCCTTCAAACAAATAGAGTATTTCTCCAAGCCAGCGGACCATAAGGTCTTCTGTGTCCTGGGCCTCAACCGAAAGCTTAATGGGTTTGACTATTCCGCCGGGAGTTCCGGTAAGCATTATACTAAGCATTGATACGGCGGCCGTTTCAAATAAATTTTTCAGATCATCGCCATGAACAATCATGCCCAAGTCTGCGGTATGGTCGATCAGAGTAAACTTAGGTTTGTTATTTTCCATGATATATCAACCAATTTTACTGCTAAAGGTGCAGAGCTTTTATACTCATTGTTCTTCTTTGTGACCATGTGCAATATACAATGCAAAGTTATTAGGCCTAAATCTTGCCGAAAGACGGGTCTGTCTGTCGTAAACAGGAATTTTCTACTGTTTTGCGGATTAGGGTAAATAATATTATTAACTATTAGACATAAGCATGTCAAAACTTCATTTCAGGGTAAGGTGGGAGGAAAGAAATCATGAACTGTGCCTTTTGTGGGGAAAAGATCAGTATAGGGGATAAGGTAACAAGGTCGGATACCTGTCCGAATTGCGGGAAAGACCTTAGATGCTGCAGACAATGCAAGTTCTACGATCCCGGGGCCTATAACGAGTGTCGGGAAGTCTCGGCAGAACGTACCGTAGACAAAGAGAGGGCCAATTTCTGTGATTATTTTGTTATGATGGGCTCATCAGTGGTGCGGGTGAACAGAACAAAGGATGCGAAAAAGGCCCTTGATGCACTCTTCAAGAAATAGGCCATAAAGTGAGCGATTCCAAGATATCCCAGGTTTAATAGCCTAAGGTGATGACATTTTCATGATTTTATTGATACCGTCCGGGGTATGAATAGGATTAACCGTTTTACCCCGTTGGATAAAACATAATGTTCGTACTCATACATAGTATTTTCTTTTGTTCACGGCCGGTTATTACATTGCAACCTAGAAACCGTGAACGCCTGACCTCTTAATCCAATCAAAATTAAAGATCACAGGTGTTGACATCACATGTATGATGTTGTCTGTTAAGAGACATGAAATTTATCGCTGATCTGCATATTCACTCTCATTTTTCAAGGGCCACATCCAAGGACCTGACTCCTGAAAATCTTTCTATCTGGGCGCAAAAAAAAGGGATCACCGTTATTGGGACAGGAGATTTTACCCATCCTGGCTGGATATCAGAACTTAAAGAGAAGCTGGTAGAAGCCGAAGGAGGACTGTATATGTTGAGAGAAGACCTCCGGAAAGATGTGGCTTCAAATGTTCCCCCTTCATGTGCAGATACAACACGTTTTTTGTTTTCAGGTGAAATAAGCTGCATTTACAAAAAAAATGGAAAGACAAGAAAATTGCATCATTTAATTCTCATGCCCGATTTTGCCTCAGTATCCAGGTTGAACAAAAAACTGGAGAGAGTAGGGAACCTGTCATCTGACGGCAGGCCAATCTTTGGTCTTGACTCAAAAAATTTATTGGAGATGACTCTTGAGGCAAGCGAAAAAGCATTTTTTATCCCTGCCCATATATGGACACCATGGTTTTCCCTCTTTGGATCAAGGTCGGGTTTTGACACAATCGAAGAGTGTTTTGAAGACCTTTCCCACCACATTTATGCACTGGAGACAGGCCTGTCTTCCGATCCACCCATGAATCGTGTCCTGTCATGTCTGGATGGATATTTACTGGTTTCCAACTCCGATGCACATTCTCCCGGCAAGCTGGGCAGGGAGGCGAACCTTTTTGAGACGGAGTTGGACTATTACAGGATAATTCAGGCCATGACTGATGGAAACGGGTTTGAAGGGACTATAGAGTTCTTTCCTGAAGAGGGAAAATACCACTTAGATGGCCACCGAAAATGTGGTGTCAGGCTTCAACCTGCGGAAACAAAACGGATCGATAATATCTGTCCTGTATGCGGGCAGCCCCTGACCGTAGGGGTCCTCCATAGGGTGCATGATCTTTCGGATCGTGACATGCCCGAAATGTCAAAGGCATTTTACAGCCTTATCCCCTTACATGAAGTCCTTTCTCAACTGTTGGGGAAAGGGCCTTCCACAAAAAAAGTGGTCTCTTTTTATGAGAGGCTCCTTGTTACTCTTGGTCCTGAGTTGAATATACTGCTGAATATATCTCTGGACAACATTGAGGCTGCCGGTGGCCCATTACTTAGAGTGGCGATTGACAGGATGCGCCGAAGTGAGGTGATCAGGGAAGGAGGATATGATGGTGAATACGGGACTATCCGCCTTCTTGAGGACTCGGAAAAGGAGACTCTGTCCGGTCAGACAGTCCTTTTTGAGTCAAAAGGAAATCGAGGTTCGGCACCTGCATTGTCTGCAATTCCATTAAGAGAGAGATATGTAGATGAAGAGATGGACAAGGTCCCGCAGGCTCCTCCTATACCTAAGAAAGATCCTGTCCTTGGCCCGCTGAATCCGGAACAAAGACGGGCCGTTTCCTATCAGGGCGGACACCTTCTGGTGGTTGCCGGTCCTGGTACGGGAAAGACGATGACCCTGACTCACAGGATAGCTCATCTTATCCTGTCGGAAACGGCAAGGCCCGAGCAGATTCTCGCTCTTACCTTTACCCGAAAGGCGGCGACAGAGGTGAAGGAGAGGGTTTCAGGTATGGTGAAATCTAGTTGGGTGGATAGGATATGCATCTCCACTTTTCACCGTTTTTGCCTGAACGTGTTGCGGGCCGATGGAGACAAGATAGGCATTCCTGACCGTTTTATACTGTGTTCAGAAGGAGATTCGGTGCATATTGCCGAAGAGATCCTTGGGCGATCCGGAATGGGTAGGCGGTCTATACGAAAATTTTTGAGGGCCCTTCCCGCATTCAGGATAGCGACCTCCTTGGGGCAGTCAATGGCCCATTTTGATCAGGATATAGCATCCATGTTTGGTAATTACCAGCGTATGTTAAGGGATTTTGGTATGCTTGACCTTGATGATCTGGAAATGGAGACATTGAAACTCTTTGATAGGTTTCCGGATATCTGTCAAAGCTATGGTGAGAGATTTCCATGGATTTTCGTGGACGAATATCAGGATACCAATCCAGTCCAGGTAGAACTTTTGAAGATGCTTGTCTATGGCTCTTCAAGGCGTGTTCAGCATAAACTGGGCGACAGACAGGTCTCAAATTGTGACAGGCCTGTGGGAGCTGTTTTCGCAATCGGTGATGCAGACCAGGCCATCTATGCATTTCGTGGGGCGGATGTGAGTAATTTCTATCGATTCACCCAAGACTTCTCCGGGGCCGAGATAATCACCCTGAACAGGAATTATCGATCCACAGGTTCCATACTCCAGTGTTCTTCAGGCCTCATGGAAAAGGAGACTCCCCTTAAGGGCGAATCAGCAGACGGTCTTCCTGTTATTTTTGTCTCTTGCCTTAGCGCTCCGGAAGAGGCGGAGATGATCGTGGAGCAGATCGAAAAATTTATCGGAGGAACATCCTATTTTTCCCTTGACAGCGGAAGGGTGGCATCTCACGAGGGTGAGCTTTCGTACGGGTTTGGTGACATAGCGATTCTGTACCGCATCAATGCCCAAGGCGATGCCATTGCTGAGGCCCTTGACAGGGGGGGGATTCCCTTCGTGCGATCCGGTGAGTTGCCCCTTGTGAACATATATCCGGTGGATATACTCCAGCGATTTTTCCAGGTCCTCCTTTTTCCGGATAATCCATATTATCTGAGGGCCTATGCAGACCTCATGTCCTGGACTCCTCACCAGACAAGGAGGAGAGTCCAGGAGTTTGATGCCGGAGATTTACCGTCTTTGACGGAGCTTATTGATAAGGCCGTGGAGTTTCATGGCCTTGATTGTTCGTCTGATGCGGCTCAAGATGCCTTGAGACGTCTGAAAGAGATAGCAACAGACATGGAAGAGAACGATATGGCCTTGTTCTTGGATTTTCTTTCACTTGAAAGGGGAATCGACCATTCTTGCCTGCTTGGAGACCGCGTGGCATTAATGACGCTTCATGCCTCAAAGGGACTGGAGTGGCCCCTTGTATTTATTACTGGCTGCGAGGACAGACTGTTACCATACTCCCTTTTTGGAGACAAGGACATTAATGTTGATGAAGAGAGGAGGCTCCTTTATGTAGGGATGACACGCGCCCGCCATAGGCTCGTCCTCTCACATGTAAAACAAAGATCGATAAAAGGCCGGATCTATCATGTAAAACCCTCTCCATTTCTGGACGATATACCAGAAGGTTCATATGAATCCCTTAATCATGATTGGCATGGGATAAGGAAGAGGGAACATAGTCAGTTGAGACTGTTTGATATGGGTAAATGGACTTAACAGGGATGGAAAAATGGTCATTGATGGAGTTGATATCTATCTGAGTGATCCGGATAATGCGCCACTCATTTGAACGCCCTGAGTATATTCATGCAAGGCCTTAGATACACATCGATTTTCCTGAAAGGGAAAAGGATTTAAAGATTCCAAATAGCAATCTTCCTTTTGCAGACGACTGCATCCTTAATTTTTCCCAATATATTGGTATTATAAACATTTATGAACACATGATATAGTGTATTTTCCTTTACAATCCATATAAAATCGTGTAGAAAAAAGAGACAGAAAAAACCAGGGAAATGGAGGTTATACCATGAAGATCAAAAAACTTTCCGTTCAAGGTTTTAAGTCCTTCATGGATAGGACTGAAATTACGTTTCCCTTTGGCATTAGCGGAGTTGTCGGTCCAAATGGCTGTGGAAAAAGCAATATTATTGATGCTATCAGGTGGTGCATGGGGGAACAGAGTCCCAAGTCTTTGAGGGGAAGACGGATGGAGGATGTAATTTTCAACGGTGCGGGACAAGCTAAACCCCTTGGTATGACGGAAGTTTCCATACTGTTTGAAAATGGTAACGGTATCCGTACTTCCTTTGCACACGACAAAGAATTATCTGTGACTAGGCGTCTGTACCGTTCAGGTGAGAGCGAGTACCTGATCAATAATGTTCCATGCAGGCTCAAGGATATTCAGGAGATTTTCATGGATACCGGTCTTGGGAACAGGACCTATTCCATCATAGGCCAGGGCAAGATAGAGACTATTATTGAGCAAAGACCAGAAGAGACAAGGCTTATGCTGGAAGAAGCGGCAGGGATTACCAAATACAGGAAAAAGGTGGAAGAATCTCAGAAAAGGATGGAACTTACAGAAACAAATTTGCAACGCATGGAAGACATTATGGGCGAGGTGGAAAGGCAGATGAGATCTCTCAAAAGGCAGGTCTCCAAGGCCAAACGGTATAAAGCCATCTCAGAAAAGATCAACAATATGGAACTGATGATCTATGCAAACAGATACCACCAGTTAAAAGAAGAGTCCGGGGATAAAGTTAAATCGGCTGAAACGCTTGTACAGGAGGAAGTAACCAAGTCTACAGAATTGTCAAAGATTCACTCCCATATGGATACGATTAAGTTGGAGTTTGCAAATAAGGAGGCGGACCTTGCTCGGGTCAAGGATGAGTATGCTCGTTTAAAAGAGAGAATCCATAAAAAAGAGGCTTTTCTTGAGTCATTGACAGGTGAAATCAGGATGCAGAGAGGCCTGGCAGACAGACTCATGGGGGAACAGGCCCGGATAAGGAAGAGAATGGCAGATTTTAGGCAAGACAGGGCCATGGCAGTGAAGAAGAGAGATGAGGTCAAAGAAAGATTCGATTCGGCATGTGCTGCCATAGGTGTTATTGAGAAGAGGGTAAAGGCGAGAGAGGAATTTCTGGAAAGGGTCAGGGAAGAATATGAACAGGCAAGGACCAAATTAAGCACAGCAGAAAAAAGGGAATTAGGCCTTGCCCATGAATCCGCGTATATAAACAAGATGCTGGGCCAGATTAGTGACAGCAGGTCACGTTTGGAAAAGGAGCTTTCCGAGGTCAAGGTCAGAATTGAAAAACTGTCCAAGGCGTTGGACAAGAAAAATGTGGCCAGGGAAGGGGCATCTGAAAGGCTTAGGGAAACCCGTTCAGCCATTGAAAGAGAGAAGATGGATTTGGAGGAGCTGGAGGAAGCACGGGAACGTTTGGAAGCGAAGTTGAGGGTGTCCGAGACGGAACTTAATCTCTGTGAATCGCGGCTCAGCAGCTTGCAGACATTGGCTGAGAGCTTCGAGGGCTATAAGATGGGTGTAAGAACTATAATGAAGGCCAAGGACCTTATTCCATATCAGCAGGGGCGGATCCTGGGCCTTTTAGCCGATATTATCAATGTGGATCCCAAATATGAATTATCCGTGGAAGTGGTATTGGGGGACAAGCTCCAGTATGTCATTACAGAGTCCCATGAGGATGCAAAAGAGGCAGTGGCATATCTGAAAAACAAGGGGAAGGGAAGGAGCAGTTTTGTGGCATTGAAAGAGGTCGGCAATCGAGAAGATTGCCAACCGTGCCAGACTAAAAATACGCAATTTGTGTTGCTGGCGGACGTTGTTTCCGTTCCGGAAAAATACAAGGCGCTGATCAAATATATGTTAGGGGATATTGTTTTAGTGGAAACCCTTGATGCTGCCATATCTGCGTGGAAGCAGGGGTATGGAAACAAGGGATTTGTGACTGTGGACGGAGACCTTGTGGATCAAAAGGGGGTTGTAAGTGGTGGAAGGCTTGCCCAAAGCTCCCGGGGACTTCTATCCAGAAAACGTGAGATAGATGAACTAAAAAAACAGGTCGTTTCCCTTAGTAATAAGTCAGATACGGTGAAGGATGAACTCAAGACGGTCCTGGATAATCTCCATGAAAAGAAAAAGAGGATAGAGGATCTTACGGAAAAAAAATGGGACTGTCAGGAAGAGGTAAATGAACTTGACAAGAATATTTTTCGTTTGGCCCAGGAACTGGACCAACAGGAAAAACTATCTCTGAAAATATCGGAGGAGATGGAAAGAAAGGACAGGCAAAAAGGAAGACATGAAAAGGAACTCCTTGCCATTAGTGATGAGCTAAGGCGTCGTAAGTCTGGACGATTGAAGGAAGAGGAGTATTTTAAGAAAAAGGAGATAGAGCTAAAGGAGTGCGAAAACGAGTTTAATGAATGCAGGAATGAACTGACCAAATTGAGAACAGATCGTCGTGTTTTTGAGGAAGAACAACACAGTCTTACGCGAGAGATAGAAAGAATCGACGAATATATTGATGATTCTGTCAAACGATTGCAGAAAATCGAAAATGATATCCTCCAGAGCCGGAAAAGGTGTGAAGAGTGTGAGGTTGAGAAGCAATCTATCAAGGAGTCTTTGACAGACCTTTATGCAAAAGTAGGGGATGCGGAGGAGGCGGTGAATCATGTCGAGCAGGAACGACAGGAATTCCAGGGGAAAATCAGGGAAAAAGAGAAAAAGGCTGAGGAGTTGCGCAAAGAAATTACTATGCTGAAAGAAAATATTAACAGGGCCCGGATGGAACATTCTGAGATCCGTTTTAAGATGAATGGCATAGAAGAGATAGTCAAGGAAAAGTTTAATCTGGATCTCCTTAAGGTATATTCACAATACATAGATGAGAATTTTTCTCATCCACAGGCAAAAGAGAGGCTTGAAGACCATAAGATGCAGAGGCAAAAGCTGGGAGAGGTCAATCTTACTGCAATCAAAGAGTACGAGGCATTGAAAGAGCGTCATGAATTTATGAAAAAACAGAAAGAAGATCTCCTGAAGTCCATCGAGGACTTGAGATCTGCCATAAAAAAGATCAACAAAACCTCGGTTATGAAATTTAGGCAGACTTTGCAGGATGTGGATCAGAAACTTAAGGAAATTTTTCCTGTCCTATTCAGTGGAGGTACGGCCGGGCTCAGGTTGACGGATGAGTCGAGGCCTTTGGAAAGCGGCGTTTTGGTAGAGGTCCAACCTCCTGGCAAGAAAGTGAGTTATATGGGACTGTTGTCCGGAGGGGAGAAGGCCCTTACGGCCATGGCGCTTTTGTTTGCTATATATATGATTAAACCGAGTCCTTTCTGTCTGCTTGACGAGGTGGATGCCCCTCTTGACGAGGCGAATGTTGATAGATTCAATAGTTTGTTGAGGAAAATCAATAAGACATCTCAGATTATAATGGTGACCCATAACCGTAAGAGTATGGAGATAACGGATCGCCTTTATGGCGTTACTATGGAAAAGGCCGGGATATCAAAGCTTGTTTCTGTGGATATCGATGGCTTGAAAGATCGGAATCCGCCAAGGATGGCCGGTTTGCAAAACTGAATGCCTGATATCAATGAGATAGGGATAGATAAAAAGGATGATAGGATTTTTCAAGAAGAAGGGGGCCCAGGACACCTTGGCAGAAGAGAAAGGAGGGTTCTTTAAGAGGCTCCAACAGGGACTTTCAAAGACAAGGTCTTCATTTACAAAACGGGTTGATCAGCTGTTTTTGGGCAAGCGTGAGATTACCGAAGATCTTTTGGAAGAATTGGAGGAGATACTTTTCACATCTGATATAGGTGTCAGGGCCAGCCAGGAATTGGTCGAATCGGTTAGAGAGAAGGTAAACAGGAGGCAGTTAAAAGATCCGGAAAAATTGAAAGATGCCTTGAAAGAACATATCCTTTCTTTTCTTGATGTTGCTGCTGCAGAACATGCTATGCCATCTCCCGGGGAACCGATGGTCATATTGGTCGTGGGTGTAAACGGGGTGGGAAAGACAACCACAATAGGCAAGATTGCACACGCTTTTCGTGTTCAGGGAAAGAAGGTTATGTTGGCTGCAGCAGATACTTACAGGGCTGCGGCAGTTGAGCAGTTGGGCATATGGGCAAACAGGGTTGGGGCGGAAATAGTTCAAAGGGAAGCGTCTGCAGATCCTTCTGCTGTAGTTTTCGATGCTATAACGGCAGCTATTTCTAAACAGGTGGATGTCGTCCTTATCGATACGGCCGGCCGCCTGCATACTAATACAAACTTGATGGGAGAGCTTGAGAAGATCCAGCGGGTGGCCGGCCGTAAACTTCCTGGTGCGCCCCATGAGACATGGCTGGTCCTGGATGCTACTACCGGGCAGAATGCCATTTCCCAGGCCCAGATATTCAATGCCTCACTGGGAATTACAGGTATTATCCTGACCAAACTTGATGGCACGGCAAAGGGCGGGATAGTGGTTGGAATCTCTCATGAGTTAAATGTTCCGGTCATATATATCGGTATCGGAGAAAAACTTGATGATTTAAGGCCGTTCAACGCGGAGGAGTTTGTGCAGGCCATCTTCACCTAAAATAGATCATGATAGAAAATTGTATTGAGCGAAGGATTATGTGGGGGGATTTGGACCCGCTCGGCATAGTCTTCTATCCCAGATTTTACGAGTGGATCGATGCGTGCGGGCACCTTTTTTTTGAAAAGATCAATCTGAACATGATGGCCCTTTGGCGTGATAAAAGAATCGCATTTGGCCTTGTCGAGTCATCATGCCGTTACTTTAAGCCGGGGAAATATCTCGGTATTATTCGTATCACAACCAGTATTGATACGCTGGAAGAAAGAACAGTCCTCTTGAGACACAATATCCGGGCATCAAATAATGCGCTTATGGCTGAAGGATTGGAGAAAAGGATCTGTATGGATGTGTCAGACCCTGAAAATTTCAGGGCCATATACATCCCACCGGATATCTATAATGTGCTGGAAAGTGCAAAGGATGGGGGGGATAATTAGAGCGCCCTCATCCATTCCGGCCTGAGGCCGATTTCACCCTTTAAGGCGCTGTCTATCAGGTCTAAGGCCTCCTGTTTGCCCTTTGGCAACCTTACTTTTACGGGCAGGTAATTGGATGCATGGTTGGAGAAAAAAAGCCCCCTGCTCAGGTTGGTATGAGCTATCATTTCCCTTAATTCAATTAGCATCTCCCTTTCCGTGGGAAGTTCAAACCTCCCGTGGATGTAATCTTCGTGGAGCGGGGTGCCGGGGATCAACATCACAGTCAGGGCCCCTATATAATTGGGATCCATGGCGCTCAGGAGTTCACCGGTCGCCCTGGCGTGCACAAGGGACCTTTCGCGACCTGCTATTCCCAGTAATACGGTAACTGATAGTTTGATACCTGATTCTATCACCTTTCTTCACATGTTAATCAGGTTCTGTGCACTCGTCCCCTTGCGGATCCTTTTTAATGTTTCGTCATCACCGGTTTCCACACCAAGATATAGAATTCCCAGCCCATTCTCCTTAAGTCTTTGCAGGTCATCAGGAGACTTCATCCTGATGCTTTTGGTATTTGCGTAAGCCCCTACCCTCCTGACCCAGGGAAGGTGCTCCTTTATCCTGTCAAGAATCCACATCAGTCTTTTTTGTGGAATTATCAGGGCATCCCCGTCCATAAGAAATACTCTATCCTGCCGCTTCATATACTTAGAGGCGAAGAGGATATCATTAAGGATAATACGGTCATCCTTGATTGCAAACCTCTTGTCTGGATATGTGCCACAGAATGTGCACTTGTTATGGGAACATCCCAGGGTCACCTGTAGCAAAATACTGAACGCCTCGCTGGGGGGCCTTATACAGTTTCCTTCATAATGCATTTCCTCTATAGGTGCGTTTTCTTCCATATTAGATATTCCCCTTTATCATGGTAATAGTCTATTTTAACAATTTGATTAAGACATAAAGAACTATATTCTTTTATTCTATCATTGGAAGATGAATGCATCAATCCTAAAAAGATATCTATCGTTCATTAGGGGTATCATATAGATATACATGGCATTTGTTCACATAAAGATACAGTTTCAGATTCACATTCGTTTTCGGATATAGTATTTTTATTCCTATTTTGGAAGGGCTCATTCAGAGGCCCTTTCCAATGAGGTAACAGAGATGGACCTAAAGATTAGGACTGGACAATATAGTCCTGAAGAGATAAATCTTTGCCGTAATATCTAATGGGATTTTGCCAAACGGATTTTGTCCCATCCTGTGGAGGAGTAGTTCTCGGTAACGGTCATGAATGATTTCTCTTCTCCTGGATCGGTCTATCCTAAGGCTGTAAGGCGTGGGGAGCTTTATACAAAAGTGCCCCCTATTGCCCCTGATAATTGATTGACATAAGGAGGAATATATAAGAATGAATCATCCGCCTCATTTTCAAAGCGAATATTGGCAACGAATACAATATGATGATACCCCCATTTATCTTAGCTCGGAAGAGCCAGACTGGTTTGTCCCTAACCGTCCCGGGGACAGGATACTTCAGGACCTGCAAAACCATGTTTTTTTAAATGGCGATCCATATGTACATAATTTTCTGCATACGTTGCCACCGATCAGACCTGTTAACTATGAAGGGCGCTCGGTCCATCTTGGGTTAGAGCAGTTAAGCGAGCTATGGTTTCATATAACCAATAGATGCAACCTGTCATGCTCACACTGTCTTTTTGCCTCGTCACCAAAGGAGAGAAACGAGTTGGGAGGCGACGACATATTGAGGATTGCAAGAGATGCAGTCCGTATTGGCTGTCGTGTCTTTGTATTGACGGGGGGCGAACCCTTTGTTCATCCGGAGATAAACAGGATAATTAATGGATTGCTTGACCCCAACGATAATCACTTGGTCATATTGACCAACGGAATGAACCTCCCCGATGCCATAGATCTGGAATGGGTCGATTCCGGACGTTTTCATCTCCAGATCAGCATTGACGGCATTGGTCCAAATCATGACAGGATACGGGGCAAAGGGGCCTTTCAAAGATTATCCAGGAATCTCCAGTGGATTAAAGGACACAATATCCCTTACACACTTTCCATGTGTGTAACAAATCACAATGTGGAGGAGATGTCTAAGGTGGTAGACTTTGCCGCGGATTCTGGCGCAGGCAATGTCCATTTTATGTGGTATTTTATCCGCGGGCGTGGAAAGGATGATGGATTTGCCCCCATTGATCTTATTTTTGAGAATTTTCTCAAGGCCGTGGAAAGGGCAGAGGAGAATAATATCTCAATCGACAATATTGAGTCGCTGAAAACCCAGGTCTTTGCTCCAAGGGGAACTATACATGATGGAACAACTGCAGGATGGGAATCACTGGCTGTCGGTCCAGACGGCTTACTTTACCCGTCTGCTGCGCTTGTAGGTATCCCGGAACTATCCACAGATTTATCGGTGGGATTAGAAAATGCCTGGCAACAGAGTCCTGTTCTCAGGAGGATCCGTGAGGCAACGGCCGCAAGATTGACTTCCCCTTTCCGTTTTATCCTCGGCGGAGGAGACATGGATCATAGCTACATTCACAACAAGACCTTTATGGGAGATGATCCTTATATCTCTCTATATGAGAAGATAGCACTATGGTTGATAGCGAGAGAATCGTCCAGGCAATCTGAAAATGGCATTCCACAGTTGAGACTGCGGATGGGTGAAATCCTGGAAAGTTGTGGGGCACATGGAAAGGTGGCTCTGGCACATCCAAATTGTTTGCTGGCAACAGCCGCTGAAAACAGCCTGAATGTGGTCAAGTCTTTTTATTCCCAAGCAGTTGGAGACAAGAAAGAGGATATCCTGAATCCTGTATGCTATGATGAGGATATCCTGAATCATGTGCCGGAGGCATTCAGATTCAGGGGATATGGGTGTGGCAGTCCTGTCATGGATGCAGAGATACAGGAGGGTGAATGTATCGTGGATCTTGGGTGTGGTACCGGCGTGGAATGTTTTATTGCCGCCCGCTTGACCGGAAAAGATGGGAGGGTTATGGGAGTCGACATGTTAGACCCTATGTTGGAGCTTGCCTGCAGGGCCTGTCAAGATGTGGTGAAGAACCTGGGATATGACAATATACAATTTAAAAAAGGATATCTGGAGGATCTGCCAATAGGAGATGAATCTGTAGATGTGGTTATTTCCAATTGCGTCATGAACCTGTCGGTTCATAAGAGAAGGGCATATTCCGAGATCTTTCGGGTGCTTCGTCCTGGTGGACGCCTGGTAATATCTGACGTGGTATGTGAAACAGAGCCGGACCCGGCCATTCGCAACGATGAAGATTTGCGTGGTGAGTGTATTGCCGGGGCCCTTACCCAACAACATCTTATGGCCCTTATTTCTGAGATGGGATTTGTTGCCCCCCGCCTGATCAAGAGGTTTCCCTACCGGGAGGTCCAGGGTCATCCGTTCTATTCGCTCACATTCTCTGCTTTCAAACCCGAATTGTCTGATAAGGTAACTGTAATCTACAGGGGGCCCATGCCCTATCTCATGACCCATAACGGGACCGTATTATTGCCCGGACATGTGATAGAGATTCCACGACATGAGGCAGAGATGTTGCAGGATCAGGTGTTTATACTTGATGAATCCGGCAATGTCACCAATGTAGAGGGCCAGAATACCTGTTGCTGTTCCATGCCGCCTGAGACCGGAGATAAGAAGGTCCAGTCCGTTGAACCGCTTAATATGATGCCTGTATCTAACCACGGTTGTCTGGTTTGCGGGGCCCCCATCATATATCTCTCTGATGAAAAGGAAGGCCAATGTGTTTATTGCCAAAAGGTTTTTCTTGCCAACAGCATGTGCCGGAACGGCCATTTTGTATGTGATTATTGTCATACAGGAGAAGCTCTGGAAATTATAGAACATATCTGTATGAACACAGAAGAGACGGACATGATTTCCCTGCTGAAACTCATTCGAACTCACCCAAGGATTCCTGTTCATGGTCCCGAACATCATGCCCTGGTACCTGGGATCGTATTGAGCACATACCGTAACCTGGGGGGCAATCTGTCTGCATCTGCCATCCAGACAGGTATCCAGCGAGGAAATACGGTAGCAGGGGGGCATTGTGCCTTTATGGGGGCATGCGGGGCAGCGGTTGGTGTGGGTATAGCATTTAGCCTGATCCTTGGTGCCACGCCATTAACCCCCAAGGAACGGAAGATTGCCCAAAATGTCACCCAGATAACGCTTAAAGAGATCGCAAAATTCAAGGCCGCGCGTTGCTGTCAGCGTGATTCCTGGATTGCCTTGAAAAAGGCCGTTGAGCTTTCTGAAAAATATTTGGAAATTCCACTCAAGGCGGAGGATCGTTTAGAATGTAGGCAAAAGGATATTAACAAAGAATGCCTTGGAAAGGGGTGTCCCCTCTATTGAATCGACTGATAATTTTTGGGCGCTATCCGGAGCCGGGAAGGGTAAAGACAAGGCTTATACCTTTCCTTGGTCCTGCCGGGGCTGCAGAGCTTCAGCGTCAGCTTACAGAAAAGGTGTTTGAAACTGCCAGGGTTTTTTCAAGGGATAAAAAAGTCCAGATAGAATTTTGTTATGATGGAGGTACTGGGCGCAAAATCCGCTACTGGTTAGGGAACGGTATAAAATTGACTCCTCAGGGGACTGGCGGGCTTGGAGACCGGATGGCCAGGGCTGTTTTCAGGGCATTTAATGATGAGGTCTCTCGGCGCGTGCTCCTGATTGGCACTGATATTCCAGGTCTTGAAGCAAGACACCTTAGTGAGGCATTCAATTCCCTTGATTCAAACGATCTGGTCCTGGGTCCCAGTACCGATGGGGGTTACTGGCTGGTAGGGATGAGGCATTATTTCAATATCTTCAAGGAAATACCGTGGAGTACTGAAAAGGTTATCTCTTATACAATCGCCTTGGCAAAGGAAGCTGGATTGAAAGTCCACCTCCTGCCGGCCTTGACAGATATCGATACAGCGGAAGATATTAGCCTTTCAGGCTGGGACAAACCGGTTCCCAGGCCCCCTTATATATCGGTGATAATTCCTGCCTTGAATGAAGAGGAAAATATCCTGGATGCAATTCGGAGTGCACAGGCACCAGATACAGAGATCATTGTGGTGGATGGGGGAAGCACTGATCGGACACGAAGCATGGCACAACAGGCAGGGGTAAAAGTAATCCAGGGCCCAAAGGGCCGGGCAGTGCAGCAGAACATGGGGGCATCCATTGCAAAGGGCCGGATCCTGCTTTTCCTTCATGCAGATACCCGTCTGCCCGTCAATTATCTATCTCATATATTTGAGACTTTTATGTTCCCGGGTTGTGTTGCCGGCGCATTTCAGTTCAAGACCGACCTGAACAATTTTCTGATGAAGCTGATAGAATTCGGAACAAATATCAGGGCAAGATATTTTAGACTCCCTTATGGAGATCAGGCCCTGTTCGTTCACAGGTCAACCTTTGAGCATATTAAAGGCTTTCCCGAGGTCCCTGTTGCAGAGGATCTCTATATTATGCGCAGGCTTTCCAAGATTGGACGTATCCGGATTGCGCCTGCTGATATAATAACATCTGCCCGCCGCTGGCAGTCCTCAGGGATCATAAGAACTACCTCTGTACATTTGGCCGTGCTCTTTGGTTGCTGTATGGGCATCTCGTCTCGTGTTCTGTCATCCATGTTAGATAATTGAGGCATGGAGGCCAAAATGCCATTGAACAGATTTTATAAAATTTTTTTTGACAATAAACCGAACTAGCAGTATGAATTAATTGGAGGATATGTGTTTTTTCAGGGTATAATTTAAACTATCTAACTGTGGAGGTAGGTTCATGATAACGACTCAGGAATTATCCCAGATGGAATTATTTAAGGGTCTTTCTGAAGATCAGTTGGGAGAAATAGCCAAGGCATGTGAGACTTTAAATTTCCGCGCAGGTGATATTGTTGTTCATGAGGGCGATGAAGCTGATCGTGTATTAGTTCTCCTGGAAGGAGAGGTGGAAATTTTCGTACAGCTTTCTTCAAGTCCAGAAAGAATTCCTCTTTCAATCATCAAAAACCCCTATCAGACCTTTGGATGGTCGGCACTGGTACCTCCCAATTACTATACGGCCTCGAGTCTGTGTAAAAAGGATACCAGGATAGTAGCAATAAAGAGAGATGCTTTAATGCAGGTACTGGAGAATAATCCTGAAATAGGCATGACTGTTTATCAACGTATTGCCAAGGTAGTAAGTGAGCGTTTGAGGAACTGCAGGGGTATCTTGATTAAATCATTATAGGATGGGCCATGTAAAACAGTTTGTGGAAGCTTTGGCGGAGGGTTCCTTAAGACAGTGTTAAATGCCATATCAAAATTTATAAGGGAACTGCGACGCCCACGGCTATTTGATTCCGTACAAGTAGAGGTCACCTCCAGGTGCAATGCAAAATGTATAATGTGCCCGCGCACAACCCTTGATGGGTGGCAGAATGGGGATATGCCATTGGACACCTTTCTGTCAATGGCAACATGTTTTGAGTTAGCCAATCATATACATTTGCAGGGCTGGGGAGAACCTTTACTGCATACGGAATTGGGAAAGATGATACAATCCGTCAAGAGCACAAACACAAAGGTGGGTTTTACCACTAATGGCCAATTGCTTAGCAGCGAAAAGGCAAAGGAATATATTGATCTTAATCTCGATATTATTGCTGTTTCCCTGGCAGGGGCCGATAAGCAAAGCCATGAAGCCATCCGTATGGGAACTGATTTTGAACGGATAATAAAAAACATACATGATATTTCTGACTTAAAGGCACGGCGTCGATCCAAGCTCCCTTCTGTAATCATATCCTTTATCATGCTCCGCAGCAATATTGATCAGCTGTCCAAGGTGATTGAACTTGCCGCCGGTCTGGGAGCCGATAGGATAGTAGCCACTAATGTGGATTTTATAACCTGTCATGAAATCGAGAAACTAAAGATTTTCGATCTGAAGGATGGGAATAGGGAGGAAGATAATTATAATAAACTGATAAAATCAGCAGAGAAGACAGCTGCTGCCAAAAAGATAGCATTAAAGGTTTATCCCACAAGATCTGAGGAACAGCCTGTGTGTGAGGCAGACCCTCTCAACAACATCTATATATCTTTTGATGGATCCGTATCCCCTTGTGTATATCTGGGGCTTCCAACCAACAGTATGCTTAGATTTAGAGATGGCATAACCACTGAGATTGGCAGGCTGTGTTATGGGAATATAAAAGACGAGACTATCCCTGAGATCTGGAACAAGGAAAATTACTCTGACTTCAGGCAGGCATTTAGTAAACGTAAATCTATAACGGCAAGTCTTTACAAAAATATTTCTTGTGATTTTGAAGTGATGGAAAAGGCAGATGAATTGGAGACCGAGTATGAGCGCCAACTGAAACTCAAGAAACCCCCTGAAGTCTGTTTGGGATGTTATAAGTTGTTTGGAATTTGATTATTCCCTTACAATGAGCAGGGCCCTGTCCTTTATCCTGGCAGCCAGTTTTGCCGGGATATTTCTTGACCTTATTGCTTTCATTCCTTTTAACTGCTCACCTCCAACCACGATAAGATCGTAATCATTTTTCTCAAACTCTTTGATGATAATTTCTAAGGGATTGCCCAGGGGATCACAGGTTTCTTCTTTTTTCCTGTATTCAATACGTTCTTCTTGTGCCTTTTTATCAAACAGGGAAAATGTTTTGATTGCATGTTCCTGGATTTCCCGTTCCACATGGATCAGGTATTCTCTTCTGCCCTGAGCATAGATCTCATTGTAAAACTGCTTGAGATACATCTCCTTAATATGGAGGACAGTCAGGTCGGCCTTTGCCACCTGGACAGCCTTTATTGCCCAGTCTATTGCCTTATTCGTATGACTTTCCCCGTCAATACATAACAGTATTTTCCGGGGAAAGTCAGAGTTGTTTGTTGTCATAAGTCGAGATTAATGACCACCAGTTACCGTGAGCAGACCAGCTCCAATGAGCAGGACTGCGATCAGCCCCAAAACCATCTTGGCGGTAGCTGCACCACATCCTATAGCAAATGCCTTTCCACCGGCCTCTTTCATATCTGCTATACTAATGGATAGGCCTATGCCGGCAAATCCAAGGGCAAAAAACCATTTATAGACCGCGTTCATGGCCCAAAAAGGAGTCCCATGTGCCTTGGGCCCACCTAATACAGGGATATGGATACTATTTAACATGACCAGAGCAAAGAACCCTAAAATAAAAATTGGGAATTTATCTTTTATGGTAGCCCATGCACCCATGGATTTGGAGGACCCATCCCTTAATCCATAGAACCATACAGCATAGAGAACAACCAGCGGGATCAGCATAATACGGGCCGCATTTATCAACACCGCAGTATCCCTTGCTCCTTCTCCGTACCATTCTGCAGCAGCAATAAGCTGTGCGGTGTTTAGTATGGCTATTGCATCCCATGCCCCGAATTGGGATTGGGATATGTTAAAGAGTTGTCCCAGATAAGGTAATGCGAACAACATGAGGGTGCCAAACAGTAGTATGGTGCCGATAGCATAGGCCATATCCCTTGGTTTGGCCTTGACAACAGGTGCGGTTGCAATAATAGCAGACACGCCACAAACACCGGTTCCGGCACCCATGATACCCCCCAGTCCATCGGATACACCGAATTTCCTGCTAAGATACATGACTGCAATTGCTGTTCCGAAGATAAATACAGCCGTCAGGACAAGTCCTACGCCACCAACTTTTACAACATCTGACCAGACATAGTGAACTCCTAATATGATAATCCCAGGTTTAATCAAGGGCCTGGCAATACCTACACCTGGAAGAAAAATATTATGCACACCTATAGTATTCCTGATTATAATCCCGCCTATTAATAACATGGCCACATATTTGAATTGGCAATTTACATATAGAAATGTGGCCCACGACCACCTGTCTCCCACCTTTCCGCCTACTGCAGACAATGCCTTGTGGTGTTTTTTCAGCTTTTTTTCCAGAGCTGAAATAGCCTTTGGATCTGCACCTGAAGATTTGACATCTTCGAGCTTTTTCTCCAGTTTAGGGATTGCGATGGAGGCCGCATCGGCCTTGTGATATCTTGAGAGCAGGTGATGAATGTTCATCACACAAAATGCAAACACAACACACAACAGCAGACCTGGAATGTACTTTGGCCATCCAGGTACAAACATAGCTTTAATCGGTGACATTGTTTCCTCTCCTTTCCTGAATTTTATAATTTAGAATAAAAACAGCGTCTTTTTGAAAAAATGATGTATGGCATTTGGTGCGATATACGATAGTATGAAAATCATCACGGCCAACAAGATAGCCCAAATGTCTTCACGCTTTTCAGAGGAAAAAACGTCTTCAGCACGTTTCTGTATTTCATCCTGACTTTCTATGTCATTATTATCATTTGTTGCAGCCATAATACATCTCCTTAAAAAATAGTCTCTTCCTCCTTGGCCACAGGCGCACTGCTTATCGAAGGAGGAAGAGTGAAAAGGTGAAATTTGGAATCAAGATCTATTCGCTACTTGCATTCTTCACAAACAACGGGATTTTCCTTAAAGTAACTCCACTGGATCCAGGAACCATCATAATTTTGCAGTTTACTGATATCCCAGCCCATGAGATAGAGTGCAAAGATCTCGGTAGTGGTACGCACTGCAGACTGGCAATAGAAAATCTGATACTTGTTTTTGTCCATGCCAAACTTTTCTATAACCTTTTGGATTTCGTCAGCAGTCTTGAATGCAGTGGGTTTTTCACCTTCGGCAACGGGCATCTTGAATTCTTTCCAGTTCAGGAATTTTGCCCACGGGACACGCCCCTTACGAAAGGCACCCTTTTTGAGCTTTTCTCCTGTCCATTCATTTTTCTCGCGGGTGTCCCAAACTTGCATTTCAGGATTAGTCTTTGCCTGCCATACCTCGTCCATGGAGGCTGTCCAACCGGCGAGGGGAGACTTGGCCACAAAATTACCCTGTTTTGGTTTGTCCGGGGCAAAAATTTTAGTATCATAGCCAGCCTTTTTCCATCCCTGGAATCCGCCATCCAGGACCTTGCAGTCCCTTTTTCCATAAAGGAAAAAGGCCCACCAAACCCTTGTGGAATCATATTTATGATCATATATTACCACCGTGGAATCATTGTTTATACCCAGATCTCTCGCAAATTTTTCAAATTCTGTCCGATTCAGTATCATACCGCCATAAGGATATGGTTTATCCCTAGCAGGTTCATAATCGCCTCTCCATATCTGCAGAGCCCCGGGAATATGACCTGTCCTGTAATCCGTAGTCTTTGCCACTGCCAGAATCACCAGGTTTGGATCCTTTTTATCTATCAATTCTTTTAGCTGCTGAGGTGTTATTAGCGAGTCATCCCTCACAAATCCTTTGTACCCTGCAAATGACGTTACTGAGCTGACAAATATAAACATCAGTGCCAAGATCATGGGTAGAAAAAAAATTCTGTTTTTTTGTT
>CAZQAA010000134.1:0-5811 GCA_964591255.1 uncultured Desulfobacterales bacterium | reverse complement strand
GTGGAAATAATAAAGGTATTAAGCCTTTCTTCCTTTCTCAAGTTTTCTACATCCAAAATTAGATCTAGTGCAAAGTCCCAAGGCACATCCCTAAGGGATAAGGTCAACTCACCTTTTACGTCCTCACTCAAAATGATATTTTTACCACTTATCTCTGAAAACAGGCGAAAAACATTGTGAAGATCCGCCTTATAAAACTCCATTGTTATCTTATCTCCGGTATAAGTGGGAACCTTTTCTCCTCCTACCTGCTCCCCAGTTTTTAGTTCTGATTTTTCTATCGGCCCGAACAGGTCCTCCAAATCCTTTTTCGGCTCCGGTAACGGCATATACCTGTCTTTCACGACAGATACTGTTTCATCAGTGTTGGTCTTAATTTTATCCTTATCCTTTTCATCCCCATCCCGGATTACAACCTTGGCCGCTGCAGACCAACACTTAACCAGCAAACAGTCATCCTGGGATGCCATATTATATCGAAAAGTTGCAGATGGATCAGCGGAATCAAAGACTATTCGCATACCTTTATCTGTCTTTCCTGTCCTGATCTTGGAAACTACTGACCCTTTTAAGGAGATGCTCCTGAACTGTTTATTTTCAAAACAACAATTAGCCAAATCAATAACTAATCTGTATGGAGACGGAAGCACAACGGAATGATAAGACTCACATATTCCTTTGATTACGACCTCTAATTTACTGTCTGAATCTTCGACAATATCTATGCCTCTTATTATCCCGCCTGCTACAGGAGAAACATAACCTATCCACAGAAACAAACAGATAATAAATATTTTAAACATATGCGTCCCCTTTTCTCTTAACGAAGAGTCCCTATTTGGCATCAATCTTTTCCTGAATTTTCTTGCTCTCGAGGGATGCATTCTTTGCCCCCTGCTCTGCAGAACAGGCGCGGCTGGCAGCCTCTCTGGCATGTTCTGCAGCTTGCTTTGCCTCTCGTGCAAATTGGTTTGCCATATCAGCAGCCCTTTTTGCTTCCGTCTCCGCCGTCTTATCTTCAACAGATTGTACTTCTGTTAGTTTTTTCTCTTGTTCCGATACCGCAGGTATGGCGAGGGTCCCACTTGCAAGGCAAAGTTTGAAATTTTCTACCAAGCTCTTTGCCGTATGGTTAATAGCCTCCTTAAATAGCATAAGCCCATCCTGTTCGGAATATGTGCTTTCAGGAGTCACACGGGTCTCTGCCCTGTTACTCCATACAACCATGCCGGTCTTTGCATCTTGAACTATAACCCTTATTTGAACTGTTGCATCCGGCACCTTGCCGCCTTTTTGTGCCAAGTACGCCAATCCTGCCCCAGCCATCCCCCAAATCATCCTGTTGACACCCGTATATTCATCTTTTGAATATGACACCGTTCCAAAAGTTGGAGACCCACTCAACTTGAGATCCTCGTCATCATCAATAGGAGTATTTTCATCGGCGATAAGTGCGCCAAAAAGGCCACCCACTGCCATTTTGTGATAGAGTTCATAATCCTCTGACCTTGCAACGCCGAATATACTCCTCGCCCCTGCCTTAAAAAAGAAAGGTAAAATGCCGGTTTTCAGCGGATTAAAAGTATCTTCTTCTGCGGCCCGGAATTCAAGAATTCTTCCACGTACTATATAGTCTGCATCAAATATCTTTCCGAGTTTTTTTATCACGGGTGTATCAAGGGATATAAGTTCCGATTTACGACCATAGTGCTGAGATTTTCCGCCGGTAAAACTCCGGTAAAATTCCTTGGCAAGTTCTTCCTTGATCTGAGGGCACCAATCACCTCTCAACTCTTCTTTAAATATATCCGCAAAGGGAGAAGCCTCAGGATCAGTCATGATAACACCCTTGTCTATAAGATATCTCACCACATCTTCTTCAACAGCCGGGACAAAACCAATCCTGTAAAATTCATCGTGAAATGCTTCTAAAATCATGCTATTTCGTTGTAAATATTCATAAGCTGAAGGAGAAGGAGTATAATCAGCGAAAGGCAAGACAACCACCCTCCTATACTCTCCTGTGACAGGCTTTGCTGTCGTTGGGCTGAGAGTCTGTTTGACAGTAGTTCCACAGCCTGTCATAACAAAAAGAATCAAAAACCCCACGAGGTATCTCTTAATCATTGCCTCCATTTCATGTGCTCCTCTTTTTTACCATAAATACATTAATCCAACGGCAATTATCACGTTTCACCGCTTTTTTCCCCAATTACCATATCAATATATCGAAATTTCAATTTTCCCTTTTTCCCGATAAAAGGCTCCTTAATTACGACCTTCCTAATTGCTTCTTTGCCAAGAGGGGTTATTTTATCTTCACATATGATTTTATCAACCACTCCCCCGTTTATACCAATACCTATACCTTGCTTGATAACATATCCTTTACCTGTCGGACCGGCTACCATTGCCCAAACATCACTTCTTCCTTTTATCACAGCCACCAATCTAAGATCTGAAATGGTGATACGCTGCAATTCAGTTTTTTGTAACGACTTAAGTCTGTTCAATTCCTTGGGTGACAGCGCTCTGTAACTTGCCTCATGTCTTAAAACAAAAGGGGCAAACGGGTCAGGTTTACCCTCAGGATCATATGAATGTGTGTTTTTTTCCTCTATTTTTTTTAATTCATCTTTAATGCTGGCTGCCTCTGATCCATCTTTTCCTGCATCAATCTTATTTGCCTTCTCTTCATCATTAATCCCTTTTTTGTTGACTATTTCGTGTGTAACAACGGGACCCGCAAACCCCACAGACTGAAATAAAAACAGGATAAAAAACAGACTTAAGATGTTTTTAGCCACGGACATTGACTTATTTTCTCTTTCTTTTCCTTTTCTGCTGTGCCTTTTCCACATCCGCCTTACTCCTAAACCGATAGGTCACAGCCCTAAAAGTGGTTTTAAGAGTTGTTGAAAGAGGCTTTTCAGGTTTTATAGAAACATCAAAAATGTTTACAATCCTCTTCATATTACTTACCTTATCAAAAAAACAGACCACATCATGATACCTCCCGCTGACTTCAATTGAGACGGGTATCTCAAAATAAAATCCACGGGGAATTTCCTTCTCAGGTTTGAAAAGACAAAACTTGAGATCCGATTCATTTCCCAAATCATCAATTCGTTTCAGTAGGCTTGGTATTTCTTTTTTATCCGGCAAAAGTTTAAGGGCCTCCTTAAACTGGGCATCTACTTCTGCCTCTTCAGCCTCAAATTCCGCCAAATTTTCCGCCTTTTTTCTTGCCTGATCAATTCGTTTTTCTAATCCAGCAATTTCCTTCCTTATCATGGAAATTCTCTCGGTCTTGGGAAAATAAACTTGAAACAAAAAAAGCGCTATAACAAGCGCCACACTGCCTACAAAGATCAATATCCTGTAGGACATCTTTATGCTTTCAATTTTTTCTGCAAAATGGCTATTCACCATCTACTTCTTTTCCTGTTTATTTTTAGTTCCTGTCTTCACGGCCTTGATGCAGCCTATTTTTAGATTTAATATAAAATCGCATACATTTTGCTTATATTCCCGCAATGTTTTCAATTTAGTCGACTTAAGATCCACAGACATAATGTCTTGCGCCTTTTCAAGATTTGTCATGTAGAGTGCCACAGTATCATTGTCCATGGCCGTGCCTTCCAGTATTACCCTCCCTTTCTTCTCGGAGAGAGAACGCAGCCAAAGTTTACCGGTCGGAACAGCGGTAGCGATCTCGTCCAACAGATTCACAGGTCCTGCCTTGTTGTTTTCAATCTTCTTGATAACATCGAGTTTTGCATGCAAGTCAGCTATTTTCTTTTTTATAGCGGCAATCCGTCTGTTAGTTTCTGCATAGCTGGCCAATTCTTTTTGCTTTTCTGCCTTTCTTTCCTCCAGAGATCTCAGGGTTCTATTCAAAGAGATCATAAAATAAGCACTCAGCAAACAAACAAAAAGCAGGGACAGAAAGTAAATGCTTATCTGCCTCCTGATATTCTCTTTTTTCCTTTCGGCCCTAAACGGGAGGAGATTGATTCTTATCATTTATCACCGATACTTCTAAGCGCCAGACCCACAGCAACTGCAGATTGAGGTGCCATATAATTCAAGTACTCTTGATCAAACTTGTTTTTATTTAACATGAGACCGGAGAAAGGGTTGAACTCAAATACGGGAATTTCTGTTTCCTGTTGCAAATACTCTTGAAAACCAGGGAGCCTGCAGGCCCCGCCACTCATTAAAATTTTACCGATGGTCTCATCCCGATACGTCGTTCTCACAAAATCGAGATTTCGTTTTATTTCCAGGACCCATTCCGAGACAACGGAGCTGACAATTTTCTCAAGTCTCTCTGTGTCTTCAATATCCGTCGCACCCAGCTTTATCTTTTCTGCAGTTTCATAGTCCACATCAAATTCCGACATGATCAAGTTTGTAATCTGCATACCGCCAAACGATGAATCCCTTGTAAAAAAAGGAATATTGTTTTTGAGCACATTCATCGTTATCTGTTCAGCACCTATATCTACCAGGGCAATACAGCTTTTCAGATTTTCTGCTTCCAGATATTCAGCCTCGCTTATCTCAAAAGCGTTTTGTAAAGCGAACACGTCAATATCTATGATTGAAGGGACCAGGCCGGCCTTTTCTAGCAGAATAACATAGTCTTCAACAATCTGTCTTTTGGCAGCAACCACCATGACCTCTATTCTGTCAGGGCCTTCCTTAGCGTTATCGTCTCCATAGGCATCAGAATCATACTCGGAACCAAC
Organism: uncultured Desulfobacterales bacterium; assembly: GCA_964591255.1. Lineage (GTDB taxonomy): Bacteria > Desulfobacterota > DSM-4660 > Desulfatiglandales > Desulfatiglandaceae > CAZQAA01. Next base: position 1,057 of record CAZQAA010000134.1, on the reverse strand, counting down.
AATATCAAAATCAAGATTAACCTCGTCAATATCAAACGGTATGTACTGTTCAGCCTCACTTCTGATGGCATTCTCAATCTCTGATTCATCCTGATGATCAAGGCCCAATGCAATTTTTTTGGCAATAACTGAAAAACCTGAAATGGATGTGGCGACCTTCCTGTTTTTTATTTTAAGATTATCATACAAAGCCATGATTGCAGAAACAACGGAATCTTCATCTTTAATATTTCCCTCCATAACGGCATTGTGAGGCAATGTAATCACCCCAAAATTTTTCAGAGACTTTTCCCTCTTACTGTGATCTATCTCTACTAGCTTGATTGAATGAGATCCTATATCAAGTCCCACCAGACGATTTTTTTTAAGTATAGCCATTTGTTTTAGCAAAAATATTTAGATATTATATTCCCCAAAAAAATATTCTCTTCAAAGATTCAAAGATAATCTTCAAACAAATATAATCCTTTTATGCCAAGGTCATAAAAACCTAGAGCCTAACTTGTTTGTTTTATTAAAAGAAAATATTTTAAAAAAATATTATATTTAGCAGTTATAATATGCAAAAAATATGCCTTTTACGCATCATATTATATCTTGGTCACAAGGAAATTTTATTTGGCTTTTTCACAGGTTGGCAAAATTAATCAATCTATATCTTGATTCCTCTAAAGAATTATAGTTTTATATGTATACACTAAATATTTTCAACATTAGACGATACGAAATATTTGTCAAGCCCTTTATGCCAAGGGGCCAAAACAATGATGTTTTGACAGGTCGTCATACAATTGACTGACGGCAAAATTCCGGATATCAGTAGGAAAAAACTACGAAGACTCCCGGTTCAGTTGGAAAAAAACAAGTTGGCACAGTCAAATAAATGGAGGCCAAGATGATAGTAGACAAACCAGGTTCCCATTTCATATTTATCGTCCCGTGGGACCATATGTACAGGCACTACAATTATATTAATTATAAAGGGAAAGAACTTACGAACAAGGAATATCTTGAATACTGGGGAAAATGGATTATTTTGGGGACCAGGCAGGAATTA
>CAZQAA010000133.1:0-9993 GCA_964591255.1 uncultured Desulfobacterales bacterium | reverse complement strand
AAGGTCTTCAAGCTGTTCCGTCCAGTCGGTTATCAGTACCCGTCTACAGGCAGGGACATCAAATACCCTTTGATTGACTCCCTGCTTCATCTGACGGCTGGTGGCATTAAAATTAATCCTGGTCATATTATAAAGGACAGGCAGTTCGGAATAGTAATTCAATTCACTATGGAGAATAAATCTATTATCAAGGAGTTCGTTCCATCCTCTGTCACCAACTATTAACGGAGCAAACCGGTATAGATTTTTTACAAGTCTTGCCCTGTATCCGCCAGTTGCCCGCCAGGTTACGCTGGTTTCATAATCCAGCGCCCCAAGCTCGGAAAGCCTGTCAAATTCGGATATCAAACCAGGAAATCTATCCATAAGCATATCCCTTACCACAAGATGCCTTGATCTCTCAAAGACACCGGCAATCTCATCAAAATGTTCCTTCAAAGGTCCGTCGATACCACATCGTGCAAATATAGATCTCGTTTTTAGCACCATTGAATTTCCCACAAAACTCACATCCCACTGTGGAGAAAGCCGGGTGTTTTTAGATGTGGTAATAGGACGAAAGAGTGTATCATCCACTCCCAGGGGCAAATATTCAACATTTTCAAAACCAAGACGCCTCACTATCTCTATGTAGTCCCTGTCCCATAGAAACAGGGTCAAGTAGGGGGACCTGTTCTCCTCAAAATGACGAAGGATCAAATAAGGACTGTCCACATACCAAGATGCAAACGGTATCTTGCTCTGTGTCAGCATAGCCGTAATAATGCCTTCCCGGTCAAAACCGAGATGATTTACGGTTAATACGAAATCGGGCCGGAAAGATTTAATAGACTCTTTATACATCTGTTCAACCCTATAACGGTCCAGTTCTTCTCCATTGATAAACATGACTCCGCAGCTATGACCAAGCCTCTCAATGGCCATCCTAATTTCGTGTACAAGCAGATGCCTGATACTCACCAAGAGAATCTTTACGGCATCATGCCGAAACCGGGGATAATCCGACCACGAGTTATAATATTTGTAATTACAACAGGTTGAGTTCATATTGATCAAAGGAGAACACCTCCTAATGCTTTGGATCACGTCTCTTCTGTTATACAAGACCAAACATCTGTGTGGCAGTCAAGATACCACAGGTACCCATGAGATCCAGTGCAGAAATTGTGCCGCGATTAATCTTCTCCCGGCCTGTGAAAACCCAGACAGGCCTATGGGCGGTCAATACACTTTGGCAATAACGGGGCAAAAACGTATCTGTGAAAAGGAAAATATTACCGCCTTGGCAGAGGCAATGCTTACAGCTTATTAGGGGCCGTGGACAACTAAAAGACGGACCAAATATGTCTTTGCGTAATCTTTAATATCTGGCACGCAGCTTGCATTAGAAAAATCGGCACAAGCTTTGAATCTTTAAATTACGCCTAAAAGGGGAACAACTTATTAAGGAGGATATAAATCATGGCACTTCTGACTATTAACCACAATTTAATGGCCTTATCTGCGTTCAACAACCTAACCCGCACTTACGGCACATTGGCAAAGTCCGTTGATCGATTATCTTCCGGATTACGCATTAACAGTGCGGCCGATGATGCAGCGGGATTGGCCATCAGAGAACTGATGCGCTCGGATATCGCTGTGCTAAATCAGGGTGTGAGAAATGCCAATGACGCCATATCACTCCTGCAGACAATGGATGGGGCCTGTCAGATCATTGATGAAAAACTCATCAGGATGAAAGAGCTGGCTGAACAGGCGGCTACCGGCACATACAGTGATCTCCAGAGACAGATGATGCATTCGGAATTTGATGCAATGAGAAAAGAAATAGAACGGATTGCGCAAGCCACCGATTTTAATGGAATGCACTTGCTAAACAGTAGCGCAGAGATAAAGATCCATTTTGGCACAGGAAGCAGCAGTGCTGAAGATTACTACTATATCACCGCCCAGAATGTGACTTCGTCGGCACTCGGCATCAGTGATCTTTCCCTTTTGGGACAAGACAGTGCTCAAGCCGCCCTTTCCGCCATTGATGCCGCCATCCTGACAAAGGATGCCGCTCGAGCCCATTTTGGAGGCATGATGAACCGCCTGCAAAATACGGTTATCAACCTTACAACCCAGGCTGAGAACCTCCAGGCTGCAGAATCCCAAATCTCTGATGTGGATGTGGCCCATGAAATGACCATTTTTGTCAATAATCAGATCAAAGCCCAGGCGGCTGTTGCGATGCTGGCCCAGGCCAATTCAATGCCGCAGATGGCACTTACTCTTCTTGGTGCTGCTTAGGAGGGGCAAAAAGCGCTTAATGGCGCATTAATTAAACTGCTAAACCACAATAATGGAGGAAAGAGATGGATACAAATTATTCTGAGGTAAAAAACACAGACTTTACTACGTCAAGACAGGTTAATAGTACAGATCCAATGAAGATAATATTGATGGTCTATGAGGGGGCCATTAAGTTTCTCAAAAAAGCGGTTGAATATGCCGAACAGGGTGACATCAGGAACAAGAATATCTATACGAACAAGGCCGCAGATATAATAGTAGAACTCAACAATTCCCTCAACATGAAGGCCGGTAGAGAGATTGCGGAAAATTTAAGAAACATGTATGTCCTTATGGGCCGGCTACTCATTGAGGCCATTACAAAAGAGAGTGTATGGCCGCTGAATGAGGTAATAAAGATATTGTCCGAACTCAAAGAGGGATGGGAGTATGTAGAGGAAACGGTCAACAAAAATGCTGAAGCGTCATCAGGAATGGGTAATTAGAATATAGACAGCGGATTAAGCGGATCAGGGATTTCTTAAGTGACCCTCCGCCATACTTAAGTCTCCCCACTCATACTGCACAACGGCCGTCATAATAATAGCCGCTGTCTCTGAACGTAAAACCCTGTGTCCCAAAGAAACAGGCATAAATCCCGCCGCTTCTGCAAGAAGGATCTCTTTCTGTGAAAATCCTCCTTCAGGACCCACCATGCCCACAACTTTAGTCACAGGAGACGATGTCCTGAATAACCCTTTGAAATCCCTGGCTCTTTCCTTTTCCCATAAAATCACTTTCAGGGCGTCTTCTCTCTCAAGCCTATCAATTAACTCACGAAATGAAATCGGCGATCCAATGGCAGCCGGTATCATCCTGTCACACTGCTTTGCCGAATTCCGGGTTATTTCGCGCCAGTGATCCATCTTTTTGACAAGTCTTCCCTTGTCCAGCCTGACAATTGATCGCTCTGAATAAAAAGGAAAAATCTTACTAACACCGAGCTCCGATGTTTTCTGGATCACGTAATCCATGGATCTGGATCGTGGAAGGGCCTGGCACAGAACTATTTCCACGGGAGATGGCACAGGTGGAGGAATAGACTTTTCAATGGAAACGACCACTTCCTTTGGAGACACGGAGTCTATGACAGTTTGAAAGCGTGCCCCTTTGCCGTCCATCAGGACAAGCCGGTCTCCACGCCTCATCCTCAAGACTCTTGAGATATGTCTTGCCTCCGACCCCGTCAGGGAGCAGGATCTGAGCCCGGGTTCTATTTCCCTAACGAAAAAACGCCTCACCTTGCTGTACCGGATTTCGGCACAAATAAAGGCCCCCGCCCATATAACGGAGGCCTACCTCTTGTTTTTATCTATGCCTTTTGGAAAACATAGTTCAACTGACCATTAGGCAGCTTGTTTACCTCAGTCTTTAACGCCATTCCCACTTTGACCTCGTCTTCCGGAATATCCTTTGAAAGCCTGCCAAACACTTTATAATCACCATAGTCCAAAAGGGCAATAGCATAAGGAAGATCGTCATCAAAGCCTACCGGACAATATTCCAGCTTACTGTATGAAACAAGCTTTCCAGTCCCTGACACCTCAAACCATTCCATATCGCTTTTCAGACACTGGCAGCAGTCGGCCCTGGGAGGAAAAAAGATTTTTCCGCACTCCTTGCACCTGGTCCCGGCCACCTTTCCATCTTCAAGATAATCTATAAAGTCATTTACCTTTGTAGTGGAGGTAAAGCTTACCGTCCCGAACTTTTTGAATCTAACATCTATCTCTCTCTTACCCATGATTTTACCTCCCAAAAATACTGACGTTGCCGTATAGGCCTACACCGCCGATATTATGGACCAAACCTATCTCGGGATCCTTAACCTGCATATCCCCGGCCTCACCTCTCAATTGCAGAACAATGGTCCTGATCTGGGAGCCTCCGGTTGCTCCAATAGGATGCCCCTTGGAAAGCAAACCACCGTCCACATTAACAGGGATACTGCCTTCTTTATAAGTTTCTTTTCCCTTGATCAGATCCTTGCCCTCGCCTGGTTTTGCAAAACCAAGATTCTCATAGGCCATCATCTCTGCAATCGTAAAGCAGTCATGCACCTCGGCCACATCGATATCCTTAGGGGTTATACCTGCCATCTTATAGGCCTGTTCGCCTGCCTCCTGGGCTACAGTCAAACCATGGAACAAATCCCTGCCCGCCAAATTTACAGCAGTAGAAGCAGAGCCAAGCCCAAGGATCCATATGGGCTTTTTGGAAAAGGCCTTGGCCTTTTCTTCGTTAGCCACAATCACACACGAACTGCCATCCGCATTGGCACAACAGTCTCCGACGCGCAAAGGGCTTGCAACCGGTCCTGACATGGGGCTTTCAGGATCAGAAAACATGTCAAAGGTAACCTGTTTGCGATATACGGCCTTTTCATTTATTTGACCATAAGTGGCAGCCTTTACCCTGATAAGGGCCAGATCTTCCGGTGTGGTTCCGTATTTGTCCATATGGGCCCTGGCATACATGGCATAATAGGCCGGCATCATGGTTCCGAATGGACTCTCCCACTGTATATCGGCCCCTCTGCCCATTCTTTCCTGTGATTCGGCAGATGATATCTCAGACATCTTTTGAAAGCCAATAATAGCCACCACATCGTGGAGGCCAGCCTTGACGAGAGAATAGGCTACTCTCAGGCCCATACTGCTTGATGAACACAAAGACTCCAGATAGAACGTTGGCTGGGGCACCAACCCAAGATACTCGGCAATCACACCTGCGGGTGAACGTTGCTTGTCGTATTCCGGGGCCGAACATATAACAGAGGCCCCGATATCCTTTGCAGTAATCTGCGCATCCTGCAAAGCCTCTTTAAAACCTTCAAAGGCCAGTTCCCTGATGGAGCCAGGATATCCCCGTACAAACGCACTCTGGCCAACACCAATAACAGCTACTTTTCCCATAAAAAACCTCCTGAATCTTCAGTAAATACGGCCCCCAACATACTGTCACACCTTACAAAATTATCCGTATGAGGGCCCTTAATTAAGCAAACTGCTCAACAATTATAAACATAAAATCTGTGAAGAAGATGGAAGGCAGGGTCTCTCCCATCTCTGGATGGAAAAGGAGTATAGGGCAGGGCCATAAAAGGGTCAAGCAAAAAGCAGAAATTGAATAAAGGCCGGGAGAAATCCCATAAGACCTGCCCCCGGCCTTAAATGTTTCGTTACACCTATTTGTTAAAACAAGTAATTCAGTTCGAATCTGAATTCATTGTATGAAGGATCACTCCCGTTACTCAGGTCATCCGCATCCACCAAGCCCATACGGGCTTTTGCTTCCAGCCCCTCAAACCATCGATACTTTTTCTTCAAATGCGGGAATTTATACCACATATCCAGATGGATAATATTTCTATCCGTCTTTTTGATAGAACCAAGTCTCTCTTTATCATCATCATAGTACATGGTGGTATAATCAAGAGAGGCCTTGAATCCCTTGATAAGGCCCGCCTTTCCAAAATCGTACACACCTTTGATCATCCAGCTTTTGGTGTCCGCCTCCCAGTTGTACTGGGCCATGGAACGGGTATATCCCTGGGTGGGCCATGCCCTCCACGGAGTGATAAAATCTGCATCATCTGTGACCTGGCTATAGCCGAAGTGGAGTTTTCCGGGGCCCTTTTTCAAGACCAATCTGCCTGCATACATCTTGGCATCACAGCTGTCTGCATCATCATACCCCTTGGCCTCTCCGCTCATGCCTGCCAGCTTTCCCGTGAGGGCAGCACCGCCTATTTCACCCGCGCCATCATCGAACTGCTGCATGAACCTGAAGCCGGGGGTGAGGGTCCAGCCGTCCCCCAGGGATATCTTGTAATTGGCCTCTGTCAAAAGGGTAGCAAACAGGTCGGGAACAATAGCACCCCATACGTCCAGTTTCAGCTTGGGGATACTCTTGTTTGTAAGTCCCAGTACGATCAGCCTGTTGTTTGTATGCATTCCAGCGGCCTCCAGGTTTGTATAGGAAAGACCTTTATGAATCGCCGAGTCGTCCTGATTCGCCCACTTGTCCCACGGTTCTGCATTGGGCTGATTATACTGGTTGTTGCCAAAAGTTATCACATCATGGAATTTGGTGTGATCCCTCAGTTTTTGTTTGTCAAAATACATAAGATTGAGGGTGGTCTTGGGAATTTCTTTTGTCTTTACCGTAAAACCCTGCATGGTATTGGGGATCATTTTGGTGTCATTTGATTTCACAAATGGACACTCCACAATCATACGACCGGCCTTGATATCGGTCTTGCCGAACTTGTATTCCAGGTATGCCTGGGCAAATACAGACATATACCATTTATTGTCGTTCAAGGCATCATAACGGGAGAAGGTATCCTTCCCCGATTTTCCAAACCATGCATCCCTATCCTTCAAGGCATCCAACGTGTGGGAATAGTAATATCCTACCGTGGCACTTACGCCATAAAAAGGGGCGGTCTTATATATCAAACTGCCGCCAACGGCAAAGCCCCTGGGATCATGTTTGCCATGTTCTTCCCAGTTCCATTTAAAAATAGTAGTCCTGAGACGACCGTAATACATGCCCTTTGTGAATATCTCCATAAGATTAGAGGCATTGTCAGGAAGCTTGTGATAAACCTCCGTCATATTACCCTTTATGGTCCTCTTGGGCTTGTCCGCTGCAACCGATACCGCTGACATGGCAAAAAGAGCAATAACGGCTACCACTACTGTTGACAGCATCCTCTTACCAAATCTTAGTTCCCTACTCTTGTCTGATTCCATTAAAAATACTCCTCCCTAAATTTAATGGTAATAACCCTAATAAATAAAACCTACATTTATTCCTCCACGCTAACATCTCATCTTATTCTCGCTAAGATATCACCTCCCTTCCTCTTTTTTTTAAATATTCACGGGGATATCCATGTCAATTTATCGATTATTTTAAATTCTTGTTGATGTAACAAAAACAAAATTTTGTGTCAATAACTTATTTTATTTTATTGACAAGATGATCCTGATGGAGTTATTTATCACACCAAAATCAGCAAGGAGCAAAGCACAGTAAAAAGGGAGACAGACCTATGGCGGAAGAACAGAAAAAAAACTGGATTAAGCTGGTAATTATTTTGGGTGTCTTGGTGATTCTCATCGTCCTTATGAGAGTCTTTGGGCTGACCAAATATATCAGCCTTGACAATATCTCCAGATTGAATGACTGGATCAACGGATTTGGTGCACTCGGGCCGGTGATCTATATCCTTATGTATATCGCCTCCTGTGTCTTTTTTCTTCCGGGTGTCCCGATTACCTTATTGGGTGGACTGGCCTTTGGTCCGATCATGGGAACAGTTTATGTTTCAATCGGTTCCACGTTAGGTGCGGCCTTGGCGTTCCTGGTAGGACGCTATGCGGCCCGGTCCATGGTGGAAGGCTGGATGTCCAAAAACGAAAAGCTCAAAAAGATAGACGAGGGGGTTGAAAAACAGGGATGGCGCATGCTGATGATTACCCGTCTTGTGCCTGTTTTCCCTTTTAATGTACAAAATTATGTATATGGACTCACCAAGATAAAGTTTCTGACCTATGTACTTGTTTCCTGGATCTGCATGCTACCGGGGACTGTAGTCTATGTATTTGCAGGCGGGGCACTGGTGAGCGGAAAGGGCGATATCAAAAAGACCATCATGTATCTGGCCATTGCTGGTGTCTTTTTTGTGCTCGTCTCACTGATTCCAGGAATTATTAAAAAACGTTATAAGGACGTGGTTGCGGAGGAATAAACTTTTATGAAAAATAACAGTTCAACAGACTATAATATCTCCCTTGCCACTGCATCTGAAATAACAGAGAAATGTATTGGGGAAGAACCCCCATTTTGTCAGGCTGCATGTCCCTTGCATATTGATAACCGCAAGATGGTGGGTCTGATTCGGGAGGGTAAATTCTCTGAGGCCCTTGAGGTAGTGTTGGAAAAACTGCCCTTTCCACAAATCCTTGGAAGGGTGTGTACCCGAATCTGTGAAAGTGCTTGTAAACGGGGGGATATAGACGGACCTATTGCCATATGCAGTCTGAAAAGATTTGTAGCTGACATGGCTGACAAGTTGCCAATCGATCTGTCCATTGAGACAGAAAAGGATCAGAAGGTTGCCATTGTTGGGGGAGGGCCTTCTGGAATGATGGCCGCATATTGCTTGAGGAAAAAGGGTTATAAAGTAACCATATTCGAGGCCGAATCATTTCTTGGTGGGGCCACAATGCTTTACATACCCCCGTATCGATTGCCCAGGGAGATAATTAGACAAGAAACAAGTATTATCCCTGAACTCGGGGTAGAAATAAAATTCAATACGAAACTGGGCAGGGATTTATCCCTTGACCAGCTTCGGAGGGACTATGACGTCGTATTTATGGCCATTGGTACCCAAAAAAGCCTTAAAATGGCTATTAGAGGTGAAAACCTTGAGGGAGTTTTTCATTCAGTTGATCTATTGCGCAAAGTCAATGCAGGGCAAAAAGTAACAATAAAAGACAGGATTGCAGTAATAGGTGGGGGTAACGTGGCCATTGATGCTGCGCGGACAGTACTGCGTCTTGGTGCATCTGAAGTCACCATACTTTATAGACGCACAAGATCCGAGATGCCGGCCCATGAGACAGAAGTCAACGATGCTGAGGCAGAAGGTATAAAAATGGAATATCTCACTGCCCCGGTTGAGGTGCTTGGCAAAGATAAGGTTGAAGGAATCCGGTGTATAAAAACAGAATTAGGTCCCCCTGACAAGAGTGGAAGGAGGAGGCCTGTCCCGGTAGATGGATCTGAACATGATATTCCGGTTGACCAGATAATTATTGCCATTGGCCTGACCCCTGATATAGAGGGTCTGGCAGACCAAGGCCTTGAGATGACTAAATGGAACACCTTGAAGGTCAATCCCGATACCCTGCAAACCGTCTTGCCCGATGTGTTTGCAGGAGGTGACATTGTAAATGGACCTGATACTGTTGTAGGTGCCTTGGCCCATGGCCGCCAGGCAGCCTTTGCAATAGACTCGTTCTTAAAAAACGGCAAGGCATCTCCCATACCTTATGAGCTTATGCCTTGGGATACAGAACTGATTGTAGACATAAGTAATGTCCAGACTGAGCCAAGACAGGATATGCCTCATTTATCTGTTGATAAACGGGTGAACGACTTTAGCGAGGTGGAATTGGGTTTCAATGCCGAGACCGCTATAAAGGAGGCGGAACGCTGTCTATCTTGCGAGTGCCGTCAATGTGTGAAAAATTGCAGTTATCTGGAGCATTACTGTTATACTCCCAAGGACCTGGCACAACAATTTCAGCATCCTAAGCAAGATCAACTTGTCGTTCCCTATTCTTGCAATATATGCAGTCTGTGTGAAACGGTATGTCCTCAAGGTCTTAATGTAGGGACACTCTGTATGGAGACCAGGGAGCAGCTTGTACACTTGGGTCTGGGCCCTCTACCCCAGCACAATTCTATAAAAACCAACCAGAAGTGGGGCACATCTAAGTATTTCACCCTAAATCTAGCCGATATTGCCACTGGCAAATGCAAGAGGGTGTTTTTCCCTGGCTGCGGTCTGCCAGGATATTCCCCTCACCTGGTGATAAATATGTATAACTATCTAAGGGAACGGCTGCCGGATAC
>CAZQAA010000132.1:0-14131 GCA_964591255.1 uncultured Desulfobacterales bacterium | reverse complement strand
AACGGTATATTACTGATAGACAAAAACAGAGGTGAGACCTCCTATGAAGTAGTAAGGAGAATCAAGGGTTTCCTGGGCGGCAACAAGGTCGGCCATGCAGGGACCTTGGACCCGTTCGCAACCGGTCTTTTGATTATTCTCCTGGGACAGGGAACCAGGCTTTCGGACCTGATCATGAGGGGAGACAAGACCTATTTAGCCACTATGACTCTGGGGGTTGAGACTGATACTCAGGATTGTACAGGCCGTGTTGTTCGTACGAACAGTGTGCCAGATGTGAGCCGAGAGCATATCCAGGAGATGGCCGAGAGTTTCACGGGTGTGATTGAACAGGTTCCTCCCGCATATTCTGCAGTCAGATACAAGGGTGTGAGGTCGTATAAACTGGCCCGCAAGGGCATAAAGGTTGATTTAAAGAAAAAGAAGATTACAGTCCATTCATTCAGGATTATTTCTGTTAACCTCCCTGACATTATTATAAAGGTCAAGTGTTCCAGTGGTACATATGTAAGAAGCCTTGCCGCTGATTTTGGTAAAAGAATCGGATCCGGGGCCCATCTCAGATCTCTCAGGAGACTGGCCAGCGGGAGTTTTGGGGTGGAAGACGCTATTGATTCTAAAGAATTGGGGATTGGAAATATCAAGGATGGAGTTATTTCCCTGAAAGACGCTGTTCCCACGCTTTATGAGGAAAACGTGAAACAAGGTCTTGCTGCAAAGATAAGACAGGGTTATCAGCCGGCCTGGAATGAACTGTTTTCAGGGACTGATTCCAATGATATGAACGAGGGGTTTGTAAAACTTGTCATGGGTGACGATCTCGTGGCCGTTGCACAGGTGAGGAAGGCTCATGGCAAGAACAATATAAAAGTTGACAAGGTATTTCATAATTGAGTTGTTGCACTTTGAGAGATTTAGGCTCTCCAAGAAAATATTACAGGAGGTAAAAGATGGTTTTAACACCGGCAATAAAAAAGGAGATAATTGATCAGTTTAAGCTTCATGAAAAAGATACTGGTTCACCGGAGGTCCAGATCGCCTTGCTCAGCAGCAGGATAAAATATCTTACCGATCATTTTAGGGTCCACAAAAAGGATCATCATTCCAGACGGGGGCTGTTGAAACTGGTGGGACAAAGGAGGCGACTCCTGAATTATTTAAAGAAAAAAGACCTTGAGAAGTATAAAAGAGTCATTGAGGCCCTTGGTATCCGGAGGTAAAAGTCTGATGGCATGTCATGGTGCCCTTGCAAAATATGAAAATTAAAAATGTGAAGAGATGAAAGGATGAATGAGACATGATTAAAAATTGTTCTATGGAAATTAACGGTCAGACATTGAATATCGAGACAGGACGGGTAGCCAAACAGGCCAATGGGGCTGCTGTCGTGACAATGGGTGAGACCGTAGTACTTGTGACGGCAGTATCCACGGATGAGGTCCGAGAAGGGATCGATTTTCTCCCGCTGACCGTGGAATATCAGGAGATGTCCTATGCAGGAGGACGAATTCCTGGTAATTTTTTCCGAAGAGACATGGGTAGACCTGCTGAAAAGGAGGTCTTGACTTCGCGTCTCATAGATCGACCCATAAGGCCGCTTTTCCCTGATGGATATTGTTATGAAACCCAGTTGATTGCTACCGTGCTGTCTACGGATAAGGAAAATGAGGCCGATGTCCTGGCAATGTTAGGTGCCTCCGCAGCTCTCGAAATTTCCGATATCCCTTTTTCTGGGCCTATTGCGGGTGTTCGAGTGGGCAGGGTGGATGGACGGCTTGTTATAAATCCCACCATTAGCCAGCAGGAAAAGAGTGATATTAATCTTATAGTAGCCGGGAACCGTACCGGCATAGTTATGGTGGAAGGAGGGGGACTTTTCGTCGCCGAGTCCGACATCATAGATGCCATTTTTTATGGTCACGAGGCCCTCCAGCCATTGCTTGATATACAGGAAGAACTAAGGGCGGCGACAGGGATCCCCAAAAGAACGGATATTGCAAAGAAAGATATCGATCAGGAGCTTAAAACAAAGATCGTTGATGCTGGAGCACCCCTGCTCAGAGACGTTATTACTACTGCTGATAAAAAAAAGAGGCAACAAAAGAGCAAACAGGCCGTAAAGTCTGTATCAGAGGCCCTGTCCGAGATGTATGAAGGCAGGGAGTCGGAGATAAAGGATTTGATGCATGCCCTTGAAAAGGAGATGGTCCGCGAGATGATACTTAAAGAGGAGAAGAGGATTGACGGCCGCTCTTTCACTGATATAAGACCCATAGAATGTGTTGTGGGTATCTTACCCAGAGTTCACGGTTCGGCCCTGTTTACCAGGGGAGAGACGCAGGCGATGGTTCTCACTACGCTTGGCACTGAGTGGGACGAACAGAAGATGGAATCCATTTACGGAGACTATTCCAGGTCTTTTATTTTTCACTATAATTTTCCGCCCTACTCAGTGGGTGAGGCGAGGAGATTGAGTGGCCCGGGCCGCAGGGATATTGGACATGGGGCCCTTGCCAGACGGGCACTCTTGGCAGTGATGCCGGATAAGGAAAAATTTCAATACTGTGTAAGGGTTGTGTCCGAAATATTGGAGTCTAATGGTTCTTCTTCCATGGCGAGTGTCTGCGGAGGAAGCCTTTCCATGATGGATGCAGGCGTACCTCTAAAAGAGGCTGTGGCCGGTATTGCCATGGGACTGGTTTCAGATGGGCAGAAGGTGGCAGTATTGACGGATATTATAGGGGATGAAGACCATTACGGTGATATGGATTTTAAGGTTACAGGCACGAGCAGTGGCATCACTGCGCTTCAGATGGACATAAAAATAGAAAATATCACGCGGGATATTATGGAGAAGGCCCTTGAGCAGGCAAGGGAGGCCAGGTTATCCATACTCGAGAAAATGAACAGTGCCATCTCCCGGCCCAGGGCCCAGGTATCCCAGTACGCTCCACTTATCAGCACCATTAAGATAAATCCTGAAAAGGTGCGGATAATTATTGGCCCAGGCGGGAAAACTGTAAGGGAGATTTCCAATGAGGCGGGTGTCAGGATCGATGTTATAGATGATGGAACAGTTACCATCTCATCTCCTGACAAGGAGAGCGCCGAGATAGCCATCAACAGGATCAAAGATCTTACCCAAGAGGTAGAGGTGGGAAACCTTTATCATGGCAAGGTAGTGAAAATTATGGATTTTGGTGCCTTTGTGGAAATATTGCCCGGCACGGACGGCTTGGTCCATATATCTCAACTGGATCGGGAAAGAGTCAACAAGGTTACCGATGTGGTTCAGGAGGGTGACGAAGTTCTTGTAAAGGTGCTGGAGGTGGATGGTAACGGCAGGATACGTCTTTCCCGTAAGGCGGCTCTCGAGAGCGGGCAGGATGATGTATCATAAAACGGTCCTGAAAAATGGTGTAAGAATTATTTCAGAACAGTTAGATCATATGCAGTCCGTTTCCTTGGGGATATGGGTGAATACCGGATCCAGGGACGAGTCAAGATCGGAAAATGGTGTTTCCCACTTCATTGAACATATGAGCTTTAAGGGAACAGAAACCCGCAATGCCCTCCAGATTGCCAAGGAACTGGATGCTATAGGTGGACTTACTAATGCCTTCACAGGCAAGGAAAATACATGTTTCCATGCAAGAGTGCTTGGAAGGCACTTTTCTGTACTGTCGGATATCCTTTCTGACATCTTTCTGAATTCCACTTTTGATCTCATGGATATGGAGAGGGAAAGACAGGTGATTCTCCAAGAGATCAGCATGGTGGAAGACAGTCCTGACGAAAACCTGCATGAATTGTTCAATTCCCTGTTTTGGGTTGATCATCCCATCGGGATGCCTATTTTGGGAACGGCTGAAACCGTTTCATCAATAGACAGGGAGACCATACTAAAGCATATTGGCAGGTTCTACACCCCTGAGCGTATACTGGTGGTAGCGGCAGGGAATGTAGAGCACCGGTCTATGGTATCATTATTTGAACCGTTCTTTGAGTCCTTAGAAAGTAATAATGTGGATTCTAACAGGAGCGTCCCCCATTCAAATTCTGGTGTCTCTGTCAATTTTCGTGATATAGAACAGGTCCATATATGTCTTGGTGGAAATGCCCCGTCTCTTGCAAATGAGAAAAGATTTGCCTGTGCCATATTCAATACGATTCTGGGCGGAAATATGAGCTCACGCCTTTTTCAGGAGGTACGGGAAAATCGTGGTCTGGCCTATTCTGTCTATAGTTTTCTTTCTTCCTATGTTGATGCAGGGCTGTTGGGAGTCTATGCGGCAACAGATCCTGGTCATGTCAACCATGTGCTAAAGAGTATTCAGACAGAGATCATAAAGATTAAAAGGGGTGAAATAGGGGCCCCGGACTTGGCCTCTGCCGTGGATTATTTGATCGGCAGTATCTATCTGTCATCAGAAAATTCTGAAAGCCGTATGATGCGTATTGCCAAAAATGAGCTTGTTTTTGGAAGGTATGTCCCTTATGAGGAGGTAGTATCCGACTTGAAGCGTGTCACGGTTGATGAAGTAGTGGAGGTGGCCCATGATGTTTTCCAGGACAGCAGCCTTTCTGTTGCTACATTAGGTCCGTTTTCAGAGAAAGATTTGGATAGAGGTTGTATAAGATTTGACTGAATATTGTAATGCTGGCAAGTAGAGATATATGAACGGGATGATAAGGTTCTCTGTGCTGGGCTCGGGAAGCAACGGTAATGCATGCTATGTCGAGACAGATAATGTGAGAGTACTGATAGATGCAGGATTTAGCTGCAGGGAAATCGAACGACGCCTCAAACTGCTTGGACGTACCCCGTCAGATTTGGATGCACTGATTATTACACATGAACATATGGATCATATAAAGGGCGCGGGTCCCCTGGCAAGACGCTTTCAGATTCCCGTCTATGCAAATCACAAGACCTTTCAAAACGGATTGAAGGTTCTGGGCAACCTGACCAGTCCCGTGGTTATCCATACGGGACAGACCCTGTCCATGGATGGTCTCACCATAGAGACCTTTACCAAGTGTCATGATGCTGCCGACCCCATAGGTTTAGTCCTTTCGTCAGGCGGGATCCGAATTGGCCTGGTGACCGATCTTGGGCGGTCTACAAGGATGGCTGAGGATCGTTTGAAGGGTTGTCGGGTCCTGATTATGGAATTTAATCATGATTTGGATATGCTCGAAAGAGGGCCGTATCCTCTGGCACTCAAAAGGAGGATACGGGGATCGGAAGGCCACCTTTCCAATAATCAGGCAGGAGATCTCCTCCGTACTGTTTGCGACGGAGGATTGAGGCATCTTGTCCTTGCCCATCTGAGTGAAATCAACAACAATCCAGAAGCAGCATATAATGAGGCCAGGACTGCGTTGGAAGATCGTGGCATCCGGGACACAAGTGTATTGGTCAGCAGGCAGGACGATCCCATACCACTTATAGGGCTCGAATAGATACAAAGGATGTTCCGCCACGGGCTTCATTCTTCCAGTAGAATATATCTTTTCCTTAGGTGTGCATTATGTCTTTTCTTCCTCTTATAGGGGTTACCATGGGAGACCCCGCTGGTATTGGGCCGGAGATTGCTGTCAAGGCCCTTGGGGACGGGGAGATCTATGAGATCTGCCGGCCCGTACTGTTAGGAGACAGGGCGGTCATTTCATCAACTGTGTCTGCCATCAAGGCCAGGTTAAAGATATCCCCTGTCCTGATGCCTTCCAGAGCCGCTGGGATTTTAGGCACCATCGATATTATGGAAATATCGGACTTGCAAAACGATCATATCGTCCCGGGCAGGCCTACCGTCAAGGGAGGTAGGGCGATGGCAGAATATATTATAAGGGCTGTGGAACTGATCCGAAAGGGAGAGTTGGATGCAATGGTAACGTGTCCTATCAGCAAGGCGCTTATGCACCAGGCTGGATACCGTTTTGATGGTCATACCCAACTCATCGCACATCTGACGGATACAGACGACTATATAATGATGCTTGCTGGAGAAAGATTACGTGTATCACTCGTGACTATCCACTGTGCCTTAAGAGATATTCCTCATATTTTAACTGAAGAGATGGTGTTTAAGACGATTCTGGTGACCCACCGGGCTCTTAAACAGGATTTTGGATTAGAAAAAACTCGTCTCGCCGTTGCCGCGCTTAATCCCCATGCAGGAGAGTCGGGCCTTTTCGGATCAGAGGAGGAGGAAATTATTAGGCCGGCGATTAACAGGGCTTTGGATGAAGGCTGTAATGTAGCTGGTCCTTTCCCTCCGGATACCATATTTGTCAGGACGGCTTCCGGAGAATTTGATGCGGTAGTCGCCATGTATCACGATCAAGGCCTTATTCCATTAAAGCTTCTCCATTTTTCTGATGCAGTTAATGTAACCTTGGGCCTCCCTATTATAAGGACATCTGTTGACCACGGCACCGCCTATGATATCGCCGGAAAAGGAATGGCTGATGCATCAAGTTTGAAAGAGGCGATCAGAATGGCGGCTCTTATGGTCAAAAACAGGAAGGCGCAAATGCCACCACAGGAACCCTGAGTGAAAGATGCCTTTGCGTTTTTTTATTTGGGACAATATGAGGATGACAAGCCGTTATCATGTCTACCGACTATATAAAGATAAGGGGTGCCAGACAGCATAATCTGCAAGATATCTCTCTTGATATCCCGAGGAACAGCCTGACTGTTATTACCGGTCTTTCTGGATCCGGAAAATCATCATTGGCATTTGATACCATCTATGCCGAGGGACAGCGGAGATATGTTGAATCGCTGTCAGCATATGCCAGGCAGTTTTTGGAACAGATGGACAAGCCGGATGTGGACTCCATAGAAGGCCTATCTCCCTCCATATCTATAGAACAGCGCACATCCAGTCGGAATCCCCGTTCTACTGTAGGGACTGTAACGGAGATATATGATTACCTGAGGGTGCTGTTTGCCAGAGTGGGCCGGCCCCATTGTCCCAAGTGCGGCATAGAGATCGGGTCCCAGACTGTCCAGCAGATAGTAGACCAGATTATGGGTCTTCCGGATGGATCAAAGGTACAGATCCTTGCTCCATTGATTGATGGCAGGAAGGGGGAGCATGGACGTCTGCTCCAGCGTCTCCGCAAGGATGGCTTTACAAGGGTCAAGATAGATGGTGAGACAAGAATGCTGGATGAGGACATTACGCTTGAAAAGAATAAGAAACATGTGATCAGCGTGGTGGTGGACAGACTGGTTATTAAAAAGGATATACAACGACGTCTCACGGATTCCATGGAACTCACCCTTTCTGTTGCTGACGGCAAGGCTGTTGTTGATGTGACCGGATCGGACAAAGGGGAACTCTTTTTCAGCCAGAAGGCCGCCTGTCCCGTTTGCGGATTCAGCATCCCTGACCTGACTCCCCAGATGTTTTCTTTTAATAATCCCCAGGGCGCGTGCCAGACCTGCAGTGGTTTGGGCACAAAAAAATACTTTGATCCAGACCTTGTGGTCCCCGATCCAGACCTTTCTTTACGGGAAGGCGCCATTTCCCCTTGGGCCAATCGATATTCCGTACATTTTCAACAGATACTGGATTCCCTCTGTCGGCATTACGGAATCGATATCTACACTCCTTTCAAGGACCTGCCGGAAGAGGTTCAGGATGCCCTTCTCTATGGTTCCCGAGGGGAAGAGATAAAATTTTATTTTGATATTGATGAAAGGAGACATTTTCATAGTCGTCCCTTTGATGGAGTCATCCCCGGTCTGAAAAGACAATATGAGGAAACGGATTCTTATCAGGTGCGTGAGGAGATAGAGCGGTACATGAATGTAAGATCCTGTCCGTCCTGCGGCGGAGCCAGACTGAATCCCGTCAGTCTGATGGTTCGGGTTGGAGGGAAGGGAATCCATCAAATAACTGCATTATCAATAGGCAAGGCGTACGATTTTTTTAAGGTATTGGAGTTGGACCATAAGGAAGAGAATATTGCCAGAAGGGTCTTGAAGGAAATCATGGACCGGCTCGGTTTTTTGACAAGCGTGGGACTTGATTACCTCACCATTGACCGGCCTTCATCTACACTTTCCGGAGGAGAGGACCAGAGAATCAGACTTGCCACCCAAATAGGTTCCGGCCTTGCCGGTGTACTTTACGTATTGGATGAGCCGAGTATCGGTCTCCACCAGAGGGACAACCTCCGGCTGATTAAGAACTTGAAACAGTTAAAGGAGCTAGGCAACACCGTGATCGTGGTGGAGCATGATGCCGAGACAATCCTGTCCGCCGACCATGTGGTCGATATGGGGCCAGGGGCAGGAATTAAAGGAGGTCGTGTGGTTTTTCAGGGGACACCACACGACCTTATGAAGGACAGCAGTTCATTGACTGGAGAATATCTGTCGGGTCGGCGTTCTATTCCAGTGCCAGCATCAAGAAGAAACGGAAATGGAAAATCCATCGTGATTGAGGGTGCACGGGAGAACAACCTTAAAAATATCGATGTGGAAATCCCCCTTGGTGTCTTTATCTGTATTACAGGTGTTTCTGGTTCTGGTAAAAGCAGCCTCATAAATAATATCCTTTATCCGGCTATATGTCAGAAGCTTTACCGTTCCAAGGCAAGAGTAGGCCGGGTCAGGTCGATCAGGGGCATCCAGTATGTGGACAAGATCATTAACATCGACCAGAGTCCCATCGGCAGGACGCCGAGGTCTAATCCGGCAACTTATACCGGTGTGTTTACATATATTCGCCAACTGTTTTCCAGACTGCCTGAATCGCGGGCAAGGGGATATCGGCCGGGAAGATTCAGTTTTAATGTAAAGGGCGGGAGATGTGAGGCCTGCAAGGGGGACGGCATTATAAAGATAGAAATGCATTTTTTGCCCGATGTCTTTGTCACATGTGAGGCATGCAAAGGTCTACGCTTCAACCGTGACACCCTGGAGATAAGATACAGGGGGAATACCATTGCCGATGTCCTTAACATGACGGTAAATCAGGCGCTTGCCTTTTTCGAATCTATCCCGGTGATAAGGAATAAGTTGAAGACACTGGTGGATGTGGGACTCGGCTATGTCAGGTTGGGTCAGCAGGCGACAACCCTTTCTGGTGGAGAGGCGCAGAGAATAAAACTCTCCAAAGAATTGAGCAAAAGAGATACGGGCAGGACACTCTATCTGCTTGATGAACCAACTACTGGCCTGCATTTTGCCGATATACAGAAACTCCTTGAGGTCCTGAATCGTCTGGTGGAGCTTAAGAACACGGTGGTGGTGATAGAGCACAATATGGATGTGATAAAGGCATGTGATTATATCATCGATCTTGGGCCTGAAGGAGGAGAGGGAGGGGGGTATGTGATAGGAAAGGGGACACCTGAGGAGATCGCAATGATAAAAGATTCATATACAGGTAATTTTCTGAAAAAGGTCCTTTTATGAGAAAGTGACATAGAAAAGGGGGTCTGCCAATGTAGACCCCCTTTTCTCTTTTTGTATGACAGAGCCTGTTACGAACCGATTGATTTCAGGATAAGCTCGAACATCTCGCCCATATCGGGAATCTTGAAGACGAGGATAAAACAGATAACCAGGGCGTAGATACAGAGGGACTCGATCAGGGCCAGGCCGATAATCATGGTGGTCATGATTTTTCCGCCTGCCTCCGGATTCCTGGCAGTTCCCTGAAGTGCCCCGTTGATGGCATGCCCCATTCCTATACCGGTTCCAAGGGCGGCCAGGCCGATCCCGAAACCGCAGGCCAGGGCGATTCCAAAAAATACCGCCAGACCTGATGCCTCAACGACCCCGCCTTCAGCAAATGCCAGGGATGCCGAACCCAAGACTGCAATCGTTACAAGACTCCCCATTAATGTTCTTTTTGTCATTTATTCCTCCTTTTTTCTCAAAATTTGGCCTTCTTCCTTAATTTAATTCCCTCAAAAAGACCCTTCAAGGATTTTTTCGAGAGGCATCAGCTTGGTTTTAAAGATTCATTATGGTTTTAATGCGCCTCTTCCATGGCACCAACAAAGTACATGGTAGCAAGGAGCATGAAAACAAGTGCCTGGATAAAACTTACAAGTAGCCCGAGGAACATGATCGGCAGCGGCGCAAGATATAGTCCTGCCAGCATAAACAGTATGGAAAGGACCATCTCCTTTCCAAAGATATTTCCGAACAGCCTTACGCTTAATGACATGATCCTCGCAATATGGCTGATCAACTCAATGGGAAACATAAGGGGGGCCATCCACCAGACAGGCCCCATGAAATGTTTGATATATTTAATCCCATGGAATTTGATTCCTATAATATGGGTATAGACGAATGTGCACAGCGCCATGGCCAGTGTGGTGTTGAGATTGGCTGTAGGGGAGTTGAATCCCGGGATAAGGCCTATGAGATTAGCCACCAGGATAAAAATAAAAAGAGTGGCAATAAACGGGAAAAAGAATTTTCCTTCTGGTCCGGTGATTTCCACCATGAAATTTTCAAGGCCACCTATCATGATTTCAAAAAAATTTTGCCCTTTCTTGGGAAGCAGTTGGAGCCCCCTGGCGAACATTATGGCACTGACTATCAGGATTAGCATGACAAGCCACATGTGTGTTACATGGGAATAATTATGTGCGAAATGTTCAAATCCCATGGCTGACAGGATCGAATCCAGAAAGAATAAAGGGTGTTCCATAAATTGTGATGCCTCCTTATGATGATGTTTTTAAGACAGCACGTATTCCGATGCCCATGATGCTGATAAGGACAGTCGAAAGTCCGACAGCAAGGCCTATCGGGTTTACCCAGCCTCGGGTGATCAAGATATAAATGATTATACCGGTAATGGCAAGTCTAAAATAATATTTTGCAATGATAGTCATCTTGTTGCCTTCCAGGGATCCACTACGGGAAAAGGAGCGGCTTACGGTCCTTTGAAGAACATTAAAATTGGCGATAATCATCAGGCCGCCCATGATGACACCAAGAGTGAAGATGGAACTCATGAAGAAAAAACCAGCCACTCCCATGATGCCAAGTATAATCCAGTTCTGGGTCCTGATATCTTCAATTATTTTTTCCCAGTTCATCAAAGATCTTTACCTCTTTTATAAAGGACATAAAGATTCCTGAATGCAGCAGCTATACCGAGGCACAGAAATATATAGAAGAACCATGGGGTAGTTCCGAATTTTCTGTCAATATAATAGCCGATGAATACACCAAGGGCGATTGACAAGGCCATGGCTATCCCTATGGTACTCATGTAGCCTAAGGTCTTTATGGTTTTTTTCAGGTCTTCATCCATTAAATCATGTTGTGATTTGATGTTGGCGTATCAGCTTAATATTCATGGGAACCACGGCGCCCTCCTGACAGCCGTGACAGAAAAACCCTTCAGTCACTTTTCATTGAGCTGTTACAGCGTGGCCCCGGAAGGGCTTTATTAAATTACTTAATTTTATTATAGATTTTGGCGTAAAGTCAATATGATTTGTGCTTAGGCGGTCACAGGGAGGATGTCTTTATGTCATGAAATGCATGTGCCGCGGCGTCAATGGTTTTTTGTATCGCTTCCTTGCTATGCGCAAGGGACAAAAAGGTAGTTTCAAAGGGTGAGGGGGCGAGATATATACCCTGGTTAAGCATGGATATGTAGTATTTTTTAAATAGGCCCGCATTGCCCTTTTCTGCGCTTCTAAAATCAGAAACAGGATGACTTGCAAAGAATATGGAGCCCATAGAGCCTATCTGGTTGATTATGATGCCAATCCCGGCATTATCTGCAGCCCTTTTAAGCCCGGAAAACAGTTTGCTGCCCTTTTCTTCGAGTTTTGCATATACACCTTTCCGTTTAAGGGCCTTGAGGGTTGCAAGACCGGCTGCCATGGCTAATGGATTGCCCGAAAGGGTTCCTGCCTGGTAGACGTCTCCCACAGGTGCTACGCTTTCCATGATCTTGTTTTTTCCGCCATAGGCCCCCACAGGCAGACCCCCTCCTATAATCTTTCCAAGGCATGTGATGTCCGGCATAATTCCGTATAATTCCTGGGCCCCGCCGGGGGCTACCCTGAAACCGGTGATAACTTCATCGAATATGAGAAGAGACTCATATTCAAGGGTTACTTCTCTCAATCCCATCAAAAAGTTTTTGTCTGGGATGACTACTCCCATATTTCCGGGGACAGGTTCAACAATTACCGCGGCTATCTCGTGTCCGAATTTGCGGAATGCTTCTGTCGTGACCCCTATATCGTTAAACGGGAGTGAAAGGGTATGCGCAGCTACGTCCCTGGGCACACCTGGACTTCCTGGAATTCCCAGTGTGGCTATTCCTGAGCCAGCCGAGACCAGCAGACTGTCCGCATGGCCGTGATAACAGCCGTCGAATTTTATGATTTTTTGTCTCCCGGTATAGCCGCGAGCGAGACGTATGGCACTCATGGTTGCCTCTGTGCCGGAGTTTACCATTCGTACCATATCTATTGACGGTACCATCTCCACGATGGCCTCCGCCATCTCCACTTCCAGTTCTGTGGGAGCCCCGTAACTTGTCCCGGCCGAAGCGGTTTCACGTACTGCCTGTACCACTTCAGGGTATGAGTGTCCAAGGATCATGGGACCCCAGGAGCAGACGTAATCGATATATCTGTTTCCATCGACATCCCAGAGGAAACATCCGTTTGCCTTGGAAATAAATGGAGGATCGATTCCTACCGAGTTGCATGCCCTTACAGGGCTGTTCACTCCTCCTGGAATGAGCTTTTTCGCCTTTTGAAACAGTAAGTTTGAAAGGGTTTTCACCTAAAAATACTCCATGCTGGTTTTCTTGAATTCCTTTTCACTGAAGAGCATTATATATTCATCGATCCCCGTGGATCGGGACATCTTTTCTGCAATCTTGCGGCATTGATCCCGACTTCCCGCATGTATCATGGTGTACAGGTTGTATCGCCATTCTTTGTGAGGCATTCGTTGGTAGCAGTGTGTGACCTCACGGAATTGCGCCATGGCCTTTCCTATTTCTTCTGTCCGGTCGTCGGGTACCAGCCAGGCCACCATGGCATTAGATTTGAATCCCGCCGCCTGATGACGCAAAGTGGCTCCGAATCTCCTGATAATACCACGCTTTTTAAGGTCTTTTATCCTGGAAACGAATTCCTTTTCAGAGATTCCTATTTCATCGGCCAGGACAGCGAACGGTCTCGGATCAACCGGAAGATCCCCCTGGATGGACCTGATGATTTTTTTTTCCAGTTTATCAATCGGTTCTGTCATCATCTGTTTTTTTATCCACCTTCTTTGTTCACCCTGTCCCAATACATTTGTGTGGGAATATAGGATGACTGTTTTATTGTCAAGGAGGATTTTGCAGTGATCGGGCACTTGTTTCCAGAAAGATATTAAACTGATACCCCGGCTGAAAAAGTGTCATATTTTTATGGTTGAAATAACTAACTTAATTATATACAAGAATATACAAATTAACAAGTTTTGGCTTTTATCTTGCAAGGATAGCTGCCCTATGTACTGCTTTCAGAAAATTATAGAACAGAGGATAAAGGAGGCCCAGGAGAGAGGGGATTTTGATGATCTTCCTGGCAGTCATGAACCTCTGCAGATCGAGGATGACAGCCTGGTGCCTGATGATCTCCGTCTGGCATATAAGATCTTGAAGAATGCGGATTGCCTCCCACCTGAACTACAGCTCAAAAAGGAGATCAGGCAGATGGAAGATCTGCTCGAAAGTATTCCTGATGAAAGAGAGAAATACCGCCAGATGAAAAGGATCAACTATAAGATCATGCAGCTCAATCTTATGGGCAAAAAATCTCCACTCCTTGAGGAGACGGAGGTTTATTACAGCAGGCTTGTGGAAAAATTCGGGAAAAAGGAAGGAGAAGGAGAAAGGTAATGATTGGCCGATATACGCGTGATGAGATGGGACGTGTCTGGGAGCCTGAGAGCCGTTATGCCAGATGGCTTGAAGTAGAGCTTGCGGCATGTGAGGCAATGGCGGCAGAGGGCCTGATACCACACGAGGCATTTGAGAAGATCAGGAAAAAGGCCTCTTTTTCCGTGGCTCGGATACAGGAGATAGAAGAGGAGACCAAGCATGATGTCATAGCATTT
>CAZQAA010000131.1:0-10733 GCA_964591255.1 uncultured Desulfobacterales bacterium | reverse complement strand
CTTACAGGGAAACCATCAAGAAACCCGTCAAAGGCATTGTATACCGCCACAAGAAACAGACAGGGGGGCGGGGCCAATTTGCCGAAGTACATTTTGATGTATCACCACTGGAAAAGGGGACAGGATTTCAATTTCATGAAGATCTCACAGGTATGAATGTCCCCCGTAATTTTGTTCCTGCTGTAGAAAAGGGTCTAAACGAGG
Organism: uncultured Desulfobacterales bacterium; assembly: GCA_964591255.1. GTDB lineage: Bacteria > Desulfobacterota > DSM-4660 > Desulfatiglandales > Desulfatiglandaceae > CAZQAA01. The sequence continues at coordinate 10,529 of CAZQAA010000131.1, read as the reverse complement.
CCCTTGCAAATGGAATACTCGCGGGGTATCCGGTAGTGGACCTGAAAGTACGTTTTTATGATGGCAAATCCCATGAGGTTGATTCATCGGAAATGGCCTTCAAAATAGCCGCCAGTATGTGTCTCAAGAAGGCCCTTCAGGAGGCAAATCCTGTCCTGCTGGAACCGATCATGAAAATGGAGATTGTCGTTCCTGAAGAGGTCATGGGTGATGTGATGGGTGATTTAAACGGCAGGCGTGGAAAGGTATTAGGGATGGACACAAAAGGAAAATACCAGGTTATCAAGGCCGAAGTGCCCATGGCAGAAGTCCTGAAATACGCCCTTGATCTTAACTCCATTTCGGGCGGCCGGGGGACATTCCAAATGGAATTTTCCCATTATGAGGAGGTGCCAGCCCAGATATCAGATAAAGTAATAGCCGCTGCAAAGGAAAAAGAATAGTATTTTTAATGCGTAAACACCATGGACAAAAAATTTACCGCCGGAGTTCTGACGGTCAGTGACAGGGCGTCCAAGGGCATAAGGACAGATAAAACAGGAAAGATCCTAGTCACTATGCTTGACCGGAACGGTTTTAATGTTATCAAAACCAGGATAGTTCCGGATGAACGTACTCATATAACAGATGTACTTCTTGAATGGGTAGATCGGAAAGGATTAGACCTGATTGTTACAACCGGTGGTACCGGTCTGAGCCCACGGGATGTGACACCCCAGGCCACTCAAGAGGTCCTCGATTATCAAGTCCCGGGGATGGCGGAAGCTATGCGCTCCGCCAGTCTCAAGAAGACACCCCATGCAATGCTCTCCAGGGCAATAGCGGGCGTGAGAGGGTCCTGTCTCCTTATAAACCTTCCTGGAAGCCCTGCTGGGGCCCGTGATAATCTGGCCGTGGTGATGCCCGCCCTTAATCATGCCCTTTTAAAACTTGCAGGAGACCCCTCCGATTGCGCCGCATAACTCCTACCAGTCACAGCATATAAAGAAGAGATGGAAGATCCACACATAATAAAGAATGACAGAAAGGTATTGCTAAAGACCAAGGGAAAAGTGGGCGTAATAACCATAAACAGGCCCCATAAACGTAATGCCCTTAATCATGAGGTACGGTCTCAACTCTACAAAATCTTGAAAGAGGTTGATGCTGATGAAAAGATTCGTGTAGCAGTGATTACCGGTGCAGGAGATAGTTTTGTGGCTGGTGCGGATATTGTCTCCATGAAGGATTATACTTCAAAGGATGCCAGGGAGGCCACTGATCAGGGAAACAAAATTTTCTCATTTATTGAAGGGATGAGGATTCCGGTAATTGCCGCAGTAAATGGATGGGCACTGGGCGGGGGGTGTGAACTGGCACTGGCCTGCGATATCCGCATCTGTTCCAGTAATGCCAGATTCGGTCAACCTGAAGTAAGACTGGGAATCATCCCCGGATACGGTGCAAATGTCAGGCTTCCCCGTCTCATCGGAGTGGGAAGGGCGAAAGAGATGATTTTCACAGGACGCATAATCGATGCAAACGAGGCCCTCCGTATAGGACTGGTAAACAAAATGGTTCCCAAGGATGAACTCATGATGCATACTATGGATCTGGCAGAAAAGATATCAGGAGCCGGAATGGCAATAGATTTCGCTAAACAGGCCATCAATAAATCTTTTGACCTAAATACGGATGAAGCGATAAAATTGGCTTCAAAACTTTATGAAAAATTGTATAATACCCATGATCGTACAGAGGGTATATCCGCATACCTTGAAAAGCGAAATCCAAATTTTACAGGAAAGTGAACCCCATGCATCTTGGAATTGCGTTCACAAATTCAAGGTATGCGGATATATAGTTTGAGGAGAGAATAAGAAGGTTTTTATGAATCGGCTGTGCTCCCCTGAATATTGACTCGATGAGAAAAGGAGGTATGATTACCTGATGACCGGCAATATCCCCAGCCCTATAGAAATAACTCCAAATTTTTACCAGCTAGGCACCCCACCATTCCCTGCATATCTGTCGGTAGGAGAAGATGTCATGATTATTGAAGGGGGAACAGGACCCACTGCTGAAATCATCATAAAGCAGATTGAGACACTCGGGATAAATCCTGACAGGATAAAATACATGGCCTTGACCCATACTCATGCAGATCATATCGGGGCAGTTCCCCGCATAAAACTTCTGTGGCCTCATATAAAGATTATCTCCAGCGCACCGGGCGCACGGATACTTGGCAATAAAAATATGCTCCAAGAATTCCTCTGGGTTGATAACAATATTGCCCAATTGATGAAGTCAAAAGGAGAGATCAATGAGCCACCTGCTCCACTTGAAGAGTACGACTTTAATGTAGATCTGGTGGTTGAGGAAGGTGACCGGATAGAACTGGGGGCCGGAATTGTATGGACTGTCTACAGCACACCAGGCCATTCCCCATGTCACATCGCCCTGTATGAGGAGAAGGAACGCTCCCTGACTATTGGTGATACCACAGGCTTTTATGTACCCAAGGAAGATATTTTCTGGCCGAACTATTTTGACTCGCTTGAGAGCTATACAAACAGCATCCGAAAGTTATCCACCCTGCCTGCCAAGCGTGGAGTGCTGAGTCACAACTGTGTGATAACTGGGTCATTGAACGAATATTTCAGCAAGGCCATCAATGCCACCGAAGCTTATCACAATGAACTTATTGAACGAATAAACAAGGGAGAGGATGCCGAAAATATTGCAAGGGAAAAGGCTGAATGGGTAAACAGTCTGACAGACATTCAGCCGTTCAAGGTCATGCTCAATCTGAGCAGGCTGTTGCTCAGGCTTTCTCAAAAAGAGGCCAAAAAAGAAGGCCTTTTTGGCGGTATTTAGAAGACCTATTTATCACAATATCTACTTTAAATAACTACTACAATCAATTAAGTTTACTGGAGAAATATTACAATGGAAACAGACAGGCCCACGGAGATAAAATCGGCGCGAAAACTTAAGGCTGTTATGGCTCAACACTTTTCCGAACTGAAGGAAGCTGCCCAGACAGGAAACAAAAAAATAGCATGGTGCACAAGTGTAGGACCGGCTGAACTTGCCATTGCAGCCGGTTTTCTGGTCTATTATCCTGAAAACCATGCGGCTATCCTGGGCGCCAATCGAACCGCCATGGATTATATCCCGGTGGCAAATGCCCACGGTTATTCCCCCGACATATGTTCATATCTAACCAGCGACATCGGGGCATTCCTTAAAAATGAGACGCCTCTAAACAGTGCATTCGGGATCAAAGAGGTGCCAAGGCCTGATGTACTGCTCTATAACACAAATCAGTGCCGGGACGTATATGATTGGCTCAGTTTTTATTCAAGGAAATTTAATGTGCCGATATACGGGATCAATACGCCCAGGACCCAGTTTAATGTCCGTGAAGATGTGGTGAAGGCGTGTGCGGCCCAGCTTGAGGAAATAGCACCTGAACTGGCAAAAATATCTGGCATACCATTTGATATGGACAGGTTCCGTGAGGTCCTGGCAGACTCCCTTGAATGTTCCAATTTGTGGGAGACTGTGCTCAATACTGCAACAGCCAGACCATCTCCGGCTACGTTTTTTGATCACTGCATCCACATGGGGCCTGCCGTGGTAATGCGTGGCAGAAAAGAGGCGGTAGATTATTACCGGGGACTCCTGGAGGAAATGGAAGAACGAATCGAAAGCGGGATCAGTGCAGTACCAGCCGAAAAACACCGTTTTTACTGGGACGGAATGCCTATCTGGGGTAAACTGCGCAGTATGAGCGAAACATTCGGCAGATTGAACAGTTGTGTCCTGGCAAGCAGTTACTGCAATAGCTGGGTCTTTTCCGCCTTTGATCCAAAGGATCCATTCGAAAGCATGGCAAGGGCCTATTGCTCAATATTCATCAGCCAGGATGATAACTTCAAGGAAAACTATATCACGGAAAAGGCAAAACGATTCGGAATAAACGGGATTATATACCATGATTCCAAGACATGTCCCAACAATACCAATACCCGTTATGGCATGCCGGAGAGGCTAAGGGATAGACTGGGCATCCCATATCTGATAATTAACGGCGACCTGAATGACCTGCGTTGCTATTCTGAAGAACAGACCATTACCAATATCGAGGCCTTTGTGGAGCAGATTGAAGAATCGTCATGAATATGTATGTAGGCCTTGATATAGGAAGCTGTACCACCAAGGCGGTGGTAATAGACGACAACGCAAAAATGGTGGGGAGACATGTATGCCGATCCGGCATAGATTACCAAAAATCTGCCAAAGAGGCGTTAAGAGGAGCCCTGGGCCATATTCCCTCAAGCAACATGCCCATTTTTTCCACAGGATACGGAAGACACAGTATAGATTTTGCCACAGGTTTTAAAACCGAGATAGCCTGTCATGCGAGGGGAGCATTCGCCTATATACGCAAGGCCTTTACATTAATAGATATTGGCGGCCAGGACAATAAGGTGGTGAAGGTGGACGACAGGGGGCATAGAATAGATTTCAAGATGAACAGGAAATGCGCTGCAGGCACCGGCACCTTTATAGAAGAGATCGCCAACAGGATGGGACTTTCCCTTGAATCCCTCAATGGGATGGCACGAAAGGCAAAGGGATGCTTCAAGATAGGGAGCTTTTGTACCGTTTTTGCCTCAACCGAGATATTATCGCATATCAGGGCCGGGGCTTCTGCTGAAGAGTTGGTGAGGGGAGTATTCGAATCGGTGATAGACAGAATTATCGAAATGGCGCCTATTCAGGGTACCGTATTATTGTGTGGCGGGGTAGTGGAATATCATTCCATTATCGCCGATCTGTTCAGGGAACGCATCTCGGGAGATATAATTGTCCCTCCGCATCCCCAGCTTACCGGCGCCTATGGGGCCGCCTTGTTTGCCCGTGAATCAGCCGGCTGATATGCACAACCTCAACCTTCAGATTATGCCGGCGTATCCCATCCATTAGCTGTATCATGCAACCAGGACAGGACGTAACCACCATATCCGCTCCTGTCTTGCCAATAGCTTCCATCTTTTTTGCCTGAATGGATAGACTGACATCCCGATGGGTTATACCGAACATTCCACCGAGGCCGCAGCACATATCCGCTCCAACCATTTCTACAAACTCAACCCCCTTCATAGAGTGCAAGATGTTACGCGGGGCGTCACTTACACCCTGATGCCACTTCAGATGGCATGGATCATGATAGGTAATCCTTGATGGGGAACAATTCATGTCCGCAGCCTCAAATCCACTGGCTACAAGAAACTCCGACAGGTCGTGAACCCGTCCTGAGAAGATCTGCGCCCTGGCGTAATAGGGATCATCTTCATCAAACCACTGCCCGTAATCCTTGAGGGCAGAGCCGCATGTAGCACATCCCGTAACTATATGGTCAAAGCCGGACAATAAATCAATATTGTGCATGGCCATTGCCCTGGCCGTTTCCATATCACCCGCATTGTTGACAGCAAGGCCGCAGCAGCCCAATCCTTCCGGATAGGCTACCTCAAAACCAGCGTTCGCAAGCGCCATAGCCGTATCTTCTCCTGCGTCCGCAAAAAAAAACTCAAAGGCGCAACCGGGAAAAAAGGCCACTTCCTGCCCCCGGGTCCGTGTGCCATCCGGCGGATATATCCTGTTAGGCAAGCGTTTGGAAAGAAACGGCACGGAGAGGGATGGAACATGGACATTCCCTGATAAAACAGAAGCGGAATCGGCCAGGTGGCGAAGGGGGCCGCCATCTTCCTTTGATATTCCGGGCAGCCGTGACACCCACCCCAGAGCCCTTGCCGTCAATGGGCGGTGTTTGAGGACACCCCTGTAGACAAATCGTTGCAACCATGAAAGCCCTTTTTCCCTTACAAGCGCGCCCCTCGCCTTCATGGTTATTGATGGCGAAGGTATCCTTGCAGGACAAACTGCCTCACATCGACCGCATAGCAGACAGTAATAGAGGGCTTTTCTGTAAGAACCGTTTGTGGCAATTTCATTATCTCCCATCCAGGCTATGAGCATGTTACGGCCACGGGCCACGTGACTCTCTATGTGATCAACATTGTATACCGGACAGGTTGACATACAGAAGCCGCATTTCATACACCGGCCAGCCTCAATAGTCAGGGGTGGTTCAGGCATTCCTGTTCTCCCGGGCAAAAGCCCAATAAAAAGGTAAAAGAGTTTTTCTGACAAGACTGTCAGGAGGGCTCATTATTTCAGGGTGTCACCCTATTCCCATATCTTTCCTGGATTGAGAATCCCCTTAGGGTCAAATACCGTTTTTATACGCCTCAATATATCGATCGCATCAGGATCCATGGCATCCTTTAAAAATTTCCTCTTTTCGAGACCTATCCCGTGTTCGCCTGATATGGCCCCTCCGAGATCCAGGGCAAACCTAAATATCTCATGGAGTGCCTTTGTTGCGCGATCATAGTGCTCCGGCCTGTTTCTGTCCGTAAGTATACTTGGATGGAGATTGCCATCCCCTGCATGCCCGATAATAACAATAGTAAGATCATATTGTTGAGCCAGTTTTTTAATTCTTATTATTAAGTCCGGCATACGACTCGGGGGGACAGTAACGTCTTCTGCCAAGACCGTGGGGGCGTGGCCGAAGATTGCGGAAAATCCGGATCTTCGCGCTGTCCAGAAATTCTCCGCTTCGGTTTCATCACTGGCAGGCCTGACTTCATGTGCGCCTGCCCGTCTGCACAAATCAATAACCTCTTCTGACTCCTTTTTCACCGATTCCCGTATCCCGTGGAGCTCAAAAAGCAGGATGGCCTCTGCATCCAGCGGGAGGCCTAACGGCGTCATTTTTTCTATACTCCGAATTATCCAGTTGTCCATCAACTCGATCTTGGCGGGTACTATACCGCTGGAAAGTATATCGCGTACTGCATTGCCCGATGCCACTACTTCATCAAAAACGGCCAATATGGTCTGCCTGTGAGCCGGTAGACTAAGAACCCGCAACGTCACATCGGTAATAACCGCCAGTGTGCCTTCTGATCCACAAAGGAGTTGAGGCAGATCATATCCGGTTACATTTTTGACTGTCCTGCCGCCCAGAGTGAGGATCGAACCGGATGCCAATACCACGGTCATCCCTAACAGGTAGTGCTTAAAAACACCGTATTTTAAGGCGCAAGGCCCGCCGGAATTTTCAGCCACGCATCCTCCTATAGTGGCCGCGAGAAAACTTTGAGGATCCGGTGGAAAGAACAGATTATGCCTTGAAAGCTCAATATTAAGATCATTCAGCACAACGCCTACTTCTGCAGTTACAGTAAAATTGGCCGTATCTATCTCGATTATCCTGTTCATCCTTGTGGTACAAAGGACAATGCCGCGGGATACGGGTATGGATCCTCCGCTAACATTAGTACCTGCACCCCTGACAGTTACCGGGATATTCCTGTCGTTTGCAAGCCGCATAACCTGCGAAACCTCTTCCTTAGAAGACGGGAAAATAACCGCATCCGGCAACCCACGACAGTCGGTGGTACCATCAAAGGAATATGCAGCCAACTCCGCCTGGGATGTCAAGATGCCACGGGCACCCACAATCTCCTTAAACTGCCTGTACACACTATTCGATAAGCCCATTTTCACCTCAACTATAAACAACAATTTTGTTGTTTATAGTTCGTTTTTTCAACAAAAGTGTATTACAATAATTGACGTTCCTGCCATTATTACAAGAATATTTTACTGGACTTTCAACAAGTTATCACATTATTACATTTTTGGCATATTCATTGCTTTAAGCAACTATGATACGTGATAAATCTCTCATGAGATGATTACACACTCTCTGTTCATATATGCAATAGGTTGGGGGATGTTTGCAACACAAAAAGAACCAAAAGGCGACAATAAAACTGAGGCATTAGAGATCCTGGGAGCAAAAAGATCCCTGCTTGTCTCTGCTTTTTTAAAAAAAAATGACCCAGGTTTTCTGGAACAGCATACCCATATCCTGGATGAATACTTCCGCACTACCTTCGAGGAGAGTGTAATCGGCCCAGAAATGGGAATATTCAGGAATCCCTATGCCATTATCGCCATCGGCGGCTACGGCAGGAGAGAAATGTGTATTCACTCTGACTTAGACATCCTGTTTCTCTTCAAAAAAAATGTGCCTGACAGGGCCGACGGTCTTATTCGGGAAGCTGTTTATCCCCTATGGGATCTGGGCTTAGACGTGGGACATGCCACTCGGTCAATCGGAGAATGCATAAGGCTTGCGGGCAAGGATATTGGAGTGCTCACATCACTCCTGGACGCACGCTTTATCTGTGGTCAGTCTCTTTTGTATTCTGAACTAATGGATCATATCCAGCAAAAAATCATACAAAAAAGGGCCAAGGAGATTATTCCTGTACTAGTTGAGATGAACCGGGATCGCCATGAGCGTTACGGCGACTCCTCATATCTCCTTGAGCCAAACCTGAAAGAAGGACAAGGGGGACTAAGGGATTATCACACTATGCTGTGGATAGCACGGCTTAAATCAGAAATAGGACGGCCAAGAGATCTTGAACTCAACGGTTACATCTCTCATGCAGGGTTTGGTATTCTGGAAAAAGCCCTATCTTTTATATGGAACGTAAGAAACCATCTGCATCATCTGGCGGGAAGGAAATGTGACCGCCTTTTTTTTGAATACCAGCTGAAACTCGCCAAAAAAATGGGTTTTAACAAAGGGAACAGAGAATATTGTGTAGAAACATTTTTAGGCACACTTCACGGGCAAATGGAATTACTAAAAGAAACTTATTTGATGTTCATTATTGAACATGGATATGCATCGGCCCGAAAAAATAAAAAAAGGACATCGCTTCAAAGTGGGATACCTGGGCTTGAAGTCAAAGATGGTATGCTATATTTTGCATCATCCGAACACATCTTAAATTCCCCCGATCTCCTGATCCATATATTTGAGGAAAGTTTACGCCTGAAAATCCCTTTGAGCGCCGAGGCAAAACTGCTGGTAAGAGAACTGTCATTCCTTTTTGACGAGAGACTGAGAACCTCCTCGGTCAAATCTTTTGAACGTATCCTGGCTTCAAAACCCACCGAGTTCAATGTACTCAATGAGATGCTCTCTGCCGGGTTTCTGGAGCAATTTATTCCCCAATTCAAAGGAATAGTCCACCGCATCCAGCATGACGAATACCATCTTTATCCGGTGGATAAGCATTCCCTGCTGACGGTTCGGATAATAAAAGGCTTTTCTGGAATTTGGAACACGAGTCAACCCCCTTTGTGTATCAGTCTTTATAAAGAGTTAGCGCAAAAAAGGCTTCTTTTATGGGCAGCCCTTTTGCATGATATCGGCAAGGTAAACAAGGAAAAGAACCACTCAAAACGTGGAGCGATCATTGCCGGAGAGATCCTTGAGAGTTTAGGCTTTAAGCGTAAGGATATTGAAACCGTTATGTTCTTGATTGAACAACATCTGCTCTTGATGAAGACAGCTACAAGAAGGGATATCAATGACGAGGAAACCGCCATATTTTGTGCCAGAAAGATAGTGGATATTGAGCGTCTTAAGATGCTATATCTTCTCACCGTTGCCGATTCCATGGCAACTGGGCCTGCGGCATGGAACGACTGGACTTCAGCCCTGTTACAAAGTCTTTTTCTCAGGATTTTACACATCATGGAAGGGGGCGAACTGGCAACTCACAAGGCCGTGGAGCTTGTGGAAAAGAAAAAAGAGCAAATCCTGTCCTCTTCATCCACAATGGAAAACAGGAATGAAATGAAGGAAATCTTTAGTTACATGTCTCCACGTTATCTGCTCTATACCCCGACACAAGACATTCTTCAGCATATCACATTATATACCGGTCTGGGTTCTAAGCCATTTGTATGGGAAGTAACGGGGAATACCGGCTTGGACATTAGGACGGTAACTATCTGTGCAGCTGATCGGCCGGGGCTTTTCTCGAAGATAGCCGGGACATTCACCCTGAACGGCATGGATATCCTTGAAAGCCAGGCATATACCTGGCGAAACAATATCGCCCTGGATATTTTCAAGGTCAAGCCCCCTGTAGACAGAATACGAGAAAATGAATGGTGGGCCAGGGCAAGACAGGATCTAAAGGCGGCCATATCCGGCACACTCGATCTCAGAGCAGCTTTAGATAAAAGGATGTCTTATTATAGACCAAAAAAACACCGTTTGACAGAAAGGCCCAATCAAGTGACAGTAGATAACAACAGCTCCAGTTTTTTTACAATTATCGAGGTCTTCACCTATGATTTTCCAGGTCTCCTCTATATGATAACAGACGCCCTGTTCAGGTGTGGACTTGACGTTAGGGTGGCAAAGATTGCCACAAAAGTAGACCAGGTAGTGGATGTCTTTTATGTGAGGGATTTTGATGGACAAAAGGTGGATGATCCGAATCAGGCAGATAAGATAAAGGAGACCATCATAGCCGCGCTCCCGGTATTGGGTTAATTCGTATAAGGACAGACAGGCCCATAGATGCCAA
>CAZQAA010000130.1:0-4711 GCA_964591255.1 uncultured Desulfobacterales bacterium | reverse complement strand
CGAATATCTGTTCATCACTGTACAGAGACAATAAGGATGGACGAAGCTCCTATGAAGGCGGTTCGTCAAAAAAAAGATGCTTCTATAAGAGTTGCATTTGATCTTGTAAAAAGAGGTGTGGTGGATGCAGTGGTAAGCGCCGGCAATTCAGGCTCAATTTTGGCCGCCGGTGTGCTGTGTTTAGGCATAATAGATGGAGTCGAACGGCCTGCTATAGCTGGTATATTGCCGGGAGAAAAGGGTGATGTGATTTTGATTGATGTTGGTGCCAATGTGGATTGCCGTCCTGCCCATCTTTTCCAGTTTGGCGCTATGGCAGAGGCCTTTGCAGCTTCGTGTTTAGAGATGGAAAACCCAAAAATAGGCCTTTTGAGTATTGGGGAGGAGGGCGGCAAAGGTAATGAATTGGTCCAAATGGCCAGGAAATTGTTTGAAAAAAGCCGCCTCAATTTTGTGGGATATGTGGAGGGCCGCGACATATTTACAGGTAATGTGGAAATCATTGTATGTGATGGCTTTGTGGGCAATGTGGTATTAAAACTCAGCGAAGGTATGGCGTCGGCTTTCACCGGACTGTTGGAAAAGGAGTTCAGGGAGTCTTTTTTGAGGCGGTTGCATTTTTTTTTAGGAGGCCGGATTTTCGATAAGTTCAAAAAAAAGTTGGATTATGAGGAATACGGCGGCGCTCCATTATTGGGGATCAAGGGGGTGGGGATTGTTTGTCACGGAGGATCGACGCCACGTGCCATTACCAACGCTGTCAAACTGGCTGCAAGGTATTTGAATAACAGGGTGCTGGAAAAAATAGACCTACAATTAAACACCATGAATTAGAGGATATATATAATGAATGATTTTGCTGTTAGTTCCCAAAGGGTAATAGTTATTACGGGTGGATCTAGGGGCATAGGGCGTTCAGTGGCAAAAAGATTTGCACAGGAAGAGGCAAAAATAGTTTTAATCCATTACGACCCGGATAATTCCGCCTCTGACGAGACATTGGCTATGCTGGATTCCATGGGGGTGGAGGCAGAGAGCCACAAGCTGGATGTCTCATCATATGAAGGGATCAATGTAATGTTTAAAGACATCGTCTCAAGGCATAAGAGAATAGATGTGTTGGTTAACAATGCCGGGATCACCAGGGATAGTCTTTTGATGAGGATGAGCGAGGATGCATGGGATTCGGTAATTCGTGTCAATCTGAAAAGTGTGTTTAATTGTACTCAGGCCGTTATCCGTACAATGATTAAACAGCGATCAGGCCGTATTGTAAACATATCATCCGTGGTAGGGCAGATGGGAAACGCAGGCCAGGCCAATTATGCGGCATCCAAGGCCGGGATTATAGGTTTTACCAAAACCGTTGCAAGGGAGGTGGCAATACGGGGTGTCACGGTGAATGCGATTGCTCCAGGTTTTATAGATACCGAGATGACTTCTGTCCTGCCTGAAAAAGTCAAGCAGGAGTTTGTTCAACAGATACCATTAGGGCGATTTGGCTTGCCTGAAGATGTTGCAGAGGCCGTTTACTGGCTCTGTTCGGATATGGCAAATTATATTACAGGTCAGGTTATTCATGTGAATGGCGGTCTGTATATGTAATATATGTAATATGATGGTTACAGGGTCCTGTGGGATCCGGCAAACCGCTATAGAGAATTTTTTGAGGAGGTAATTATTAAATGGCTGGTATAGAGGAAAAGATCAAGAAACTTATTTGCGAACAATTAGATGTGGATGAAAAGGATGTAGTCCCTGAGGCCTCCTTTGTGGATGATTTGGGTGCGGATTCCTTGGATCAGGTAGAACTTATTATGGCTATAGAGGAAGAATTTGATATTTCTGTGCCGGATGAAGACGCAGAAAAAATTGGCACTGTTCAGGATGTAATGGACTATATAAAAAATGCCGTGGGAAAATAATGCTGGATACTGTTGTACAGGATCAACGATCCAAGATTATTGGAACAGGATGCGATGAGGTGGCCTTAACATTGTATCAGATGTTGAAATCCATCGGTATTATTAACATTATTTGTGTTACAGTATCGTTCGGGTCGGGGTAAAGATATGCCAAGAAAGGTCGTGGTTACGGGTTTAGGAATGGTCACCCCCTTGGGCACGGGAGTGGATAAGAATTGGGAAGCGGTGTGCTCTGGCAAGACAGGAGTAGGACCTGTAACAAGGTTTGATGCATCATCCTTTCCATCACAGGTTGCGGCTGAGGTCAAAGATTTCAGGCCTGAAGATTTTATGGAAAAGCAGGCACTGCGACGGTTCGATACATTTATTCATTACGCCGTTGCATCTGCAAGGATGGCGGTGGAAGATTCAGGACTGAAAATTGATGTTTCTAATAGGAATAGGATTGGCTGTATCACCGGGTCGGGCTTAGGTGGCCTGCCGATGATCGAGCATTTTCATCAGGTTTTGTTGGAGAAAGGTGCTCGCAGAGTTAGTCCTTTTTTTATCCCGGGTATTATTTCCAACATGGCACCAGGCCAGATTGCAATAGAATTTGGTGTTCGGGGACCTAATACTTCTATTCAGACAGCCTGTGCTGCCAGTTCTCATGCAGTGGGTGAGTCTTTCAGGCTGATCAGGGAAGGCATGGCAGATGTAATGATTACAGGTGGTACAGAGGCGGTTATCACCCCTTTATCTTTTGGAGGGTTTTGTTCCATGCGAGCACTTTCTACCAGAAACAATGACCCGGAGAGGGCTTCTCGACCTTTTGATCTGGATCGTGACGGTTTTGTTATGGGTGAAGGTGCCGGGATACTGGTTCTGGAAGAACTGGAACATGCCATGGAACGTGGTGCTGATATTTATGCAGAGATTGTGGGATATGGATTGACCGGTGATGCATATCATGTATCTGCCCCTGACCCGGAGGGTATAGGTGCTGTCAATTGCATGAAAATGGCCCTTGATTATGCCGGACTGAAACCAGAAGAGATAGATTATATTAATGCACACGGCACCTCTACCAAATTGAACGATCTCTCTGAGAACAAGGCCATAAAGGTAGTGTTTGGTGACCATGCTTACAAGTTGGCCGTAAGTTCTACCAAGTCCATGACGGGTCATCTTCTGGGAGGGGCTGGTGGCGTTGAGGCCATTTATACGGTAATGACGATTAAACATGGGATAATACCTCCCACCATTAATTATGATAGACCTGATCCTGAGTGTGATTTAGACTATGTTCCCAATGTGGCCAGACATGCAAATGTAAATATAGCCATCTCCAATTCATTCGGCTTCGGTGGAACCAATGCCTGTTTGGTTTTCAGGGCTTATGACAGCTGAACAGAAACATTGCGTTTGAAATGAGTGTTCACACGTTAATGGTGGAACCCTCTTGAGGTAAACCTCTGTTTCCCATCGAATGAAAAATGGGTATGTCAGTTATTGATGCGTAATCATTTTTATTATATCACCTGGTTATAGCTTTTCAGCTCATCACCTTGAAGGCGTTTGTCTTTACATACCCTATAGGGTTTCCTCCAGTTTTGAGAGGGACTTTTTTTGATACACTTGGAGTAATAGGAAAACTATGCAAAAAAAACTGGTGAATATTATAATAGGATCTGATCATGCGGGATTTGATCTGAAGGAGCTGTGCAAAGCCCATCTCACCCAGATGGAGGGAACAGCAGTTAATGATGTGGGAGTGTTTAGCAGGGAATCTGCCGATTATCCGCTGATTGCTCATCGAGTGGCACAGGATGTGGCAAAAAACGAAGCCAGTCGTGGAGTTTTGATATGCGGGACCGGTCTTGGCATGAGTATCGTAGCAAACCGTCATAAGGGGATACGGGCTGCCCTTTGTCATAATCTTTATACGACACGTATGTCCCGTGCGCATAATGATGCAAATATCCTTGTCATGGGGGCTCGTGTTATCGGAGAAGGTATTGCCATCGAGATGCTTGAACTGTTTTTAAAGACTCCTTTTGAGGGAGGAAGACATCTGTTGCGGATAGATCAGATAGATAAAAAGAGAGGCCTGTTTTGGAGGAAAAAAGTCTAAGAGAAACAGATCCAGAAGTTTTTGATGCAGTTTCTGCAGAGATCGCTCGTGAAAGAGATAATCTGCTCATGATTGCGTCCGAAAACTACGCCAGCCGGGCTGTTATGGAGGCTCAGGCGAATGCCATGGCCAATAAGTATGCCGAGGGATATCCCGGTGCCAGATATTATGGGGGATGCGAACATGTCGATGTGGTAGAAAATCTGGCTATCATCCGTTCAAAGGAGTTGTTTGGTGCGGAATACGCAAATGTACAACCCCACTCCGGTTCTCAAGCCAATATGGCGGTTTATTTTTCTTCCCTTAAACCTGGTGATGTGATTATGGGCATGGATCTGTCCCATGGTGGTCATCTTACTCATGGTAGTCCGGTGAGTTTTTCCGGCATGTTATTCAAGTCGGTTTTTTATGGGACAAATCCTGATACAGGACAGATAGATTATGATCAGGTGATTGCGCTGGCAAGAGAATATAAGCCCAGGATGATTATCTGTGGTGCAAGTGCGTATCCAAGGACCATCGATTTCGAGCGGTTTAAGGAGATTGCCGTGGAAAATGAGGCATATCTTTTGGCGGACATGGCCCATATTGCAGGACTGGTTGCAGCAGGACTGCATCCATCTCCTGTGGGCGTGGCCGATTTTGTTACCACTACAACCCACAAGACACTGAG
>CAZQAA010000129.1:0-12844 GCA_964591255.1 uncultured Desulfobacterales bacterium | reverse complement strand
GTATCATGCTTATAAATACGACAGCGCAGGTCCTGTGAATCAATGGCTGTTAAAGATGGCTGCCAGTTATAATGCCGGCGGGCCTGTCATTGCATCTGACGTGGCCCCTGTCCCCATCCCATCGGCAGTCTGGCTTCTGGGTTCGGGCCTGATCGGGCTTGTGGCGTTCGGCGGCCGCAGGAGAAAAAAGAATATGCCCTGACATATACATATCATGTTGATGAAAATAGAAACCCGGTCATGCCTGTGACCGGGTTTTTTTGTTCATTACCACGCTTAAAGGGCCAACCTCAGGACCATCAAACGGCTCAGGGCAAAATATCAGGCCCGCCGCACGAAACATAAAAGGTCCAAACGCCGCAAAAAAAGATAATCCGGGAAACGGCAGATGCATCTTGTGGCAGGCTGGTAGGCACGACGGGATTTGAACCCGTGACTTCTACCGTGTCAGGGTAGCGCTCTCCCCCTGAGCTACGTGCCTACACTTTTACTGCCTTATTATCAGCCGAACTTATGATTGTCAAGCCGTATCATTCCCGTTTGAAGATCCGTCACCTATCATCCTGAACCAGAAGCGCATATAATGGAGCCCCGAGCTTATGGTCAGGATGCCGGTAACGGCAAAGACATAGTTATCCAGTTCGCCGAAAACCGCAAAATGGGCCTCTGAAAGGGAAACAAACACGGTGAAAAGCTGCATGCAGGTAGTCATTTTGCTCAGAACCGACGGCCGTATCGCAAAGTCTATTCCGTTTAAAAAGAGGACCAGCACACCAAGCAGTATCAGGATATCCCTGCTGATTACCACGACAGTAAGCCAGGAGGGGACAAACCCCCTTATGGAGAGGATGATAAAGGCCGCTACCAGGAGTATCTTGTCGGCAAGAGGATCAAGATATGCGCCGATTTTGCTTTTCTGGTCATAGACCCTGGCAATAAAACCGTCAACCCCATCACTCAAACCGGCAATGATAAAGACTACGAGGGCCGACAATATATCATCATTGATAAGGAAAATGATGAAAATGGGTGCAAGTATGATCCTTATGCTGGTAATCAGATTGGGAATGGTCATAAGCGACTGGTGTTACTCAAAATCGGGGTTATACCGAAGCCCTGTGCCCGGGTCTGATCTTACTGGATCCTGAGTATGATCTCTTCCCCTTTGGCGGCAGCCGGAGCCAGGGGAAAAGGAAGTTCAGGATGGCGCAGGATTCGGTCCAGCAGGAGTTGTCTCTCTCCTTCAAATTCAACGGATAAAGAGACACTGTCCCGGCTTATCCTGCTCTGCACCACGGACCTTACCCCCTTTATCCCTGATCTTAAAAAGTCCCTGAATACCCTGCACTGCCTGAAATTCCTCAACCCTTCCAGTTCAACCTCCAGGGATCGGATCTCATTCCGGCCTGTGATGCCAGGCCCCAGAAGAGCCGGAACCAGCCTCGGGGCCAGGCGGTTCATGAGTCTGCCCGTACTTCTGACAATGCCTTTTTTCCCCTCAATCCCCTTTTCCGTCTCTTCAATCTCATAATCCTTGTAAATCCTGTTACCCCGATCTACATCAACAGCAACAAGCTCAAGGGATATCTTTCCCTGATCTTCCAACCGGGCATGTCCATAGATCACTACATCGGCTGAAAAGAGTCTCCCCCACCTGACTATATCCGCGTCTTCCAGGTACAGGGCCTCAAGTTTCGTATAGGCATGGACATCGGAAACGCCCGACGTCCTGTCTACCGGCGTTATCCCCCTCTGTTGAAGCAGATTATTAAGGGCCACCTCCACCACTCCCAGGGAGGTGTATATCTCCGGATCCTTCCACCAGAAGGAAACATCTCCATTATATGTCTCGGAAATCATGACAAGGACCCTCAGACCGGCATCCCCGAAAGAGAGAAGCCCGGCATCCCTCATGTTCCTGTCCATGAGGGCCTCATTTATCCGGAGACGGACAAGGACATTATACGTATCGTTTATCTGACATTCGGAAACGATATGGAATATCTCCACCTCTTCGCGGGCCTTTGGTATGATTTCCCTGGCAATCCTCTCAAAATTGTCCGCCATGCCGCGGACCCCCAGCCGCGAGAGGAGGTAGTCCTCCACCCCCCTCATCAATGCCTGCGTGATAGCCATATTCCTTGCCAGGGCCATGTTTTCTCCCCTTATCCTGGAACTGCCCGCAACAACGATCTCATTCTTTTTGTCCGGGTTCCTGCCGCCTGTTTCAGCCCCTGTGCATATTGCCTGGAAACAGACGAATAACAGGCACACAGCCAGCATGGCGAACACACCGCCTTTTTTCCCGCAGTAAAATCCCAAAATCAGGCCTCTCCTTCAAAGACTGTTATACATAAACGTCTCTATCCTGCTGCAGATGATATCAAAATCTGCCGGGCTTATCCATTCAAAACCAGGATCTCCCCTGAACCACGTCATCTGTCTCTTGGCATATCTGCGCGTATCTTTCTGGAGGTTGTGCAGCGCCTCGTCCAGTGTCCATTTCCCCTTTATGTATTTTATCATGTGCCTGTAACCGATCGACTTCATGGGGCTGAGATCCGGCGTATATCCCCTGGCGAGGAGCCTCTCTGTCTCCTGTACCAGACCGGCATCCATCATATCCTCGCACCTTTCATCAATACGCCTGTAGAGATCCTCCCGTTCCACCATCATGCATATTTTAAGGGCCCTGAAGGGGGCATCACCGAAATTGTGCTCCCTGTTCAGATCCGAAGCCCGTCTATTGGTCAAATGGATAATTTCAAGCGCCCTGATGATCCTTACCACGTCATTGGGATGGATCCTGCCCGCAGATCCGGGGTCGAGCTGCTCAAGCCTCCTGTAGAGGTGCATAGAGCCGTGCCGTCCGCATTCCCGGCGGAGAGATTCCCTGAACGCCCTGTCGGCCGGAGGACAAAAGGAGAGCCCTCCGAGGAGACTCTTTATGTACAGGCCGGTCCCCCCTACCAGCAGGCACAGCTTCCCCCTCCCGCAGAGATCCATGGAAATGGGATATGCCATGGAACGATAGAGGGCGGCATTGAATTCCTCATCAGGATCCACCACATCCAGCATATGGTGTGGTATTCCCACCCGTTCCTCCCGGGTGGGTTTGGCCGTGCCTATATCCATGTCCCGGTAAACCTGCATGGAATCGGCACTGACGATCTCTCCCCCGAAATTCGCCGCCAGTCTTATTGCCAGGGCGCTCTTGCCGCTCGCCGTGGGACCGGCAATAACAACAATCTTTGGCCTCATGATTTTCGCCATTTGAGCTGTTTGACCAGTGCCCTCTCACACTATCGGCATTCTGCACGTATCCCCTGCCCATTTGTGCCTTGATTATACAATCCGTTTGAACATTTTCTCTATTTCATAATAGGTAATCCGTTTAAACACGGGCCTTCCATGAGGGCAGTTCGTGGGCAGATCCATCTCCGCCAGCCGTGTAACAAGACGTGTCATTTCAGCATGACTCATTTTATGGCCGGCCCTGAGGGCGCTGTGGCAGGCCATGACCTTCATCGCCTCTTCGAAAACAAGATCCCCGGAACTGGCCCCTTTTTCCATTTCCGACAGGAGTTCAGGAATGAGAGAATCCCATTGGAGGTCCCCAAGTATGGCGGGGAAGGACCTCAGCAAAAAGGTATTCCCCCCGAAGTGGTCCATCTCAAGACCAAGGCGGGACAGTTCATCCATCCTTCCGAGGGCTATCCTTGTATCCCGGGCGGACAGTTCCAGCTGGTACGGCACCAGGAGGATCTGGGACTCCGGTCCGGAGGCGCTGAACCCCTTTTTCAACTCCTCGTACACGATCCTTTCGTGGGCGGCGTGCTGATCCACCATCAGGAGACCATCCCCTTCCTGGCAGAGGATGTAGGTGTCCTTCAGCTGCCCGATGACCTGCGGCCCTTCAGCCATAACAGCCTGAAGAGGCTGGGCAGCCTCTTCCCGGCCATCCTCCCCTCCCCCAGGCAATACAGTTTCAGCGTGCAGGGCGTATTCCTGTGCCGGCTCTGAGATAAAAGATGGCCTGTGACCGCTCTCCATGCCCCCGCTTATGAAACAGATCTCCTCAAACGCCTTTTTCACCATGGAGACAACGGCCAGGAAGATGTCCTGGCCGTTATGGAACCGGACCTCCTGTTTGGCCGGATGCACATTCACATCCACCATGGAGGGCTCAATCTCGATAAACAGGACGGCCTGGGGATAGCGTCCCTTCATCAGTCTCTGGCCATAACCCTCCAGCACTGCCCTTGTTATGAGCCTGTCACGGACATTCCTGTGATTTACATAGACAAAAAGACGGTCTGCCCTGGGCCTGCTGAACTCTGAAGGGGCAAAAAAGGCGCGAACAGTGAATCCCTTGCCGCCGCCTTCGGATTCTTTCATGCTCCCGGCAATGTTGCGGCCCACCAGGGTGGAAATTCGCGACAGGACCTCTTTTGCGGCCGGAACCCTTACGATAGGCTTTCCTGACGCCTCCAGGCTCAAATAGATGCCGGGATAGGGCAAAACGATACGTGACACCACATCAGCTATATAGTGGCTCTCTGTCCTGGCGGTACGCAGGAACTTTCTCCTTGCAGGCACATTAAAAAAGAGGTCCCTCACCTCCACGGTCGTACCCGCAGGGGCCCCTGTTTCTTCAACAGAGACCAGCTTTCCGCCCCTTATCTTCAGCCTGTGTCCGGAAAGCATATCCTTTGGACGGGAGACGATCTGCATACGGGAGACAGAGGCAATGCTCGGAAGGGCCTCCCCCCTGAAACCGAGAGTCTCTATGGCGAACAGGTCGTCTGCGCTCCCTATCTTGCTTGTAGCGTATCTTTCCACGCATAACAGGATATCATCCCTGGACATGCCGATACCGTTGTCAGTGACACTTATTGCACGGTTGCCGCCCTGTTCGATCCTGACAATGATCCTGTCCGCCCCGGCATCAATACTGTTATCAAGCAATTCCCTTACAACAGAGGCGGGCCTGTCAACCACCTCTCCTGCCGCAATCTGGGATGAAACCGTTTCCGGAAGTATCCGTATACGGGTATCATGCCCCGGCATTCGACACTATCTCCCTGCTCAAGCCATACAACAGTTCCATACCCTTCTGCGCCAACCCGGGTGTCATGCTCCCCATGCCGCAGGCAGGTGTAAGGATCGATCTTTCAAACAACATCTCCCTTTTGATTCCCCATTCACATATCTTCATCAGTCCCTTCTCAAGGGCAGAAAGGAGCGTATCAACAGACTGGTCCCCGGAAAGATTCGCAGTAGGAACCATCCCCCAGGCCAGGATTCCGCCCTCTTCCAGAAACCGTACGATTTCTTTCCGGTAGAGAAAAAAATGGGCCATATAATCGAATGCATCAAAGTTGATAATATCTGGCCCGGATTCAATTACCATGGACCAGTCCGTATTGCCGCAGCAATGGACACCTATCAGGGCATGGGAGCGTTCTTTCAGATAACGGATCACCTCTTCCAGCATCATGATCACGTCACCACGCTGAACCGGGGAAAAGGCGGAACCCACACTTGACAGATAAGGTTCATCAAGAAACATCACGGGTCTTCTGTTGAAGATATCCAGCTTCCTGATCTGCCACAGGGCCTTTATGGAAAGGCCCTTGACCATGGCCTCGCAAAGATCGGGATTATGGAAGAGAGGCCTTCCCTCCTGATCGGTAACAGATGCCACAAAAGTAACAGGACCAACAACCTGGCCCTTGATATATGCGCCCCTTTTTTCGGGCAACTGTCCCATCAGGTCAACGAGTTCGTAGAGCCCCGGGGCAAATTCCCTGCTCATGGCAAAATAATCCACATCTTCCCCGAGGAAATGATCATAGAAGGTTACCAGTTCACTCTCCATACCATCACCATCCATAGATGCAACAATGGTTCGTTCCTGCTCGCGGATCTCAAGAAGGGGCAGTCCTTCACTGAACTGAACGATCATATCCTCCATATAGCTCCTGTTGACGAACTGGGGCCAGAAAGGCATCAGGGGCAGATTGTCCAGTATAGTCCTGCATGTGGCGTTGACATCTTTAAACGGGACACTCCCTATACAGGTGGGAAGGAAATTGAACACGGGCACCTTTTCAGGCATGACGCAGCTCCTGGAGTCTTGTGAGCCACCCTTCCAGGATCATGACCATATTCTCCTTCCTCCTTTTTTCCGCAAGCCTGTCTCCTTCTGATGATTCCTTCTCCTTTTCCCTGCTCATCAGGGCCTTCAACTCCTGGAGGCGGTTTTTTGAAACAGTGTCTTCCGGATTTTCCGATATAATCTTCTCGTATATGCGCGCCGCCTCCCCGATCTTTCCCTGATCATAATAAAGCTCGGCAATGGTCGGGGTCGCAAGTTCAAGGGACGGGGCCTCTTTTCCCGTATCTCCTTCAACTGCCCCAAGCCTGTTAAAGAGACCGGCTGCATCCTGATCCTCCGGATGGTGTGCCAGATACCGCTTAAGCATATCCCGGGCCTCACTCTCCATGTGCCGCTGCATAAGAAGCTCGGCCTGCGACCTGTAAACCATACTCAGATCATCCATCATCGATGTAATCTCTTCTATTTCCGATGCCGCATCATCAACCAGTCCCGCTTCCTGACATGTCTCCACCAGCAGTCTGCGGAGGCGTATATCATCCGGATAAAGATTGAGCGCCTCCCTGCACTCCCGGATTACTTCATCTGTTCTGCCCTCTTCTTTCATCTTCTGAAGGACCAGAAGGATTGTCTCCCGGGAAGGGGCACGCCTCAGGATATCAAAAAAAAGACTGTCACCTCTCTTTTCCATATCAATCTCCTCCGCTACAGGTTTCCCTGTCCATTTTTACGGGGCTGTTACGATCCGTCACTCCCCTCTTTTTCCAGATCATCCTTAAAACGATAGATGACCTCGTTTTCCCTGATCAGGCTCAGTTCCTTTCTGATAACCGATTCCACATATTTCATATCGGTTCTGAGCCGTTCTATCTCATCAAGGAGGGCCCTGTTTTCCTCGGCCAGGGTACGTATCTTCTCTGCCAGTGCCCGGCGTTCCTTTTCCCTTTTATACAGCTGAAAGAGTCCCTGTTCACCAAAGCCCAGCCAGGCCACGATCAGACCCGTGACACAAATTGAAACAAGTATGATTTTCCAGTATTTTTTCTTTTTGGAAGACACGGGCGCTTGCCTCAAAAATTGACTTTATCATTCGAAAAAATAAGTATAACCTTAAACCTGCAGGAAAGTCAAAAATGTTAATCAAAGGGACGGGTATTGAAACATTGATCGATCAAAAGACATCGGGCAAAGGAGCGCAGGCGCCGGCATCATCCGACAGGGGCGCCGACTTGCAAAGGCTTTATTCCATGTCGGGCCATCAAATCCTGGAGAAGATACTGGCACTGGATACTCCGGGAGAATTTGTCAGGCAGTTGTCCCATGATGATTTTTTCTGGTTGATAAAAAAGATAGGGGACGAGGACTCTCTCCCTTTGCTTGAACTGGCCTCCCATGACCAGTGGCATCATCTCCTTGATCTGGAACTGTGGAAGAGGGATCGTATTGACCTGGAACAGGCGTTCCTGTGGCTCGGCAGACTGCATCGGGCCGATCCCGGGAGGCTTGCAGGATGGCTGTTCGGAGAAGGTCAGCTCCTCATGTCATACTGTCTGTTCAAGAAAATCCGTGTGGATGTAAGGGATCCGGATGAAGTCTATGATCTCAGGGACGGCTTTTTCACTCTTGACGGTGTTTACTACATCAATGTCCCGGATGAAGGACTGAGGCAAACGATTGAAGGGATCATAAGGAGCCTGGCAGAACAGGACATCAACCGCTACCATGCCCTTGTTTCAGGACTTGCCGGGCTTCTCCCCGCCGAGACAGAAGAAGAACTGTACAGGTTGCGGAGTGTGCGCCTGGCAGAACACGGATTCCTCCCCTTTGAAGAGGCCGTGTCAATATATGCCCGCCTGGAAGAAAACGCCCTGCACCCCGGAGAAAAACGTACACCATCCTGTGAAACATGGGAGGAAAAAACCGATGCCCCGGCACCTGTTTTGCCGCTCTATCACGCCAGGGGCCGGGATATGCTCACCATGGTCATCTCAGGTATAAAAGATGACATCCTTTTAAACAGGATTGAACTCGAATTCGCGGGACTCTGCAACCAGATCCTTTCGGCCGATGGAAGTATCTTGAGCGAATTCAGTATCCTGCTCAGGACATGCCGGAAGGCCGCCGGGTACCTGAATCTTGCCCTGGAAAATCTGTGCGGTGAAGATATTTCCCTGGCCGGCAGGATACTGAAAGAGAATCCCCTTGCCTCGGTATTCCGCGTGGGCTTTGGTATGGCACTGGAACTCAAGTGGGAGGCGGAACGCTGGTGGAAGGGAAGCTGGTTTCATCGCCAGGGACTTGCCCCCGATTTCTGGGGAGATGAATGGGGAGAAAGCCTGAAAGGTATTTTGCAAAAAAGACCCCTTTTTTATACCGGTGGTGAAGGTGAGGAATCATTCAGGGGATTTGAACGTCTTTCCGAACTGGATGCCGCCAGAAAAATCCTGCATAGACTGAGGGTCCTGGACAGCCTTTTCGAGGGTATTACCGGACTTCATCCACCGGATCACGGAATTTTAAAAGACCCTGAAATAACCTTTCAGCCCATAATCTTTACCATCTGGGCCCGGCGGATACTGGACATGAAACCGCATTTGTCAACCATTCCCGGCCACAGGGTAAGGGAACTCTTCCGCCGTCTCAGGGCCGGGGAAACTGCCCCCCCATATGGAATGCCCGGGTTTAAGGACCTGTTCATAAACGAGATGGTGACATACGTGTCCGATCCTGACGCACGAGAAAATGCACTCTTAAGAGATACCCTTGCCCTTTTATGGCAGGAATTTGTGGAGGAATACAGATGGGTATCCACGGAAAATATGGAGATGCGCTACATGAAATTCCTCCTGGCGGCCGACTATGGCGCCCCAAAAAGACTTGACTAATGAAGACCGGTCTGGTTTAAGCTTCTGCGTTGATTTCATATAAAATCAAATTTCTTTTCGGTACTCTCATGCAACCATGGTCAGATGACATATTGGGCTGGCTGGCATTGTATATGATTCCGGGCCTGGGGAACAACTCTTTTAATGCCCTGCTAAAAAGATTCGGTTCCCCGCAGGCCGTGTTTGAGGCCGACCTTTCAGACCTGCTGGATGTAAGGGAGATCCGGAAAGATGTGGCACACAATATTATAAGGAAAAAATTCGTAAAAGACCCCGAAGCCGAACTCAGGAAGGTGGAAAGGCTTGGCGCCAGGATCATCACATTCAGGGATCCATCCTATCCGCCCCTTTTAAGGGAGATTCATTATCCTCCCATGCTCCTGTATGTCAGGGGAAAGGATATTCCGGATGAACTTGTGCTGATTGCCATGGTAGGTTCCAGGAATGCCACTCCTTACGGTCTGAAGACCGCGGAAAAAATAGCGTTCAGTCTTGCCAAAAGCGGCGTGGGGATAGTGAGCGGCCTGGCAAAAGGGATAGATGCGGCCGCCCACACAGGCAGCATAAGAGGCGGCGGCTTCACCATAGCGGTTACAGGGACGGGTATAGACATTGTTTATCCGGCCACAAACAGGAAACTCCTGGATCAGGTAGTGGAAACAGGTGCGGTCATTTCCGAATTCCCCCTGGGCACTCCTCCTGAACCAAAAAACTTTCCCATACGCAACCGGATCATAAGCGGTCTGAGCAGGGGTGTGGCTGTTATAGAAGCGACCAGGAAGAGCGGTTCACTCATCACGGCCGCATTTGCACTGGATCAGGGCAGGGAAGTCTTCGCCGTTCCGGGAAGCATTGAGTCATTCAAGAGCAAAGGCACCCATTTTCTGATCAAAGAGGGGGCCCGGCTTATAGAGAATGCAAATGATATACTTGATGAGTTCGGGCTCGGGGACAGACAGGCAGGGAAAAACGGCATTAAAGGAACAGATCCCGTCCCGCCGGCCGGGATGACCAGGCCTGAAAAAGAGGTCTATGAACTCATAGGGGAATATCCCGTGCATATAGACCAGATTGTACGGGATTCGCAAATGGATGCGGGAGAAATATTGAGCATACTGATGAGGATGGAATTGAGGGGCCTGGTGAGACAGTTGCCGGGCAAGATGTTCGTGAGGTAACGACACAATTATGGCAAAAAATCTTCTTATCGTGGAATCGCCGGCAAAGGCCAAGACCATCCAGAAATACCTGGGGCCGGATTTTATGATTATGGCCTCTGTAGGCCATATAAAGGACCTGCCGGTAAACAGGCTTGGCGTGGATATTGAAAACGGCTTCAGACCCGAGTATGTGACCATCAAGGGAAAGGGAAAGGTCCTGAAGACCCTCAGGGAGGCGGGAAAGAAGGCCGAGGCCATCTATCTGGCACCTGATCCTGACAGGGAAGGAGAGGCCATTGCATGGCACATTGCAGAAGAACTGAAAAACGGGAAACGCAGGATCCTGAGGGTACTGTTCAACGAACTTACCCGAAAGGCGGTGAGGGATGCGGTCGCCTCGCCCCAGGCCCTTAACAGGGACCGGTTCGAGTCCCAGCAGGCCAGGAGGATACTGGATCGTATTGTGGGATATCAGATTTCACCCCTCCTGTGGACCAAGGTCAAGCGGGGTCTGAGCGCCGGCCGTGTCCAGTCCGTTGCAGTAAAGATGATTTGCGACAGGGAAAGGGAGATCTATGCCTTTGAACCCCGGGAATACTGGACCCTGACCGCACACCTGAAAGCGGATGATCCTCCCCCGTTTGAGGCCAGGCTGTTCAGATACCATGGGAAAAAAATCGAACTCAAGACAGGCGCACAGACCCAGGCCCTGGTCTCTGAAATAAAGGGGCTCCCATTCAGAATTACCGGAATCTCCCGGAAAAAGAGAAAGAGGTATCCACCGCCGCCATTTACTACCAGTCTGCTCCAGCAGGAATCTTTCAAGAGGCTGAGATTCTCCCCAAAAAAGACCATGGCGGTCGCCCAGGGGCTGTACGAGGGTGTGGAACTGGGAGACCGGGGCCAGGCAGGACTTATCACATACATGAGGACCGATTCCTTCAGGATATCGGATGACGCCCTGTCCCAGGCCAGGGCCTATATTGGAGAGACCTTCGGAAACGATTATCTGCCGTCCAGACCAAACCGTTTCAAGAGCCGCAAGGGGGCCCAGGAGGCCCATGAGGCCATCCGTCCCACATCCATGGAACTCGATCCTGAGACGGTTGCGCAATTTCTCAACAAGGATCAGCTTGCCCTTTATTCACTCATATGGAACAGGTTCATCGCCTGCCAGATGACTCCCGCGATCCTGGAACAGACACAGGTGGAAATCGAGGCGGGTCAGGCAGGCTTCAGGGCATCGGGTTCAGTGGTGGTATTCAGGGGTTTTATGGTCATGTACAAGGAAACGGCAGAAGAACCCGCGGGAAGAAAAAACGGGGATGACAAACTGCTCCCCCCCTTAAGAGAAGGGGATACGCCTGATCTCGTGAAACTCGATCCCGTGCAACACTTCACCCAGCCCCCGCCAAGATTTACGGCCGCAAGCCTCATCAAGGCCCTGGAAGAAAACGGGATAGGAAGGCCCTCCACATATGCCTCAATACTTGCCAATATCAGCGGGAGGGAATACGTAACTACCGAAAAAAGGCGCTTCAGGCCCACCGAGCTTGGCTTCCTGGTTACAGATCTCCTGGTAGGAAGCTTTCCTGATATCCTGGATGCGGCATTCACTGCACAGATGGAAACCCAACTGGACAGGATCGAACAGGGCAAGGTCAATTGGGTCGATGTATTAAAAGGGTTCTACGATTCCTTTAAAAAAGAACTGGACAGGGCCGAAAGGGATATGAAGGGAGAGGTCCCCACCGATATCCGCTGTCCGGAATGCAGGAGCCCCATGGCTATAAAATCCGGAAAAAACGGTATCTTTCTTGCCTGTACACGTTACCCCGAGTGCCGCAGCACATCCAATTTCACAAGGGATGAAAAGGGGAGGATCGTGATGCAGAAGACTCCCGCCCCGGAGGCAAAGGGAATCTGTGATCTTTGCGGCAGGGAGATGGTGGTAAAAAACGGAAAGTTCGGCCCTTTCATAGCCTGCTCTGGATACCCTGAATGCAAAAACACGCGTCCCCTGGATTCGAACGGCGCTGACCGCACAAAAACAGATGTACCCTGCCCTGATGATGGCTGTTCCGGCACACTGGTTCAAAGGAGATCCAGGAAAGGCCGGATCTTTTATGCCTGCAACCGCTATCCCGAATGCCGCTTCATGATGTGGGACGAACCGTTTGACGGGACATGCCCGGAATGCGGGACAAAGGTTATGGGCATAAGGCAAAAAAAGGGGGAAGGGGCCGTCCTGGTATGCAGGCAAAAGGGGTGTAACTTCACAAGACCCCTTTAACCTGCCTGGCCGATCTCCCTGCCCGTCGTCTTGACTTCCATCATATGGCAAAATTTGTAATGGTAATGTCAAAAATTGCAACAAGCCGCCATACAACCAATCTCCCGTAAAATTCCGGAATTTTGATTCAGATTGAAAATCAACAGGTTATACCGAAATCATCCCCTTTTATCCTGTTTGGCATGCATATTGCTGTAGCATAGGGGCAAAGATGAAAAAAGTTTCAATTTCAGTTTTTTGATTTGCGAACAGATAGAAGGAAGGGGGTGATGTCTGACTCTGTTTCGGGGAATATGCCTTAGAGTTATTTATACTTTAAAACCATGGAAAATTAAAAAATTCAAGGAGGGAAACAAATGATACAGACATTCTGGAAAAAGGACGA
>CAZQAA010000128.1:0-6782 GCA_964591255.1 uncultured Desulfobacterales bacterium | reverse complement strand
GGCCGTGGGCAAATTTAACGGGATCGTGGGGATTGCATCGGCCGCCGGGCTCACCCTGGGTGGATATGTGGTAAAGCTCTACGGCATAAAGTCGATCTTTTACATCGCCTCATCCGTGATAGCCCTTTCGACCATATTTCTCTTTTCCATAACAGAGGACAAGACAGGAGGAGAGGGAACAACCGGGGCAGGAGATTAGGCCTTTCGCATAATGATGGCCATGTCTGGCAAAAAGGGGGCGAGACCGGCCCTGGTGTCAGCTATTTTTTTCGGAGCACACGATCCTTTATCACGAAAAAGGAGCCCAGGACCACGGCCAGGGTGATTCCCATGATCAGCATGGAATATTCAGGATACCTGTATACCAGGACATTTCTCACAAAATATATGAGCGGGAAGGAGATAACCGCCCATATCAATAAAGGTGAAAACCTCTTCATAATACCCGTCCCTCCTATTTTCCCAGGCAGAACCGGCTGAATATGCTATCCAGCACATCTTCGCCTGCCGTCTCGCCGGTGATCTCTCCCAGGGCATCAAGACCGCTTTTCAGTTCAAAGGCGGCAATCTCCATAGGTTTTTCTGCCCTTACGCTCTCTGCCGCATCCCTGAAAAAACGGGCAGCACCCTCCAGGGCCTCCCTGTGTCTCATGTTGGGAACCATATGAGATGAGGTCATATCCAGATCACTTTCAAGCAGACAGCCCACCATCCTTTTCTTAAGCTCATCAAGCCCCTCCCCTGTAAGTGCCGATATCCTGGCAATGGGAAACCCGGCAAAGACCCTCTCCTGTTCATCATGGGTGAGCATGGGAGCAAGATCGATCTTATTAATAACAACAAGACACCTTTTTCCCTTACACTGGTCCATAATCCTCAGATCATCCTGATTCAGGCGCCGGCTCTGGTCAATAACCACCAGCAGGAAATCGGCCTCATCCAGTTTTTGAGAAGTAAGGCGCACCCCGATTCTCTCCACCTCATCCCTTGCCTCCCTCAGGCCCGCGGTATCCATCAAACGGAGAGGAAGACCTTCTATGCTGACCGTGGAATCGATGATATCCCTGGTGGTACCGGGAAGGGGAGCCACAATGGCCCGTTCCTCATCCAGGATCCGATTTAAGAGACTGGACTTGCCGGCATTTACGCGTCCCACGATAACCGTATTGATCCCGTCCACCCACATCCTCCTGCTCTCGTGGTTCTTCAGCAGCTCTTCCACCGGCCGTACCAGCCTATTTATGATACTGTCCGCGGCATCTTTCCTGGACATGATCGCCGCTTCCTCTTCAGGAAAATCGATGGCCACTTCCATGTTTCCCAGGATATCCACGGCACTTTGCCTCAACTCCCCGATCTTCTCCCTGAACGATCCTGCTATCTGCCGGGAGGCCATATGCAGACCCCTTTCTGATTGGGAATTGATCAGGTCAATCACCGCCTCTCCCTGGGTGAGATCGATCCTCCCGTTAAGAAAGGCCCGCAAGGTGAATTCTCCCGGCCTGGCGAGTCTCGCTCCCTGAGCAATAACAATCCCAAGGATCTTTGAAAGCAGGAGATAACCGCTGTGGGAATTTATCTCCACCACGTCTTCACGGGTGTAGGAACTGGGGGCCTTCATATATGACAGGAGGACCTCATCAATCGCCACACCTGTCTTGGGATCGTAGAGATGACCCAGATAGAGATGATGGGTCTGCAGGTCTTTTACAGGCCTTTTGGGTTTGAAGATCTTGAGGGCAATCTGCAGAGAAAGCGGGCCGCTTATGCGTATGATCCCTATACCGGCCTGGCCCACGGCCGTGGATATGGCTGCGATGGTATCATTCCCTGTATATCTTTCTCCATCGGCTGTCTTGCCTTGTTCGCGGAACATGGCCCCCACCCCATATCGCCTTCAAGGATAAAAAAGGAAAACAGTATCCTATCTCTTGGGGATAATGAGCACCTTCTTCAGGTGTCCCTCCCCGCGGCTTTTTGTTTCCAAGCCCTCCTCGTCTTTCAGGGCCAGATGGACAATCCTCCGCTCGTTGGGATTGAGGAGTTCCGTGGATACAGGCCTCATGATCCGTCTTGCCTTGTCACCCAGTTTCATGGCCAGCTGGACCAGATAGTCCCGTCTCCTTTCACGGTAGTTCTCAGAGTCTACCAACACTTTGGCCCTTTTTCCCAGAGATCTATTCACGATCTTGTTCACGATAAATTGCAGGGCGTCCAGGGTCTTGCCCCTCTTCCCGATCAGCAGGCCGGACTTGTCGCCTTCAATCCTGAGTTTTATGGTTCCGTCATTCTGTTCCGCCTGGATATGGGTCCCCTCCATGGGAATCAGGCGCAGGATATTCTCCAGGACGTCCCTGGCAACGGCCACACCATCCTGGGCCTCAACTGACTCGAAATCCTCATTATCGTCCTTATTGATAGTAACCCTTATTTTCGTCTTTCTTCCGCCCATAAGGCCGAAAATCCCGGCAGACCCGGGTTCAATGACTTCTATCCCCATTGCATCTTTTGGGATATTAAGTTCGCGACAGGCATTTTCAATGGCGTCCTCAATATTTTTTCCTTGAAATTCGAAACTCTCCATAAATTATCCTCCAAACGCTAAGCAGATCTCTTTTGTATTTGGTACTGCTGACCTATAGAAAGAATGTTATTGACCAACCAGTACAGGACCAGTCCCGAGGGAAAGTTAATAAACATGAAGGTGAAGATTACAGGTAAAAACATCATCAACTTGGCCTGGGTGGGATCTCCGGGAGTCGGTGTCATTTTCTGCTGAATAAACATGGAGGCGCCCATCAGCAGGGTAAGCACGGGTATTCCATATGGCGGAGACATGAAGGGGATCTTGAAGGCAAAATTGAACAGCCGGTCAGGGGCAGACAGGTCATTTATCCAGAACATAAAAGGTGCGTGCCGGAGCTCTATTGCGCTCCCTAAGATTCTGAAAAGGGCAAAAAATACCGGGATCTGGATGATCATTGGGAGACATCCTCCCAGGGGGTTCACCTTGTAGGTCTTGTAAAGGGCCATCATCTCCCTGTTCAGTTGTTCCCTGTTATCTTTATACTTTTCCCTGATCCTGGCCATCATGGGCTGAAGCTTCTGCATCTGTTTCATAGACTGGTAACTCTTGCGGGTAAGAGGCCAAAAGATGATTTTCACAAGGACCGTAAGCAGTATAATGGAAATGCCGTAATTATTCACATATCGGTTAAAAAAACGGAGTGTATAGAGCAGCGGCCTCGCAATAATGTCCGTCCAGCCGAAATTCACTGCCCGATCCAGACCTTTTCCAAGCCGTTTCAAGATTTCCAGGTCCCGCGGCCCGAGATACAGGGTATAGGATGATGAAAGCCGGTCTTCAGGCTCAATGGTCGTATATTGTCCTATATAGCTGCCCTCCAACAACCCAGTGGACAACATGGCCCCCTTAAAGATTCCCGGAACCTTCTTTTCCGGAATAACCGCAGAGATAAAGTAGGCGTCCTCGTATGCAATCCAGTCGATCCGCCCTTTGAAGACCTTTTGGTCCGACTTCTTTCCTGTCTTTATCTTTTCCAGCTTGTCATCCAGCATGCCTACAAGTCCCACATAAGAGTAATACCCCTTCTTTTTAGCTGGAGGAAACACCTTCACATCAGCCCTGAAGGTCCCCCGTGCCGGTTGATCTGATGAATTGGCTACATCTATGGTAAGATCGATCTTGTACCGGTCGGGATAAAAGCGGTAGGTCTGCCTGATCATTAGCCCATTTTTCGTGACAGCACGGAAAACAAGGACTTTTGGAGAATCCCCTTTATGGAGAGTAACACCCGTTGTATCCACGTCACAGATCAGCCTTCCACCTTCCATCCCTCCTGTTGCGGCGGCAGTATTGTCAAAACTGACATAAAGAAAGTCGTCCCGGCCCTTTTTATGGGCAAAGAGTTCTACCATTGGAGAGTCGGGATCAACATCCTGGCGGTATTGCTTTAGTTTAAAGCTCTTAAGGGCAGGGCCCACATTGGTAAAACATGCTATGTAAAGGGGAGTATCCACCCTGACCTCCCTTTCCTCCACTTCTGGCCCAAAACCATCCCCTGCTGATCCCTGAGACAGGTCGTTATGGGATATATT
Organism: uncultured Desulfobacterales bacterium; assembly: GCA_964591255.1. Lineage (GTDB taxonomy): Bacteria > Desulfobacterota > DSM-4660 > Desulfatiglandales > Desulfatiglandaceae > CAZQAA01. The sequence continues at coordinate 2,663 of CAZQAA010000128.1, read as the reverse complement.
GGACGGATGCTGGACATCCGGCAGACCTTCCTCCACCTGTTTATTCGTATTTGTCACGTTTTCAGGTGCATGTTCTTGTTTTGGCCCAAATAACACGGACCATCCAATAAGCACTAAAAAAGATAAAACAAACGCTAAAATGGTTCTATTTTCCATCAACTAATCTCATGGTCTCGGCTCAATACTTAGCAGAAATAAAGTCTCGCCGGAAAAACCTCTTGCCTCCTTCTTTTATTGGCAACTGAAATCCATACCATACCTGAGTTTTACACCGGATATTTGGCATTGAGCAAACAACATGTAAGAGCTTGTCATACAAGAGGGTCATATCCGCCGGGATGAAATGGGTGGCACTTGAGTACCCTGACTATGGCCAAAAATCCACCCTTTATAATACCATATTTCTTGAATGCATGTCGGGCATAGGCAGAACAGGTAGGGGAAAAACGGCAGCACCGGGGCAAAAAAGGAGAGATAAGCCCCTGATATAAGACTATCAACAAGACAGGTATGTATCTGAGCTTATATACAAAACTTCTTATTATGAAGTATGATTTCTGCCAGTTCTGTTTCAGTTTCTCGGAAAGTAAGATGGTCGGCATCCTTTTTTGCAATAATAACAATATCGTATCCTTGAGGAATATCTGATCTGTTGAGTCTGAAAAATTCTCTTATCAGCCGTTTCACCCTGTTCCTTCTGACTGCCTTGCCCACCTTTCTGCTCACGGTAAGCCCCAAACGCGTAATACTCAACCCGTTCTGCTTGAAAATAATGGTAAAATGCTTTGTATGAAGACGTTTCCCCGACCGATTTAGATTGACAAATTCCGTTCTATTCAATAATCTTTCGCACTTGGGGAACGAAAAATTTCCCATCAAATTTTGGCGCAACTTGTGAGTTTAACAGGCATAATCATACGGTTAAGCGTTTCCGTCCCTTTGCCCTTCTACGCCTTAAGACGCTTACACCGCCTTTCGTCCGCATCCTGGCCCTGAAACCATGGGTCCGCGCCCTTTTGATATTGCTGGGTTGATAGGTTCTTTTCATGATTCTGTAAAACTCCTTTATTTTATATTTTAATTTAGTTAATATATTTTAATTATGTTTCAAAATTTTTACCAATACAAACTGTCGCCAGGCCATGCCAATCTGTTACAATACTATACTTGCCCGACAGATAAACCTTTACAAACAACATTCGTTTATCCAGATGCTTGCATACTTCAATTTTGTTATTTAATCATCGGTCAGGATATTTGTCAAGGCAGCATTGTCGCGTTCCCCAATTTTGTCTGGCTAATCCGGTGGATTTACATAGTACTACAAGACCTTTGTGGTACTTCTATTCAGAAAGGAGAAGAAAATGTTTCTTGATCCAATTTTCGGCTTATTTTCCAATGACCTGGCCATAGATCTCGGTACTGCTAATACCCTGGTTTACATGAAGGGAAAAGGAATTGTCTTGAGCGAACCATCGGTGGTTGCCGTCAGGAAGGAGAGCAAGGGTATAAACAAGGTACTCGCTGTGGGCAAAGAGGCCAAGATGATGTTGGGCCGGACTCCCGGTAATATAGTGGCCATCCGCCCAATGAAAGATGGTGTGATAGCGGATTTTGATATCACAGAGGCAATGCTCCGGCATTTTATAAGAAAAGTACATAATCGAAAGGCGCTTGTACGGCCCAGGATAATTATATGCGTTCCCAGCGGGATCACCCAGATTGAGAAAAGGGCTGTTCGGGAGTCCGCAGAGTCAGCAGGGGCCAGGGAGGTGTTTCTGATAGAGGAGCCTATGGCCGCTGCCATAGGTGCGGGGCTGCCCATAACAGAACCAACGAGTAACATGGTGGTCGATATTGGAGGAGGAACCACTGAGGTGGCAGTGATATCCCTTGCAGGCATTGTCTACAGCAAGTCCGTCAGGATCGGCGGGGATAAAATGGATGAGGCGATACTGCAACATATAAAAAGGACATACAATCTCCTGATAGGGATAGGGACAGCAGAACTCATAAAGACCAGTATAGGCAATGCCTATCCCACGGATAAAATAGAATCCATCGAGGTCAAGGGAAGAGACCTTGTCAGCGGAATACCCAAGATCCTGACCATAGATTCAGAAGAGGTAAGAAATGCCATTTCCGACCAGGTAAATGCAATTATTGAAGCCGTGCGGGTCGCCTTGGAGCAGACACCTCCCGAACTCGCAGCGGATATCGTGGATAAAGGGATCGTACTGACCGGAGGAGGCTCGCTACTCAAGAATATTGACATACTCCTGAGGGAGGAGACAAAGCTGCCCATAACCGTCACTGAAAACCCTTTAACAACAGTGGTGCTGGGAACAGGAAAAGCCCTTGACAATATCTCGATCCTGAAGGACGTTGCAACCAAATGGTAGGCTTGTCTCCCTAACTCTTTCCGGTATCTAATATCATGCAATATGTTGTGCCACATTTATCTCGAGTGGCTAAAATCATAGTAATATTAAAGGCAAGACAAAATCGGGGTGTGGTGTAGTCGTTGAAGAATTCAATCCGTTTCGGTAGACTCTGGCCGTGGATCTTGTTTACCGGGATCTGCTTCCTATTGCTCTCCATGAATTCCGGTCAAAGGCCTCACTGGAATATCGCGGAACAGGCCATAATAGAAATTATATCTC
>CAZQAA010000127.1:0-3953 GCA_964591255.1 uncultured Desulfobacterales bacterium | reverse complement strand
CGATCCTTAATTTTTGTCTTGTCCATTGACTTTCCTCGTAAGCCAAGTTTACCCGCTGAAAAAGTGGACTACAGCTTTGATGTTAAGGCTAAGCAAGTTTTGTGCCAAGATATAACAACATATAATACAACTGGTTAGCTTTTAAAATACATTGTTCAGGCGTGTGCCGGCGAATATTATAAGCATATAATGCTGAAAGGCTTTTTTTGGAGGTGGGGATGTTGGCCCACTTGAGCTCAAGCGGGCCAACTTGAGTCATGATAGGCTGTTAAGGGTTTTTAGATATCGAAATATAGAAAAAACTCATGTGGATGGGGACGAAGCCTTATTTCATTTATTTCGTTTTCGGTTTTGTATTCAATCCACATATCTATGGCATCCTGGGTAAAGACATCTCCCTTGAGGAGAAATTCATGGTCATTTTTTAAGGCCTCGATCGCCTCATCCAGTGATCCCGGCGCAGATGGTATCTCAGCCAATTCCTCTGGTGAGAGACCATATATGTCTTTGTCAAGGGGATCGCCTGGATCTATCTTGTTTTCGATACCGTCCAGTGCCGCCATAAGCATGGCCGAAAATGCCAGGTAGCCGTTACAGGATGGGTCGGGCGTTCTGAACTCTATCCTCTTAGCCTTGGGCGACGGCGAATACATGGGAATCCGGATAGCAGCACTCCGGTTGCGGCTTGAGTAAGCAAGATTTACCGGTGCCTCAAAACCGGGGACAAGCCTTTTGTAAGAATTTGTGGTGGGATTGGTGAAAGCACATACCGCCTTGCAGTGCTTGAGGATTCCACCAATGGCATAGAGTGCCTCTTGGGATATGCCTGCATATTTGTTTCCTGCAAAAAGAGGTTCACCTCCTTTCCATATACTCAGATGCGTATGCATCCCTGTCCCATTGTCCTCGAACAGGGGTTTGGGCATAAAGGTCACGGCACGATTGTTGAGACGTGCCACGTTTTTAAGTACATATTTAAACCACATAAGCTGGTCAGCCATTTGAAGCAGTGGTTTGAAACGCATATCGATCTCCGCCTGACCTGCCGTGGCCACCTCGTGGTGCTGGCACTCAACGTCTATGCCAAGATTTTCAAGGGTAAGGAGCATATCGGTTCTGAGATCCTGGAATTTATCCATGGGTGGAACGGGAAAGTATCCCTCTTTATGTCTGGGTTTATAAGCAAGATTTGGCTCTTCATCCCTCCCGCTGTTCCAGATTCCTTCCACAGAATCGACAAAATAAAATGCCCCGTTTCTTGAGGATTCAAAGCGGATATCATCAAAAATAAAAAATTCGGCCTCAGGCCCGAAGTAGGCTGTGTCACCTATTCCCGTGTTTTTGAGATATGCTTCCGCCTTCTGGGCTATGTTCCTTGGGTCACGGCTGTATGCCTCACGGGTAATGGGATCCACGATATTACAAATGAGGACCAACGTCTTTGTTTCATAAAAGGGATCTATTTTTGCTGTAGCAGCATCAGGGATCACGAGCATGTCACTGGCATGTATGGGTTGCCAGCCCCGGATACTGGAACCGTCAAAGCCAAAACCGTCCTCAAAGCTGGATTCTTCCAGTTCACTGATCGGTACGGTAAAATGTTGCCACAGACCCGGAAAATCCATAAACCGCAGATCAACTACCCTTACCTCATTTTCTCTTGCCATCTCAATAGCTTCTTTTGGTGTCATAAAACTATCCTCCTTAAATTTAGTATTAAAATATTGAGCAATCCCTTGGTCTATCTGTTATCCCATAAGATTTGCATGGATAAAACCGTATCCATGTTCTCCGTGCAGAGATTGATCAAGCCCTTCCTGCTCTCGCTGTTCATCCAATCTAAAGCCCACGCTTTTTTCAACAATAAAATATATTATTACAGTTCCAATAATGGCCAAGCCAATAGTTGCCCCCAGGCCGGTCAGTTGTACCAGTAACTGATCCCACATAGTCCACCCGCCGCTGCCAGCCGCGGTAGCGGCATTCTGCATCCAGCTGTTGCGAATAAAAAATGAGAGCAATAGTACACCAAGACCACTTCCCACGCCGTGTATCCCAAAACAATCAAGGCTGTCGTCATATCCCAGGCGTACTTTAGCATTGAGTGCCAAATAACACGCAACAGACGATAGCGCTCCGAGTAGCATGGCTCCGGCTGGTTTCACGACGCCTGCGGCAGGAGTTATGACAACAAGTCCTGCCAAGATACCCGAGGCAAATCCCAGTGATGTGGCCTTGCGAAATATTAATGCCTCAATAATTATCCATGTAAGTGCTCCGCTGGCAGCCGATACCTGTGTTGCTGTAAGGGCCCTGGCAGTATCCAGTCCGCTGTGTACCGTTGACCCAGCGTTAAAACCAAACCAACCTACCCATAAAAGACCTGCGCCGATCATTGTCATCACAAGATTATTTGGATTCATTGCGGTTTTAGGATAGCCACGCCGTGAACCCAAGAGAAGTGCTATAACAAGTGCACTGGTGCCGGCTGAGACATGGATGACTAACCCACCGGCAAGATCGATAACTCCGGATGCGCCGGCATTGAACAGCCATCCGTCAGCGGCCCAGACCCAGTGACATAACGGGCAGTATACGCATAAAAACCAGAGGGATATAAACATGATGTAGCCCCGGAAGTAAACCCTTTCTGCCAAGGCACCGCTAATAAGGGCAGGGGTAATAATAGCGAACTTGCCCTGAAACATGGCAAGTACATATTCCGGTACCCGCTGTATGATATTGTTATCTATTCCCCTCAGGAAAAAATAGCTGTTATTCCAGCCTACAATGCCGCCGAGTATGTTTTTGCCGAATGATAGTGAATATCCACATACAACCCACAGCACGCCGATAACTGCCATGGCCACGAAACTGTGCATCATTGTCCCCAGGACGTTCCTGGTCCTTACCAGTCCTCCATAGAACATAGCCAGCCCGGGGACCATGAGCAGTACAAGGGCCGTGGAAGTAAGCATCCAGGCAGTGCTTCCTGAATCGATAGGTCCGTTTTCTGCAGCGAGCACTACCTTTGGAAATAGCACTAAGATTGATGAAATTAGCCAGGATAGAGCTGTGTTAAATTTTCCTATCATAAATTTTTTCTCCATAATTTTCTAAATAATTAAAAACAGGATACGGTCGGCGGTTAAATAGCATCCCTTCCACGTTCTCCTGTCCGTACACGTATTACCTCATCCACAGAGAGTACAAAAATTTTCCCGTCACCTATTTTTCCTGTGTTAGCAGCCTGTTGTATGGTTTCTACCACTTTGTCGACCCTTTCTGACTCAATGATTATCTCAATTTTGACCTTGGGAATGAAATCCACCACATATTCTGCTCCGCGGTAAATTTCCTTGTGACCTTTTTGTCGTCCATAGCCTTTTACTTCCGAGATAGTCATCCCTTGGATATCTATCTCGGTCAGGGCCTCTTTAACATCATCCAGTTTAAAGGGCTTAATAATTGCTTCTATCTTTTTCATGACTATTCCTCCTCAATTGCAATACATGTATGATTGTTTTCTCGCTTTACATGGCATCCCATCATTGGGGATAGACCATCTGTTTGGCATCTATGGGCCTGTCTGTCCTTATACGAATTAACCCAATACCGGGAGCGCGGCTATGATGGTCTCCTTTATCTTGTCTACCTGATTCGGAGCATCCACCTTTTGTCCATCAAAATCCCTCACATAAAAGACATCCACTACCTGGTCTACTTTTGTGGCAATCTTGGCCACCCGAACATCAAGTCCACACCTGAAAAGGGCGTCTGTTATCATATAGAGGAGACCTGGAAAATCATAGGTGAAGACCTCAATAATTGTAAAAAAACTGGAGCTGTTGTTATCTACTGTCACTTGATTGGGCCTTTCTGTCAAACGGTGTTTTTTTGGTCTATAATAAGACATCCTTTTATCTAAAGCTGCTCTGAGATCGAGTGTGCCG
>CAZQAA010000126.1:0-18024 GCA_964591255.1 uncultured Desulfobacterales bacterium | reverse complement strand
ATTTGCAGTTTAAGGCCCCATATATTGAAAACCCTGAACATGAAGAAGGAACAAGGCCGAATCAGGGAGAATGCACTATCCAGGGGACCCGCGCCTTTGATGCCTTGAAGTTATGGGCCTGCCTCAAACTTATCGGCCTTGAGGGCTATTCACAAACAATTGATCACTGTATGGACATGACATATAAGTTGAGATCTTTCCTCAAAAAGCACGCTGATATCGAGATCATGAGCACTCCAGAGGTAAGTATCCTTTGTTTTCGCTACAATCCGTCAGAGATCCAACGGCTTGATATCGACCGGGTAGAAAAAGAGAATCTCCTCAATCACGTTAACCTCGCATTGCAAAAAAAACTTGAGGCGGAGGGCAAGGCATTTCTCTCTGTCGCCACATATAAGGGGAAAAAGGTCCTGCGTGCAGTAATTTTGAACTACTGCACACAGGAGGAAGACCTCAGGTTTATTGTCCAAGAAGTCTTGCGGGTCGGAAAAGAAGTTTTCTTGGATAAAACAGCATCCATTCAAAAGACCAAAAGGGAGGTAATAACATGATGGGAGGTCTAAAAAAAATTTGTTCGGCATATTTATTTGCAAATTTAGTGATTGCCTTCAGCGTCCTGATCATCTCGGCCAAGCCCGGATCTTGTGGTCCGCCCTTTATGGATTTCGAAGGCGTTGGTGGAGGAGGAATAGTCCCCGGGGCCTATCTTGTCAATCCCCCAAAAGATGGAAAGCGTATCGGGAATCTGGCCGTATCCCATTGGAGCATTATTGGTGAAGGTAACGAATTGATCACTAACGGATTCGCCTTTTCATTCCTGGACCGGTTTGAGCTTGGTTATGTCCTGGAAATTAACAATTTCAAACGACTCAGACGTGAACTGCGCAAGATAAGCGGGGGTTCAATGGATGTAAAGCGTCCATACATATATATGCACAATTTGCACTTCAAGGTCCTTCTGTTAAAGGAGAGCCTCTATATCCCGGCATTTGCCATAACCGCAGAATTCAAGTATAATGAAACAATTGCTGACATGAACGACAATTTAGATGAGGCCCTTGAATCGGTGGGATATACTGATCACAAGGCAATTGACTTTGATTTTTCATTTTCAAAAATCATAAAAGATGTCGTTTATTATCCACTGGTGATAAACACCACTCTACGGCTGACCCGGGGACACTATCTCGGACTCCTGGGATTCTCAAGCAATTATACGGCAAATTTTGAATTTTCATCAGCGCTTATGCTACGGCCCAACTTTGGAATAGGTGCGGAGATAAGGCAACAAAACGACGAATTCGACCCTTTGCCATTCGAAAATTTCACTATGAAGGAAGAGGCCTTTTGGGATGTTTTCCTGACATGGCTGCCAAACAAACATTTTTCTGTTGCGATCGCACTCTGCAGATATGGAAATGTGGTTAACAAAGATATCGATTTCTTCGTCTTCAATGCCAAATATGACTTTTAATGCGCAATCCTTATAATGTAAGAGTCATCTTCTCTTTTAGGCCAAGACTTTAGTTGGTTGGGCTTGTATAAATAGCCCCATCAGAAAGTTGCAAAGGCACAAAGAAAAGAATAATATAATTTTGTGCCTTTGTTGATCGCCACCTTGGACCCTAAGGTCTCTAAAACTATTGGCTTAAAATTCTATTTTAGACTAAGAAGTTACATGTGCTTATATAATGCACTACAAAATATATTATTATACACTCTTGTGCCTTTTTTTGATCGGTAATACTATCTGCCTCGCCTCCAACTGTCTTGAGCCCATAGGATGGGGAGCAAGGGCGGTGGGAAGGGGTGGGGTAGAGATAGCAATTGCGGATGATACCTCGGCCCTTAACAGCAATCCTGCAGGCATTACCCAAATAAAGGGGAAACAGCTTGACTTGGGCTTTGGTGTTTTTTCCCCAAAGATACGCCTGAAAAACCGGTACGGACATAACCACACAAGTGTACAGAATTATCCTGCCCCTGAATTCGGATATGTGGCCCATCTCAAAGGCAAACCCATATCTTTAGGCGTGGGCATCTTTGGCAATTCCGGTCTCGGAGTCCATCATCTTTATATCAACAATCCTAATTTTACGCTCCCGGTAAAAGGAGATTCAAAACTGGGCGTTGCAAAAGCAAATGTAGCGATTGCCTATGAGTTTTACAACAAGCTCTCCATAGGGGTGGCACTGAATTTTTATTATGTCCAATATTCCCTCTCGTCTTCCCTGGGAGAAGCGATTCTCGACGCGGATAAAATGCATGCACCCGGATATGGTGCATGTGTCGGTTTTCTGTATAAGCCATCGAATAAGTGGGCTTTCGGTCTTAGCTATACCTTTAAACCACACATTGACGATCTTCATACAGATGACTCCCATCTGGTCCTTCCCACCGGTCAGGTTGTTGACTGCAGAACAAGGCTGCGAAATTTCGGGGTTCCACGAAAATTATGTCTGGGAATTGCCTATCGACCGACCAACAGGTGGCTGATAGGCGCTGATGTGGAGTGGCAACAATATTCCCGTATATTCAATGAATTCATTGTAAACCTCTCAAACACAGGCGGACCTGATATGGAGATGCGGCTGCCTTTTCATTTTCGGGACACCTATATATTTTCAATCGGCACCGAATACCAGGCCTTTAAATATCTCAGCCTGCGCTGTGGTTATTCGTTTTCAAAGGATGTGAGCCCTGATGGTTCTCACTTCGCCGTCTCCCCGCTTTTGGATGATTTTCACAACATATCAGTGGGTATTGGTACCATCTGGAGGAAATATGAACTCAATGCATCTTTTGTTTACGGCCCGGAAGGAAAGGGCAGAAACGAGACATCCAAGTTTCCGAAGGGAAACCCGGCACCTGAATTCAGCAGATCCGTTACATACTACAAAGATATGCACTTCAATCTGTGTATAACCAGGCACTTTTAGCCGGCGCTTAACGGTAACAATCTTTTTACAATCTATTCATCGGATTGACCATGAAATCAAACAACCCTCTTCATATATTGATGAATCCACGATCTATTGTCTTTCTCGGAGCCTCAAATTCCATAATGACAATAGGAACACCTTTCCTGCTGAACATAATAAGGGGTGGTTACAGGGGAAAGGTATTTCCTGTTCATCCCAGGGAAAAAACTATTCTTGGGCTTCCCGCATACCCGAACATTGCTTCTCTGCCAGAGACACCGGATTTGGCGTTTTTTGTTATCTCCAAGAAGATGGTGCCCAAAGTTTTCAAAAGTTGCGCAGAAAAAGGGGTCAAAAGGGCAGTTGTTGTAACAGCGGGCTATGAAGAAATAGACTCTGAAGAGGGCGCTCGTCTGCAAAATGAACTTGACCGCTTGGCAGAAAAATACGGCATTCGATACCTTGGTCCCAACTGCATGGGCATCATCAATACCGGGATAAGTCTGAATACCACTTGGTTTCCCTATAAACACAGTCCTGGAACTGTCGGCTTTGTTTCTCAAAGTGGGAGCTATGTGACCCAGACGCTGCCATATTTTGCCAGGGCAGGATTAGGCCTGAGCAAGGCCATCAGTGTGGGAAATCAGGCTGATATAGACATGATAGATTGTCTGGAATACCTGGGCCAGGATTCCGGCACAACGGCCATTGCCATGTATATCGAAGACATAAGAAGGCCGCGGGCATTCCTTGAATTGGCGAGGAAAATCACGCCAAAAAAACCGATTGTAGCACTATATGTAGGAGGAACAGAGGCCGGTTCCAGGGCAAGTGCATCACATACGGCAGCCATGTCAGGCTCGGAAGATTTGTACAATGGACTGTTTAGGCAGGCAGGTGTATTGCGGGCCAAATCTTTTCCGGAACTCTTCGATTCCTGCCTGGCCCTCTCATCACAGCCGCTGCCCAAAGGGAACAAGATGGCTATCCTTACCAACTCTGGAGGACCAGCCATAACCATGGCAGATGCATGCAACAGATACGATCTTGAAGTGCCATTGTTCGACCGTGTTGCCCGGCAAAACATAAAGGCTATTATCCCCAAGACTGCAAGCCCCAATAATCCTGTGGATGTAACCTTAAACTACGATCCCCTCTTAATTTTTGCAAAATTACCGGATGTCATTCTTGATTTGCCCTATATAGACGGGATGCTGTTTTACGGGATCTTTGGTCCTGTTCATCTACGGGATAAAAAAGAGTTGGCCGGCGACATTCTCGATATTCCGATAGACATGATAAGCCGTGCAATGGAAAAGGCATGCCGAAAATTTATACAATTTCCGGAAAGGCTCCAAAAGCCGATCCTTTGTTGCTCTTTTAATGGCAGAGAGGATGAATCGGTGGCGATGATTCAAGACGGAGGAATTCCGGTGTACCCATCTCCGGAGAGGGCAGTCCAGGCCATGGCGTCACTCCATAAATATGCCAGGATAAAATCAGCATATTCAAAAAATTAGACTATGGAGGATATAGATATGCATTCAGAAATCATTGATAGCTTTTGCGAGCGTTTTACACAGGCCGATTCTGATGCCTTTGCTGATCTTTTTACAGAAAATGCCGTATATTTTGACTCGCTGTATGGAAAATATAAGGGCAGGCAGGCTATTTCGGATTTTCATCACAGGTGTCAACAGGAGGCCACAAACTATCGCTTCTTACCCAAAAGTTATCTTGCCGATAACAACAAGATGGCCGCCTTTGAATGGCAACTAACCTTTATCTCCATGATGCCCCTGAGCAAAAACAAGGAAATAACGGTAGAGGGCAGCGCTTTCATGACCCTAACAGAAGGAAAAATTATCTCATACAAAGAATATACAGACAGTATTGCCATACTCCTCAAAGGCAATGTGCCGGATGAAAAAATCATGAAATTTTACCATCGCAAATATGAATAACCTGTGCCAGCTAACGGAGACACTGGATCATATTTTATCTTAACCGGATTTTGTCGCTCCTGGAGGGACAAAGACCTCTGCCTGGTCATCAGACATGGATTCAACATATATGGACCGGCTTGGAAATGCGAATGATGTTCCTGCCTCTTCCACAATTTCCTTGATTTTGTATGCAAGCCCCTCCTTGATCTTTAGCCATACGCCCCAGTTGGTTGTTTTCGTAAAACAGTAAACCATTATATCGATGGACGAATCACTAAAGCGGTCGATCCTAACAAACATGGGGACCTCGGGTGGCCTTGCAAAATCATCAGATTCCATAATAAAGGCCTCGATATTGTCCCTTATCGTACGCAGCTGAGAGATTGTCGTACGGTATTCAACACCTATAATCCAAAAAATTCTCCTGTGCGTCATCGCACTGAAATTGGTAAGGGAATTGTCAGAAAGCTTGGAGTTGGGGACATGGAGAGGGGCCTTATCAAAACGACGGATCAAGGTAGACCTAAACCCTATTGTCTCAACAATTCCTTCGGCTATGCCATCAACCTTGATCCAGTCGCCCGGATTGAAGCGTTTCTCCGCAATAACAAGGATTCCTGAAATCAAATTCTTGAAAAGATCTTGTGCTCCCAATGCAACAGCAACACCAAACAGGCCTAACCCAGCCAGAATGGGAGCTATCTTGATACCCCATATCTCCAGAACAGTTGCCACACCAATAAATATAAACGCCGTTTTTGTCGCCTTTATAAGCCAGTCAACCATTGCAGTTGTCAGCAACTCTTCAAGCCGACGAAACAGTACTGACAACGGGCGTAGCAGATTAATGAGGCCCCAGAAAATTACCAGCACAATCAGTGAACGCACCAGCCTGTCAGCTATATTTGCCAACAGATCGTTCAAGGGGAGATAGTCGGTCGCAAAAAACACACCCAGCACAACAGGAATAAAGGAAACCGGTTTTTCCAGGACCTCCAATGCATCGTCATCCAGGCGGGTCCTTGTGCGCCTGGTAACAGCCTTAAGCCTGTTGATAATCACTCGGGTGAAGAGCCGCCGGATAAACAGGAAACCCAAAAAAATCAAAACAGCGGTTACAATCCGGCCAATATCTATCCCAAAAAGTCCTTTTCTCCACACATCAATAACAACCAGCCAAAAATCCCTAAAGGTGTTCATGTCTCCTCTCGCTTCCCAATCGACCCCCAATGACCAGCATTATCATATAAAGCACTGCTGATAAAAACAAAGGCACAGATTATGAATAACACAATTTGAGAAAAACTCCAATTCTCTCTCATAGGATAAAAAAGGATTGACAATTTTCTTTGGGACAGGGTAATATCCTTATTCTAAAATATCTCTGGCTTCGCTATAGTTGCTGATGTAAAGGGGGTGATCAAATTTGACAGAGATTTTTCCAAGGCAATTCAATGTAAAATGCCCCATAGTGGGCAGGATGGCGTGCTGCGCCCTGTCATATGAGTGCTTCCGGACCTTCCAATACAATAAGGAGGTAGAACATTATGCTCTTGCCATAGCAGTATAGATATTTCTGCATCCATTTTTTTGTATCTTTAAGGCGAGGAAGGCATCTCAAATTTGATAATGAGATGCTTTTTTTGTTTTTGGTGTTTATTGGTGAGCAAATAACCATTGTGCTTTTGAGGTGAATAAGATCATGAAGGTAATTGTACAGGACAATCAGATAGAAAAGGCAATCAAGGACCTGAAAAGGAAATTGACCAAAGAGGGTTTTTTCTCCGAGATCAAGGAAAGACGATTTTATGATAAGCCGAGTGTGCAAAAAAAGAAAAAACAGGCCAAGGCGGCAAAAAGACGCCGCAAGAGAAGGCGATTTTAATATCTCTTGTCCCAGCCTGGGGCTGAGTTCCCCCTTGACAAAAACAAGTACATTGGATAGATACGCACAAATGTTGGCCCCTTAACGGCAAACCTTTAAAAAGAGGCTTAACAATATGCAAACCCAACCTAGTTCATCCAAAAAATCCTGGAAAGAAGGGACCTTCTTTTTTATCGCGGGTTTTATCGGGTCTTTGATTATAGGATGGATAGTTTTTCCTATGGTCCTTTATTCCAAACAGCAACAACCCATGGATTTCAACCATGCACTCCACCTTGACCCTGATGTCGTTGATATTGAAGGGGATACCGATGTTGAAAGATGCCTCTATTGCCATGAATTCCGTGAAGACGGCACCTTTGCGGGCATCCCCAAGCTGGACAAGTGTACAGAGTGCCATGATGACCCCGAATCTCCACTGGGCGACAGTAATGAAGAAAAAGAATTTTTAGTGAAATATGTTGCACATGACAAGGAAATACCATGGATATCCTATTGGAGACAGCCTGACTGTGTCTATTTTTCACATATTGCACATGTAAAAATGGGAAAAATAGATTGCGTGACCTGTCATGGTCATCATGGAGAAACCGAGTTCCTGCCGGCATACAGGGCCAATCGTTTGACCGGATACAGCATCAAGATTTGGGGAGAACGAATCTCAGGCCTAAAGAAAAACAGCTGGGACCGAATGAAGATGGATGACTGTGCAGAATGCCACACAGAAAAAGGCCATGAGGATAACAATGAATGTTTTGTCTGCCATAAATAAAAACAATATACACCTTTTTAAGTTTTTAAGCCCTTAAACTAAGGGGAAGATGGTATGGAATTAAATAGAAGGAATTTTATTCTATCTCTTGTAGGCGGGGCGGTAGGTACCCAGTTAACGCCACTTCCATGGAAACTCACAGATGATCTTGCCATCTGGACACAAAACTGGCCATGGGTCCCTGTTCCCAAGGAGGGCAAATTCACCCATGCCAAGTCGGTTTGTAACCTTTGCCCGGGTGGATGCGGCATTAATGTCCGCAAGGTGGATAATAGAGCAGTAAAGATTGAGGGCCGCACCGACTATCCAGTGAATCCAGGAGGCATATGTCCGCTGGGTATGGGTGGACTGCAGTTGCTTTATGATGAAAGCATCAGACATACAGGGCCTATGATCCGTGTAGGGCCGCGAGGTTCCGGGATATTCAAGGATATTACATGGAGTGATGCCATCAATATGCTGGCTAAACGCATATCCAGTCTGCGCAGGGAAGGGCGTCCCGAGGCCGTTGTGGCGGTAGATGGAAACCGGGCAGAATCAACAATGGCCGTCATAATAGAACGATTCCTTCAGGCCATAGGAAGCCCCAATTATGTCAGGATTCCATCTATGGAAGACACCTATAGGATGGCAAACAGCCTTATGATGGGTAACGATTATCCAATGGCATATGATCTCGAAAACGCCGATTATATCCTGAGCTTCGGTAGTGGCCTTTTGGATGGCTGGGGTGCGCCGGGCCGGGTTATCAATGCATGGAGCATGTGGAGAAGCAAACCACTCAAAGGCAAGGTACAGATCATACAGATTGAATCAAGGGCATCTAACACTGCCTCCAAGGCAGATGACTGGATCGCACCTAAACCTGGGACAGAGGCCGCTCTCGCCCTGGGCATGGCCCATGTGATTATCAAGGAAGGCCTGTATGACAACAAATTTATAGACAATCATTCCTTCGGCTTTTATGACTGGACATCTGACGACGGCGCAGGTCATAAGGGATTCAAGACAATGGTTCTTGACAGATATACGCCGGCAAAGGTAGCCCGCATAACGGGTCTTAAGGCCAACAGAATCGTTTCGTTAGCCAAAAGTTTTTCAACGGCCAACGCGCCTGTTGCCATATGCGGGAAGGGAAAAGGCCTGCTCAACGGCAGCCTGTTTGAATTCATGGCCGTGCAAGGCCTAAATGCCCTTGTAGGAAATATTAATAAACCCGGCGGAGTGTTTATCCAAAAACCACTACCCCTGGGTATGCTTCCAAAAATAGAGGAAGACACAGTAACAATAAATGGCCTTAAAAAACCACGCCTCGACATGGCCGGCAATGCCGAGGCCCCTTTTGCCCACAGCCTGATAAATAACCTGTCCAGAGCCATTATTGAAAGTCCCGCCCCCCCTCTTGTAGACACGATCCTTGTCTTTTCTTCAAATCCGGCCTTTACCTTACCTGATGGCGGCGCATTTAAGAAGGCCTTGAAAAAGGTCCCGTTTATCGTAAGCTTTTCGCCATTCCAGGACGAAACATCTTGTATGGCCGACCTTGTTCTCCCCGACCATACCTACCTTGAAAAAATCGAGGATGTAATATGGCCTGCCACTCTTCAGTTTCCCCTTTACGGCCTGTCACAGCCTGTAGTCAAGCCTGTCTATGCCACAAAAAATACGGGCGACGTTATAATACAGCTTGCAAAACAGATTGGCCAATCTGTAGGCGCCTCATTTCCATGGAGAAAATTTGAGGATATCCTGAAGGCAAGAGCCAAGGGCCTCTTTGACTCCGGAGGCGGTCTTGTACGCTATGACGATTCTACTCCTGTTTGGGAGCAAAAGGAGGGTAATAGCAATCCAAGGCCATATAAAAACTTCAACACTATGTGGAAAAAAATAAAAAACAAGGGGATGTGGTACCGTCCGGCAAGCGTTGATAGAAACTTCAAAGGACTCTTTAATACGCCTTCAGGCAAGTTCGAATTTTTCAGCTCAAAGATAGAGAGTGCCGTTAAGACCGGGTCAGGAGATATCGCTAGTAATAAGGCCCTGGCCAACATGGGTATAGAGGTTAAAGGAGACGAAGCCTTTATGCCCCATTATGAACGGAACAGCGTGGGAGCACATTCTTCGGCTTATCCGCTGTTAATGGTACCGTATGAGATGATAAATCTTTCAAGCGGATGGCTACCCAGTCCTCCCTTCTTATACAAGACCCTATTTGATAACCAGCTGTTGAAAAATGAGTCTTTTGCAGAGATAAATCCCAAAACAGCATCTAAATTCGGTCTTAAAGAGGGTGACAGGGCCTACATTGAATCCCCTTCTGGCAGAGTGCGCGTACGTGTGGCCCTGTCGGAATGTGCAATGCCAGATGTTGTTTACCTCCCCTCGGGGTTGGGACACACTGCCTATGATGAATTTTTGAAAGGAAAAGGGGTAAATCCGAATGACATTATCCATGCGGGAAAAGACCCTGGAAGCGGGTATCCTGCATGGTGGAGCACTCCTGTCAAACTAATAAAGGTTTAGTGGCGAGGTATATCAATGGAAAAAGGTGATGGCCACGGGAAACACAGATACGGGATGGTTATTGACTTAGACAAGTGTACCGGCTGCGGCACCTGTGAAGTTGCTTGCGCCGCTGAAAACAACGTGTCCGTCAGAAGTGACGAGTCGGATAAAGAACGTAGCATTACCTGGATGCAACTCTATAAGATTAACAATGGCAGGGAATTCCCATATGCCGAGATTAGTTATTTTCCACGGCCATGCATGCATTGCGAAGAAGACGGTAAAGGAGGTCATCATCCACCATGTGTTTCCGTTTGCGTCGCAACGGCCACACGGCTTGATTTTAATACCGGGATTGTCAGCCAAATCTATACCCGTTGCATAGGATGCCGTTACTGCCAGGCCGCCTGCCCGTACCACGCAAGGTATTTTAACTGGTGGGATGCCTATTTCCCGAAGGGAAAGGGCCTGGAACGGTATCTGTCTCCCGAAGTTTCTCCCAGGATGAGAGGGGTTGTGGAAAAGTGTACTTTCTGTCACCATCGTCTCATGCGGGCAAAAGAGAGGGCGTATGCAGAAGGTCGGAGAGAAATTGAAGAGGGTGAATATATTACGGCATGTACCGAGGCATGTCCGGCCCAGGCCATTACATTCGGAGATCTTAACAACCCGAAACACAAGGTATCGCGGTTAATTAAAAGCCCCTACGCCTTCAGGCTCTTAGAACGATTGAACACAAAACCGAAAGTCTATTATCTCTCTACCAAGGATTGGGTGAGAAAGATGGCCGATAATTTTCTGCCAGGAGAATTCAAACCCGTTAAAAGGGCAACAGGTTAAACAAGTTACAGTAAGTCTCAGGAGGACAAATAGATGGATTCGCCATTGCTTCCGGAAGGCGTAAAAAGATGTTCCACAAAAGTGTTTTTCCTCTGGACACTGCCATGGCTGGGGCTTCTTGCATGGGGTGGACTGTCCGCCTTTCTATGTCTCTGGAAGGCACTAAACCAGACCAATATGAGTAATATCTTTGCATTTGCCCTATGGATTGTTTTCGATCTTGCAGTGATCGCCCTTGGAGCCGGGGCCTTTTTTACCGGTTTTTTGACCTATATCATCGGTAAAAAGGAACTGAAAAACATCATCAATACCGCTGTAATTATAGGGTTTATCTGTTATTCCGGGGCAATGGGCATGCTGGGTATAGATATAGGCCAGCCCTTGCGGGGATGGTTTATATTCTGGCATGCAAACATTCACTCTATGCTGGTGGAGGTCTCCTTCTGCATTACCTGCTATCTCATGGTCCTCACCATAGAATTCATACCGCTTATTTTCGAAAACAGGCAGTTGAAAAAAATCCGGGGGCTTCGTCTATTCGGCCATAATTTGCACGAAATCATGGCCGTCTTCGCTGCAACAGGCACTTTTCTCTCTTTTTTCCATCAGGGCTCCCTAGGGGGGATGTTCGGCGTAATGTACGCACGACCATTTGCCGCCAGAGGGGGATTTTACATATGGCCATGGACGTTTTTCCTGTTTGTCCTGTCGGCGATAGCAGCGGGACCGTGCTTTACAATATTATGTACAAAACTGACGGAGAAGATTACCCGTAAAAAACTGGTTCCTGATGCCACCATACAGTTGCTGGCCAAAATATCTGCATGGCTTCTTTCTCTATATATAATTTTGAAAATTGCGGATACCCTTGGCTGGATTTATAAAGTGGCTCCAGAGGCCGGGTTCAGATTTTTGGACTTTTACAGGGAGGGTCCATATGGCGTCTGGATGGTGGTGATGGAGATATTTATATGCGGTATCCTCCCTGCCATTATCCTCATGATCCCCAAGGCAAGACAAAATGGGGCATGGCTAATCACTGCCTGTCTCCTGAACTGTACCGGTATTGTACTAAACCGTTTTGTTTTTATTGTGGTTACACTTGCTATCCCCGTACTGCCCTTTGATAAATTCTGGAGCTATCTGCCCACATGGCAGGAATGGGGCATCGGACTGGCAGTTATTGGTTACGGTTTCCTGATCTTTTCTGCTGCATACCGCTATCTGCCCGTCTTTCCCAAGGAAAGAGCATTGAACGAGGAAGCCGTTTAAAGGAGATAGGGACATGACACCGTTTAGTTTCGAGTGGCAATGGAATATTGAGTATTTTATCTTTATGGGCCTTCTGTACCTTGCCCTGACAATAATTGGGTGCGGGCTTACATTTGCAGCTGTCAAAACCTTCTTGCAGCTTATAGGGATTTTGTGGGAAAGGGACTTTGAATAAGGAAGTTCAGAGCCATATTACCGTATCCTGACGCCAGTGCTTGTCATCCCGATCAGGATAATCCAAGTTGTAATGCAGGCCACGGCTTTCCTTCCGTAAAGATGCGCAAGTGATAATCAATTCCGCCACGAGCGCCAGATTTCTCAATTCCAGCAAATCCATTGTAATGATAAAGTTCCAGTAATACTCCTTTATTTCCTCCTGAATGGTCTCTATCCTCCGCCTGGCCCTTGCCAGGCGCTTGTTCGTCCTGACGATCCCCACATAGTTCCACATAAATCTCCTGATTTCGTCCCAGTTATGTGAGACAACAACAGTTTCCTCGCTGTCTGTGGCGCTGCCCGGATCCCATTCCGGTGGTTTTGGAAAGGGTTCATCCCTTTTCTCTTCTAAATAATGCGCCGCACTCCAAGCGGCACGTCTTGCGAACACAAGGGCCTCAAGGAGCGAGTTGCTTGCCAGGCGATTGGCACCGTGGAGTCCTGTACAGGCTACCTCGCCGATTGCATAAAGATTTTTCAAGTTCGTAAGTCCGTTCTGGTCTGTCAAAAGGCCACCGCACATGTAATGGGCCGCAGGAACTACAGGTATAGGATCCTTGGTTATATCAATTTGAAATTTCAGGCAAACTTCGTATATATGTGGAAATCTGTCCTTGACAAATGCTGCAGGCTTGTGACTTATATCCAGATACACACACTCATCTCCGCTCTTTTTTAGCTCCATATCTATTGAACGTGCCACGATATCTCTAAATGCCAGATCCCTCAGGGGATGATACTTTTCCATAAAACGATTCCCTTTTTTGTCCAGCAGCACCCCTCCCTCGCCCCGAACCGCCTCGGAGATAAGAAAATTTTTGGCCAAGGGATGGTAGAGGCAGGTAGGATGAAACTGCACAAACTCCATATTGGCCACCTTGACACCTGCCCTGTAACCTATGGCAATACCGTCTCCTGTAGCAATATCTGGATTGCTCGTATACAGGTACACTTTACCGGCCCCGCCTGTTGACAACACTGTGGTCCTTGCCAGAAATGTGACAACACGACCCTCATTGATATCCAAAACATATGCACCCCAGCACGCCTTGCTGGTTTCATTGTTTATTATCCCTCTCCTGATCAACTTTGATGTGGTGATAAGATCAATAACCATCTGGTATTCGTATATCCGGATGTTCTCATTTTCCTCGACTCGCTTAAGAAGAACTTTTTCAACCTCCTGTCCTGTATGATCCTTTGTATGGACAATCCTGCGCCTTGAATGACCTCCTTCGCGCCCGAGATCAAGGGCCTCTTTGTCTTCCATCTGGCGGGAAAAATGAATCCCTAAGGACATAAGCTCCCTGATCCTTGAAGGGCCATCCTTAACCACCATTCTCACCACATCTTCATGGCAAAGGCCATCCCCGGATTCAAGGGTATCTTTGATATGATATTCAAATTTATCTTCCGGATCTAAAACGGATGCGATTCCTCCCTGGGCGTAGTTAGTAGAACCCTCCATCTTTTCCTTTTTTGTGACAATAGCCACTGTACCGGACTTACATGCCTCCAGGGCAAAAGAGAGCCCCGCAATTCCACTCCCAATAACAAGATAATCGGTTTGAATCTCCATGCTTATTATTCCTGTTTCTGTTTACTGCTATTAACATCCAGACCCCCATACGGGCCTATGCCCTATTCCTAAGTTATTTCTATATCACACTTCATAATGAATTAACACGGCTTGTTTCGCTTGCCATAGCCATAAAGATACTTCAAGAAGGGCAAGCGGCACACTGAAGACACAGTCTTCTAGGTTTTAGGGGGATTCAAGGAATCAAGAAAAGAGACGATATAATAACATTAACCATGTAGCTTTACATGCCGTGTAAAGCCGGGAATGGGGAAAACGTTGAACTGTTGGGATGACAGCAATTTTTAGGGCTAATGAATCACTAAAACAAACTCAGGTGGGGCTTTTTTATGACAAGTATGAAGGGACTTTTCCTGATTCCCCTTTTTGATTTATTATAAGAAAATAGGCTTTTTGCAATATTCTGTCTTGTGGCTTATGTTTGACAGGTGTTTACGGCCTGAATTAACTTTTCGTACAGCCGCCACTACAATAAGTTCAGAGACCATTGACAGATACAGGGAGGAAACATCGCAATGGACGAATTTTTAAACAACATCCGGCAGAACCCAGCAATGCTATACTTCCTCGTCATTTTCTCTGTACTATGGGGCGGTGGAATGTTGTGGGGAATAATTGTTGTCATCAAAAGCGTTGGAAAACGAAGAACGTCTTTAAGGGCCCTGCGGTCAATGGGCTTTGAAAAAGCCGCCAACCGTCCCGAGCTAATCAGGAAAATAGAACCCCTTTGCCTGCAAACATTAGGGCGTTTCTTTTCCAAACGGGTGGAGCCGAATCCTCGCAAAGAGTTATTCCAGGTTTCATCCAACAATAAGAAATTGTTCTTGGTCTATAATATTCCAAAAAACGAATATCGCTCTTTGCCCAGAGCTACCGGTGTCAGGGAAATCATCCAAATAACTGGACGCAAACTCACTTTGAGCAGAATCCTTTTTCGATCAGCCGGCAGGGAAGCATTTTATGCTGAAACCAATGACACCGAAACCATAAGAGCCTACAAACCCAGGAAACGGACAAAAAGTATCATCGGCTGGGTGCTGTGCTTTTCTGCTGATGAAAAATTCAACACTTCCATCGTTATTCACCGAAAATTTACCGGTCACAGAAAATTCCTTATGAATCTTGCCTTAAATATTGCAAAGGTCCGGCCGGTAGTCCCGAAGGACATCCTGCCGGAATTTAGTGATGCCTTTGAAGTGAACCTGCCGGAGCCACTGGGTTCAAAACCGGTTCTGGGAAAACAATTACAGCAAATCATCTTGGCCTACAAGGATTTCATGCCCCAGGGAACCAAGTTGTTCATTAATCAAAAAGGAATATGGTTTACTGGAGAGGAATGGCCGGCCCGCCGTCAAATGGAGCAGATGCTCAAGCTGGGTGAGGAGTTGTCAGGCCAGAAGGCATATCCACACAAACTGAAAGCATGAAGAAAAAGGAGGAATTAAATGGAAAGAAAAATGCTTATTTTATTTCAATTAGTAGTTGGGCTTCTTCTCGGTTGGCAGACATCTTTAACAGCTATTGCTGGTGCAGAAGCTCCATCTAACAACAGACTGCTAAGCGTAGTTATAATGGTTAACGGCAATACTATAAAAGTAAAAGGTTATTGCATTTATGTAAAAGATGGGAACGAAATCAGAAAAGAACTTGCAAAAGACAATGCCTGGGGATGGAATTTTCGCGGCGATTATATAAAGGAAGTCAGGATTCAAAAGGTATCGGGTGATGCTTCATATCGATTATTTATTATAGAAGGAAAAGATTCTACATCAGGCAAACCAGTATTTGAATCTGGCTCTATAAGCTCGAAAGAACCGGTTATTTATAGGCGAAATCAATGAGTAAAAATCACAAACACCTTATTATGTGGTTTACTTTTAACGGACGCTATGCATGTAAAAGACTGCCCATAAAGCCCTATAGATTTACTGGAGAGATAACTTGTCCAATGGGTCTGGATCTGTAAATTTATTGAAACAGCAGAAAATACTATTATCAAGAGGGCCATTCAGGGGCAGGACAACCTTTGGCGTCTATCTTATAATATCAGCTAATGCAGTTGGCTGGAAATCCAACTTCATAAAAAGTTTTTTTTCCACCTTACTGCAAAGTTCAAAATTGAGCCTTATGGCATGGCACAAGGCAGCCTGGTTTCTGCCATACCGCTTCAGAATATAGGCAAGGCGCTCCTCCAGGGTCACAACCTGGTCGTGATTAACACGCTTGTCCGCGTAGAATATTATCTCCGTTTCCGAGCAGCCTCCTTCAAGGGAAGGGTCTCTCAATACAACATGTTCGGCAATGATGCCGGCAATCTCATCAAGATGGTTTTCAAGACAAATGGACCTCCCTATTTCCGAGTGATTTCCCCCGAATTTCAGGCTTTCGGTCTTGCCGATATCGTGCAAAAGGGCGGCAGCCACGGTTTTGGTAATAGAGATATCCTCTCCAGCCTTATGAAGGCCTCTGGCAATAAGGCAAGCCACTTTTGCAACAACGATAGAGTGGTCCTTGATGTTTTCAAGCATCCCGTACCTGTCCATAAGCTGCAAACATGTTTTGATAGGCGGAATCACTCCTGTATCTCCTTGCTTTTGGATCGCAATTTTGGGAAGAAAGTTATCAGGTTATAAACTGCCGTGCAAGAAAAAATCCAGGCAGACCGCAGTCAGCATGCGTTTAGTATGGTTGACAAACCTTGATGATTCCATTACTTTCATGCTGTTTTTCAGAGTATTGATCTTATAAAGAGGGGAGGGATATCTATTCCTGATTTTTCACAAAACAGCAGCAAAATAACTACATTCCACATCCTTGGGCGGGACAAAAAACATCTGAGATCAGAACTCAGGCTCCACTCCAAATGGAAGAAGACTGTTCTTATTATTCCGTTACTTGCAAGTGAATATCAAGATCCTCTTAACCTCCCGGTATTTCAAAACATACTGAGACAACTCAAAGATGTAACCTATCTGTCACATATTATTTTTGGCCTGGACCAAGCTACAGAAGCAGAAGCATTTGTTTTACGGGACTTGCTGATGGCCTCAAAGATAAAAAACTACCTGATCCAGTGGAATGACGGTCCAGGTTTCAGCAGTATTTACGAAACCTTGAATAATGCGGGCTTCAAAATAAGCGATCCCGGCAAGGGCAAAAACATGTTCCTCAGTTTCGGGATTGCCATTGCATTGGGGGCTCAGTCCATTGGCCTGTTGGATGCGGATATACGGACGTTTAAGCGTGTTCAGCTTGATCGCCTGTTTTACCCCGTCGTTGCCCTAAACTATGACTTTGCAAAGGCCTATTATGCCAGAATAGCTGATGGCCGAATGTACGGTCGTGTCAAAAGACTCCTCCTGGATCCCCTCCTTCTATCCCTGAAAAGGAAATTCACAGAAAGCAAGGAGGAAAAGATGTTGGATCTGATAGAGTTTTTGCTGGGATTCAACTATCAGCTTTCCGGTGAAGTAGCCTTTCACGTGGACCTGCTAAAAAAAATGCGTTTCGCAACAAACTGGGGAGTAGAAATATTCACCTTAATCGAGGTTTTTAGAAAGGCCTCGTCAAGGGCACAGGTTATGTTCAGCGAGGATCCTTTTGAACATAAACATCAAAAAGCCTCACCCGAAGACCAGAGTAGTGGGCTGAACAGGATGGCAATCGACATAGTTACCACTTTGATGCATGCCCTTATCATAGAAGAAGGTCTTGAAATATCTGACACTTTTTTTAGAGATCTTTCCATTACTTATCAGGCAATGGCCGAGGAACAGATCAAAAAATATTCGGATGATGCCAGTTTCAGCAATCTTAAATATGACAGGGATGCGGAAGAGGGGCTTGTCAAGGATGTCTTCCGGAATTCGCTCTTGCGAGCAGGTGAAGCCCTTACCGCTCCGTTCAGGTTAACAGAAAAACTATTGCGCCTCGTTAATTCGAATCCTGAATTCAGGCCATTTATTGAAAAGGGGCTTGCAGAAACCATTCTCCAAGTGGAGCGTAAAACGGCAGAAATGGTCTTTGAAATGCCCCAAACCGTTTCATGGGAGAGAGTGGCCAACAAG
>CAZQAA010000125.1:0-4810 GCA_964591255.1 uncultured Desulfobacterales bacterium | reverse complement strand
ATCCCACCAGGCCCCCACAATGGCCGTATCTCCGCTTATGGATACGCTGTAGCCAAACTGGTCACCGGCCGCACCGTCCGAGGCAAGGAGCTTCTTCACCTCTCCCCAGTTGTCCGATCCACCCTGGTCACGGTAAAAGATGTACGCAGAACCGGCATCGACCCCATTATCATCATCTCCATAAGCCCCGACAATGACCCAGTCGCCGCTGATTGATACGCTCCAGCCAAAGTAGTTTGAGGTATTGAGCTTCTTCACTTCTCCCCAGTTGTTTGCACCACCCTGATCACGGTAAAATATGTACGCAGAACCGGAATCATCGCCATTGTCATCATCCCAATAAGCCCCTACAATGGCCACATCTCCGCTGATCGATACGCTGTAGCCAAACCAGTCATCGGCCGCGCTGTCTGAGGCAAGGAGTTTCTTCACCTCTCCCCAGTTGTTTGCACCACCCTGATCACAGTAAAATATGTACGCGGAACCAGAATCAGAGCCATTGTCATCATTCTTATAAGCCCCTACAATGGCCACATCTCCGTTGACAGATACGCTAATGCCAAAGTCGTCATAGGCCGCTCCGTCAGAGGCAAGGAGTTTCTTCACCTGTCCCCAGTTGTTTGCACCACCCTGGTCACGGTAAAATATGTACGCAGAACCGGAAGCATTATCACCCCCCCAGGCCCCGACAATGGCCGTGTCTCCGCTTATGGTTACGCTGGAGCCACAGTAGTCATTGGCCGCGCCGTCCGAGGCGGTGAGCTTTTTTGTCTCGATAAACGGGTCGATGGTAATGGGATAGACCGCATCATGATCATCTATCACAAGAAGGATCCCTTCCCTGTCCGCACTCATCCTGGCAGACAGTTCCTTACCCTCAGCATCATGGGCATAAAGACCGCAATACCGTAAAACCTCGTTTCCCCGGGCATCCCGGTAGATGATCCCCCTGCCTCCCTTTTCCACATCAGGAATAAGGCCGGTCACACCTTTCATTTCCAGCAGAAAAGGCCCTGAACCGGTCCGGCTGACAGGCCGAGACTTCAAGGTAAAGCCCTGCTCAATACCACGGTGATCATTGATGTACCACTCCACCAGATCCCCCCGGTGATACTCGATACGGTTCCCTTTTACGATTATCCTCTCCGTACCCGGTATGGTGTCAAGATCAGGTCCATATCCATACCTGCTCAGGCTTAGACCCCATTTCCATTCCATATCCCCCTTGCGCAGACTCACTGCAAGACCGTCCTCCGTAAAACCTGCAGCAAAACCGTGAACATGGTTGAACGCCTGATACCCGCCGGTACGTTCGTCTCCCTCAAGCCGGTATATGTCCCGCTCAACAGTCGCCTTTATCTTTTCCCAGCCCGCCTTGCTGATACCTTCAGGCACTACGGCCCGGTCATGGCAGAAGGCGCCTGAACTGACTGACATGAGCACCACCATCAAAAAAAACAGGGGAAAATAAACACATAGCTTTTTCATCTCTGCGTCTCCTTTCCAAAGCCCTCCATGGCCTTGAAGATCCTGCCTGTTCAACCCTGTCCAGGATGACACGGAAAATGGAAGCGTGATTATCCCCCCAGGCCCACCTGACCAAAGTTGAGTAAAAATGATAATAAGTCGTTCTTTATGGGTACAATATAGCCAAAACAGACCTGGATGTCAACAGATGCAGTGAAGGCAGGTAGCATATTATATCTTGTGTCAAAGGAAGGATTAGGTAGAAATCCAAGATAACGAAAAAAGAAGGAGGAGTTAGGCTGCCATGATGCTAGGTATGATCGCAGGAATGGGAAAAAACTTTCACCCCTTTCCTCATGACACAAAACTCTTGACGTTACCAACCGGATTAAATTTCTTGTCAGGTTGCTATCATATGAAATATACTAATTATAGTATAGCAGATCGGTTGTTGATTGTTAAATTTTGTTCGATAATTTAGAGGCAAGACAGTAAGATAAAATCTGTAATTCGATTGCTCAGGCATGTACCATGACGAGGCTCGATAGTATCAGCAATCGGAATATCAAGATAATTGCCGCATATGTCAAAAGCAGATTAGGCTCATACCAGGCCCTGTTCAGTGGCCTTTCTTACCCTTCGGATGAATATCGTTCCCCTGTCGATTTTTTTATGAATGAAGACGAGTGGACTACCTATGAAAATTTTCAAAAAATCCTCCGAAGGGGCAAAGAACTGGTTGGGGAACCGGATTTTTTCTTTAACTGTGGCGCCTCTTCAGTAAAACTGCGTTCTCTTGGTCGTATTCACTACTTTGAGAGGGTTTTTGCCACTCCAAATGATGGATTCAAGAGGTTGCCATCTTTTACAAAAAATTTTGTAGACACAAAAGATATAAGTCTGGTCTTGCCACCTGTATACGACCGCAGTCTGAAAAAGATTCGAACCATTTTAAGAATTGAATACCACAGCGATTTTGATGCCGACCAGGATTACATAGGTGATCCCTATACAAGGGGAATTATTTCCTCTATTCCCACCATGTGGGGCTTGCCTCCTGCCTCTATAAAACGGTCTCTCAATCCTTACAACCCCGAGGTCCTGTTCAATCAGGAACCGGAATTCATTCCCTATGCCCTTGATGTTAAAATAGAGGGAGATATCATGACCTTAAATGATCCGCTAACTGGTGAGCGTCGTGTTGCAGGCCGGAGGGTCATCCTGGAGCATGAATTGGTCAATGGGCAAAAAGTATTTCTGGGAAAATACAGAGAGAAGACCCTTGACCATCCTCATAAAAGCGGCGCTTGCACGGAAGCGATTCTCATAACGGAGACCATTAGTAAGGATGGCCGTATCCTCCTTAATGCTGGTGAGGTGTTTATGGCCCCTTATTTTATATTAGATGTTACGTACGATCAAATGCCTTTTCTTTCCCGTCTAACCCAAATTTTCAGGCTGCAGGCTCACCGCCAGGATGTGGGAACTGAGATGCTGCAAACAATCGATGAACTCAGAAGAAGTATAAGGGATAGAAATGAGGCATTTCTTGCACTCAAAGAAGCAAATGCACGGCTGCGGGAAGCAAAGGCGCGGATAGACGAATATGCCCAAAAACTTGAACAGAAAGTCGAGGAACGAACAGAGGAACTCCGTAAGGCGCAACAGAATCTCCTTACGCTGAACCATGAACTCGAGAAGAAGGTCAAGGATCAGGTGGACCAACTTGAAAGATATAATGAACTCAGACGCTATCTCTCGCCGAAGATAACGGAGCAGATCCTCACAAGCGGACAAGGTTTCGGCACTGAGTTGCAGAGAAAGACTATGACCGTGGTATTTACAGATATAAGAGACTTTTCAGGGCTAACTGACAATATTGAGCCGGAAGAACTGTTTTATTTGCTTGATAGATATTTAACTGAAATGATTAAAATTGTACATCTTTATGATGGGACTCTGAACAAGATAGTTGGAGATGGTCTTCTCATCTTTTTTGGTGCTCCGATCGAGGTCAAAAATCATGCTGAACAGGCAGTGCATATGGCCATTGATATGCAGAGGAGGACTGTTGCCTTAAGAGACGACTGGAACCAATACGGACATGAATTAGGAGTTGGTATTGGGATTAATACGGGGTTTATGACGGTTGGAAACATTGGATCGGATACTCACAGGGACTATACGGTAATCGGGAACCAAGTTAATGTGGCGGCTCGTTTGGAGTCCATTGCCAAGCCAGGACAGATCCTGATAAGTCAAAGGACTTACAGTAAGGTAAAGGACCATGTAGAAACAGAAGATGTGGGTGATATCAGCGTAAAGGGGATACACACCCCGGTAAGGGCCTACAGTGTGCTATGGTAACATATACAGTGTGCTGTGGTAACAAAGAAATTACGAAAAACATTTTTAGACAGATGGTTTTCCCTTTATGCAGAGGTCATATCCAAAAAGGGCGGCTCCGAGCGCCCCTGCGATCTGGGTATCCCACGTGGTCCGGGCCTGCTCAAGTCCGACTAAGGGGATCAATCTGTCCATCACGCCACGGTTCTTGGCCATCCCTCCTGTAACCGCAAACAGGGGCCGGGCTCCTACTCTTTTGATCAGGGAATAAATCCGTGTTGCTATAGCCCTGCAGTATGCAGCAAGCACGCATTCTACAGGCCAGCCCTTTCTCAGAAGACTGGTCGCCTCTGATTTGGCATAGACTACGCAGATACTCGACACTGGAGGGGGCTCTTCACCGTCAAACTGAAAGGACCGTTCACCTACCTCGTTTACGGAGATCCCAAGGAGGTCTGCCATGACCTCCATTCCCCTGCCGGTTCCTGCGGCGCATTTATCGTTCATCAGGAAGTTGGTCACCTTGCCCTTTTCATCACACTGGATCACCTTAATATCCTGTCCCCCCACGTCTAGCACACAACGAACCTTAGAACCGTAAATAAAATTAGCTCCCCTGGCATGACATGCAATCTCGGTTATGGAACGGTCGGCCATGGGAACGTTGACCCGGCCGTAGCCGGTGCCAATGCAGTAATCGAGTCTGTCTTCCGGCATGTCTGATGTCTTAAGGGCAAAATCCAGGGCATTGCGTGCACTGTCCGGGCTACTGGATCCTGTTCTCATATTGCCGTACGAAAATATCTGGCCATCTGCCATAATCACGGCCTGTGAACTGACCGAGCCTACGTCTATCCCTGCTGTAATGAATCTGGCCTTTTTCCAATCTATATCTGGGTTTTTCCAGTTAGATTCTCTCCATCTCCAGAATTCCTGCTTTTCCTCTCCCGACATTTTTTTATCTCCAAAAATATTTTTGAAATATTTAGGTTAAGGT
>CAZQAA010000124.1:0-7633 GCA_964591255.1 uncultured Desulfobacterales bacterium | reverse complement strand
TCCCTTTCTCGAAATCGTTTGGTCTTGAACATTAGTTATCAATCATTAGGGTAACATAATATTATCCGACAGTTTTGTCGGGGCAATTATGATACTATAATGCAAAAAACAACACAAAAACAATAAAAACCCTGCCTGTATAGGCTACGCCGCCCTTTCTATGCGCATTGGGTGCGCCAGTTCTTCAACCATCAGCAAAAGAGGAAGCAGCGGCATGACCTGGGCCGACGGGAAATCGAGGAGCGTCCTTATCATCATCTCCAAAAAGATTTTTTCGTCCAGGAGTAAGATAGATTGCTACGCTCATAGGTTCATAATATGGTACCTGGCACAGGGATACTCTATATCTCAATCCTGGACATACTATGTTTTGTCATTGCGTTTTCAATTAACAGTCAACCGTAGATTTGACCTTTTAAGACTCGCTAATTTTGCCGGGATTGACAATTATTCGGCCGGCCCCTTTTATCAGCCGCTCAACAGGAACTGCAGGACGAGGCATACGACGAGGATTCCCGCGAAGGCCCCCGTGAGGCAGACGGCGTAGCATGTGGGAAAACGCCTTGCCCCCGTTTTCCCCGGCATCTCCCGGGGGCCGGGCCGGACCTTTCGGGCAACCATAAAACTTCCTGCATAGCCTGCCAGAAAAGAAGCGAAAAAACCGATGGGGTTCCACCAGAGCCAGGAAACCGCATTGCCGAAGATGCGCCATATAAAGATATTCACTCCCACCCCGAGTACAAGCCCGAGGATCGCTCCATGTTCGTTTGCCCTTCGCGTCATGATCCCCAGCCAGAAAACGGCAAGGATCGGGCCATAAAACGCCGATCCAATCTTGTTGACAAGGACCAGAACCGTTTCGGGTCCCCCGATCATGCCCAGTGCAAAGACGGTACACAATATCCCCCACGCGACGGTGAGCAACTTGGAAAGCCACACCTCTTTTTTCCCGCCGATCCCCCTCAGGCGGGGGATGTATTTCTGGAGAAAGTCCCGCAGTATCACGGCGCTCAGGGAATTGAGTGCACTGTCCAGGCTTGACATGGAGGCCGCAAATATTCCCGCCACTAGCAGGCCCAGCAGGCCGTGGGGCATGTACCTAAGCAGGAAATAGGGAAGAAGAAAATCAGGTGATTTTCCTTCAAGCCCCGCCAGGAAATTGGGGTGATGGACAAGAAACGGGATCAGCAGGACACCCACGCCGCAATAGGTGATTACCAGGGGGAACCGGAGGAGGCCGTTGATCAGGAGGGCCTTTTGGGCCTCCCTCTCGCCTCGTGTCGTGAGAAGCCGCTGGGTTTCACTTTGGTCACATCCGTAATAGGACAGGTACAGGAAAAATCCGCCTACCAGCATGGGCCAGAAACCGAAGGTCCGGCCGTCTCCCAGACCGCTCCCCGTCATCTGGAAAATCCCGAAGCGTTCCCTCGGCAGGTCCGGGGACAGAAGGCCTCCGCCGGACATTCTGGAGAGGATGACCAGGCAGATGAGCGCGCCGCCCCAGAGGATGACCAGTTGGATGATGTCGGAATAGATATCGGCCCGGATCCCACCCAGCGTTGTATATGCGATGGAAACGATCCCGATAAGCAGAACGGTCTCGAAAAGCGGCAGATCGAGGCATACACTGGTCACGATGGAGGTGGCCAGGAGCGTCACTCCCGAGGCCAACCCCCGTGAGGCCATGAATATAAAACCGAGGAGGCTTCTGACGGACGGGCCGAAGCGCCATTCCAGATATTCGTAGATACTGATGATACCCGTTCTGCGGTACATGGGCACCACGGTGCCCATTATCACGATCATGGCCAGGGGGATGGCGAACTCGTACTGAAGCCATTTCAAGCCGCCGCCGGATTTCAATGCGATAAACGCCGGCGCTCCGATGAGACTGATGGCGCTGACCTGGGTCGCCATGAGGGAAAGGGCCGCCTGCCAGGCGGGGATGCTGCGGCCGCCTACATAATAATCCTCCTGGGATCCCTGCCGCCTGCCCACGAGATAACTCATGGAGAGAATCACCAGAATATAGACCGCCAATATGGACCAGTCCAAGAGGTTCATCCATACCTCCCGATCAACGGCAGGGATTGTTCCCTCTTCCGGATAGTGCGCACCGGGGCGCTTTTTATCAAGCGTCTTAAGGATGGCTGCCGGGAGGATCCCTGGTCGAGCGCCTGTGGATTCCGCCTGGCGAGATCGATATTCGGGTCCAGTTCCAGGGCCAGGCGGTAATACCGAATCGTCTGATCCCTGTCGCCCATGTCACGGTAATTGAAAAAAGGGGTCAAAGGATAACGGTTTCAATAAAACTGCTTGCAGAATTGTATCTCTTAAGATTCTCAAAAAACACGGGGCTTGCAGATGATTTCCCGGATGCGCAGGTCGTACAGATCGGACTGGTTGGCCGGCTTCAGCACCAGGGCAGTGTCCACGCCTTGGCCGGTACCGCCGAGGGCCACGATGTCTTCGCCGCTGAGCATGCCGGCATCGGCTGCCATGATGGCGACTTCCACGGCCACCTTGGTGCCCTGGCCGAAGAGGCGCAGGGTGTCGGCGATGACCAGCACCGGGTGGATGCCGCCGTGCTTCTTGGCAAGCGAGCGTTCCACACCGCTCAAGGCATGGGTGGCCGAAACCACCGCGGCGCCGCGCCTTTCAAGATCACTGCGCGCCTCGTCAGGCATCACTTTCTGAAAAGGTTCGCGAAAACCGCAGTGATAGGTGACCACGGTGATGCGGCAGCCGGGGTTTAATTCCAGGGCTGCAAAACCGGTGGCCCCAGAGGTCGATGGTATGACCACTTCATCGATGCCCAGCTCACGGGCGCGTTCGAAAGCCAGTTTCAGGGCAGCTTTGGTGTTGATTTTGCCTGCTTTTTCAAAATACATGTTTTTCTCTCCTTGGCATGGGTTTGGTGACAGCCTTTCTAAAATTATAAAAACTTCATCGCTGCAGGTCAACATCTGTCTGCGGCAAGCGAAAAGAGAGCGCCTTGTGGAAAATGTGGCCCATCTTGGGTGAGCGCAGACACGCATTCAACTGCATCAGACAGTTAGATTTTTTTTGTTTTGGATATGTCTCCCGATACACTTGTGTGTCACATTGTAACCTGAGACGTTTTTGGGATTTGTCCCTTTACCCTATATTTGTGGCGACCTGGCCTTATATGGTATAACCCTGTAATATTACAGTTTAAACTTTTATGTTTTATGCCTTTTTTATAACAGACTCATTTCAAAGCTGTTTTCCTGTGGCAAACGAATTGCGTACAAGTTTTCTGTGGTTAAATAAATATTTTTGTGGTATCAACAAGTTAGAGCCAAAAGGCTGTCCTTTGATACACGGTTGTCTCAGGGCTGACTTTTATATGATGCGAAAATCTGTTCCGCTTGTTGGTGTGATTTGTGTTAACCTTTTTATATTAAAGGTGATTTTTGCCTTTATTTTGTATAACCATGGAGTGGCACGGCTTTTGATATATTAATTGGACAAACCTACATTAACAAATTATGAAAAGTTATGAATTAGAGCAACGGGTAAAATAAAATCACTCAAACATAAGGAGGAAATGAAGATGACTGAAAGATTGCAGGTTTATAAATGTGAGGTATGTGGCAATATCGTTGAGGTGTTACATACGGGAAAAGGGGAGCTTGTATGCTGCAATAAGCCGATGATGCTACTGACGGAAAACAGTGTAGATGCGGCCAAGGAAAAACATGTCCCTGTGATGGAAAAGACGGATAAGGGGATTAAGGTAATGGTAGGGAGTGTTGCTCATCCAATGGAAGAGAAACATTACATAGAATGGATAGAACTTATTACAGACGGAAAGGCGTATCGGCAATTTTTGAACCCAGGAGATGACCCTGTGGCAGTATTTGAAGTAGAGTCAACAAAAGATCTTAGCGCAAGAGAATTTTGTAGCCTCCATGGTCTGTGGAAAGGGTAAAAAACAGGGAGAGGATATTATGGAAGAATGGAAGTGTGGAAACTGTGGCTATACTGTTAAAGCAGAAACACCTCCTGAGCAGTGTCCATCATGTAAAGAAAAGTGTGAATTTGTGAATGTCACCTGCTATATCCCGGACTGCGGAAGTAGTGGCAAGGATGGGAGGCTCTAAACCTTGTTATGTTAGTCAGGATAGTTGACAGGGAGGAATAACAATGTCCAAGAAAAAATATATGGTAAGGGCCGAATGCCCCCAGTGTGCCTGTGGAGATGTGAGCTTTTTGGGGCCAGAAAAACTTCGGGAAAAATTTATTGGAAACGAAGAAGAGGTGAGCATACTTTGCCCCCATTGTGGAACCAGAATCACGGGTAAGATGGAAGAAGACGAGAAGCCTGAAAACAAAAAGTAAAAATAGAGGGGAGTTAGGATGGGTACGGCGCTAGTTGTTTTTGCTACAAGATCCGGGGGTACCAAGAAGATTGCGGAACTTATTGCTGAGGGAATCCGGATGAAAGGTCATGAGGCTGAACTTAAGAAGGTAATGGATATCAGAAAAGAGGCTGATCTTGAGGGGTATGAAGCCTACGTGTTTGGGTCTGCCACCTATCATGGACAGATGATTCAAGGCATGAAGACCATGCTTTTTTTGGCTGAAAAGGTCAATCTTCAGGGGAAGCCGGGCGGTGCCTTCGGCACCTACGGCTGGAGTGGAGAGGCCCCTGATAGGATATACCATACTATGGAAAATATTTTTAAAATGGATATGGTGAGTGGATCGTTGAGGCTGAAGACGCCTTATTTATACAAACCTGACGGCATCGAGGCATCCCAGGAATATGGAAAAGAGATTGCCCAAAAAATGAGGTAGTCTGAGACTTGGCATAGGAAATAATTGCATATTAACTGCATCTCTGAGCTTTGGGAGGAAACGATACGCTGAGGTACAAGCTGATTTCTGCGGTGTGGACGGGTAAATTCCGGATTGGTTCAAATTCAGATGGAAAGTTACAAGATATCCTGCCGAAACGAGTGGGTGGCTAGTTACATTTGATATTCTCAATCATACATGGAGGAGGGATGTACCATGGACAAGGAAAAGAAAACAGATGCTAAAAAACAAACCCTGAACATGAAAGATGTGACCATATGCGAAGCAACTGCCCAAATGCTTAGAAAAGCAGAAAAGGATGGCGTGCAGACTGCCTTTCACAGAGCAGCAAGCATGAAGCCATGTCCCATTGGTGCAGATTCTGCCTGTTGCAAGCATTGCTCTATGGGGCCTTGCAGATTAGTTGCAAAGGACCCATATGGAAAAGAGGGTGTATGCGGTGCAACAATTGACACCATTCAGTCCAGGAATTTTGCCCGCATGGTGGCTGCCGGGGCTGCTGCCCATACGGACCATGGGATGAGCATGCTGGATCTTTTTAGGGAAGTAGTAAATGGCAAGATAAAAGATTATACTATCAAGGATCCTATAAAGCTGGAAGATGTGGCATCTTCCATAGGTATAGAGGTTGAAGGAAGGGAGCTAAAGGATATTGCAGTCGATTTGTATAACGAGCTTGAAAGGACATATGTTCAGGTGGAGGGGGAAATACCTTTTGCCAAGAGAGTTCCCGAAAAGACTATCGAGACCTGGAGAAAGCATGGGGTCGTTCCCCGGGGGGCCATGCGTGAAATTATGGAATTGATGCACAGGACCCACATGGGAGTGGATCAGGATTACAAGAATATCATACAGCAGTGCAGCAGGACCGCTCTTGCGGATGGTTGGGGAGGCTCCATGGTGGCAACCGAAATTTCCGATATCCTTTTTGGTACCCCTACTCCTACACAGGCTGAGGTGAATATGGGCTGTTTGAAGGAAGATTGTGTGAATATCATCATTCATGGTCATGAACCCAATCTGTTTGAATCCATGCTGGATTCCGTTAGTGATCCCACTTTTATTAAAGCAGCCAATGATGCGGGGGCAAAAGATATTAATCTGGTTGGCATGTGCTGTTCAGGTGCAGAAATGCTGTCCAGGCACGGGATTCCACATGCCGGCAATTTTATGTCGACAGAGGCGATTCTTGTTACGGGTGCTGTGGATGCTATGGGAGTGGATGTGCAGTGTATAAAGCAGGGTTTGGCGAAAGTAGCTGATTGCTATGGAACAAAACTTTTCACCACAAATCCCAGGTGTAGAATTGAGGGTGTGGAACATATTCAACTGGATGAGCATAATCCTCGGGATTGTACGGATGCCATCGTGGAGAATGCTATAATAAGGTTCCGAAACCGGAAGTTGCCGGTAGAGATACCCAATATCACCAATATGGGGATACACGGGTTTTCTCATGAGTACGTCAACTATATGCTTGGTGGCACCTTCAGGTCTTCATACAGGCCTCTTAATGACAACATTATTAATGGAAGGATCCGGGGGGTGGCAGGAGTGGTGGGATGCACAAACCCCAGGGTAAAACAAGACTGGGTCCATGTGGAGCTTGTTAAAGAGCTGATCAGAAATGATGTGCTTGTTGTGCAGACCGGGTGCGCCCAAATAGCACTTGCCAAGGCAGGACTTTATAGACCCGAAGCTGCCCATTTGGCAGGAGATGGGTTAAAGGAGGTATGCGAGGCAGTTGGGATGCCGCCGGTTTTGGGCCTTGGCTCGTGTGTTGACAATAGCAGGATACTTATCGCATGTGCCGAGATGGTTAGTACGGGTGGCCTGGGCGACAGCATTGCTGATCTTCCAGTGGCAGGCGCTGCTCCTGAATGGATGAGTGAAAAGGCAATTTCCATAGGCCATTATTTTGTGGCATCAGGGGTATATACTGTTTTTGGTGTAACCTTTCCAATAATAAAGGAGACCAAATTTTATAAGCATATTTTTGAAGAACTGGGTGAATTGGATTTTGGCAAATGGGGATTTGCGAAAGATCCATACGAGATGGCCAGATTGATGATTCAACATATTGATGAAAGAAGAAAAGCCCTTGGCATAGATAAGGCACGGGAGAGGGTACTGTTTGACATGGAAACGAGAAGAGACCTGGAAGCTGTTTAATCCTTTTTTGCAGCTTGTTTGCTTGCGACTTAAGGAATAAATTTTAGGGGAGTATCTGGCGCTTGTGTCAGAGTGGTTTAATAAAAAATTACAGGGAGGTTTTTAGGTATGGATAAATATGTTTGTAGTGTTTGCGTTTACGTTTATGATCCTGAAGATGGTGATCCTGATAATGGTATATCTCCTGGGACCCCGTTTGAGGATCTTCCGGATGACTGGGTATGTCCTGTTTGCGGGGCAGACAAGGATATGTTTGGAATGGAGTAGGATGATTATTCTTTAGTTGACTGAAGTTATTTGGGTATCCTTATCAGTATCAGTCAGTAAGATTAGGGATATAATCAACTATTATTGAGAAAAAAAGAAAGCGTACTATGCCCTTGTTTTTACATTTTTCGAAAGGAGGGGTTTGCAATGGAACGGCATATAGATTTTGAAAAAAGTGTGCCTCAGTTGTGGCAGGTTTACATCGATGCATGGTATGATCTTGACATTGATCACGTCCAGTTCAATGTTGTGAGTACCGACGAGATGAAGGCGGCGCAGAAGGAGCCGGAAAAACATCAGGACCTGATTGTGAGGGTATCTGGATTCAGCGCAAGATTTGTAGATATTC
>CAZQAA010000123.1:0-21759 GCA_964591255.1 uncultured Desulfobacterales bacterium | reverse complement strand
CAGGATAACCATTATTGGTCACCGGAAATAAAGCCATCAAGAAAATCCTTTACTGTATCTTTCAGGATCTTTTTTCTCTCCTTTTTACCGGTTTCCTGATCCAAAAGTTTATCCAGTCTTGACTGATCCGACAGGGCCTTTTCCACACCCTTTATCACTGCGCCTTCAAGATCCGGCCGAAACTCGGGAGAGGAAAAACTGCCCGAGATCAAAACCGGGACCGTCATGGTCTTCTGTTTCTTCTTTTCTTCCCCTTTTTCGGCCCTGCTGATATAATTTGGCTCCACCCGAAAATCAAGAGACTGTCTCACGAGATCCGCCTTCCCTATAGCCACCACCCGAAGATGGTGTGAGATAAGTGCAGTATCCTGCGTGTCAAGTATGCCGTCAGAAATGGTAAAAACGGATTTAAGCTCGGAAAATTCGGTCTTGGAACTGATTTCTCTCTTTTTTGCATGCTCAGAAAAGGCAGCTTTTACATTCTGGATCATGCCTGCAAGGTCAATTCCGAGGATAGCACCGTCCCTTAAAAACACCTTTCCTTTACCGTTAAGTGCAGGAATAATCTTTTCAGGATTATCTCCGACCATATTAAAATATGCATCCATATCAATCTTGCCTTCAAGAAGGTCTTTTCCTGAAACTTCCTTCACCAGGGGCCGAACCTCTACCCCTTTGCTCTTAATTTCTATACTACTCTCGGGTACTGTTCGTGAAATATCCACAGTTGCTTTGGCACTGATACTGCCATGATATGCATTCAGGGTTATAGGCTCCATCCGGAAAATGCCGTTTCTGCCGTCTACAGTGATATTAATATCCTGCAGCCTGGCACCATGGAGGATAAGATCTCCAACTGAAACACTTCCTTTGAGCAACAGGTCCCTCATGGGGGCGTAATCCGTTTTTTTAACTTTCTTGACTGTTTTCTCTCCAGCCCTTTGCTCCTTTACAGGAGAAGAGCCCTTCCCTGTAAATAGAGGAAAATATCTGTCCAAATCTATCTTATCAAGATTGATGTCAAAGGTTATGTCCGGCCTTTTAAAATCTTCTGCACTCATAGAAAAATTGATTTTTGATTCATCAAAAGAAAGAGAGCCGTCGGTAACTGATATGGCCCGTGTATTTCCTTTCACATGGGCATTGATTGAAATACGGTTTAGTGCTGACGGATCTGACACCGACGTAGCAACTTTTTCTCCCAGGGATGATATCAATTTTTGTAGTGAAAATGGATTGAGGTCTATCAAACAATCAAATTCGGGACGGTCAAAGACTTTAGCAACCCTCCCTTTCATAGTCATTTTTAGCTCATTCAGCGCCTGGACTTTAAATGAAAAAGGGATTCTTCTCTTTCCCGGGTCCAATCCCAATGGGCCAAATTCACCTGTCAGGCAGAAGGGCCGATTATCCATCATGGATGAAATACTGACCCTGACAGGCCGGTCAAGAGACATGTCGCGGACATGTACATTTATTTCCGATATATCCCTACGGGTTCCTGTCGTATGATCAATCCATAGAATGGAGGAATCTGTGATGGCAAATTCACCAACGGCAAAAGCCTTAAGAGGAAGACCTTTAATATCCCGTTCCTTCGTGCTGTCTCCTCCTCTTTTTTCCAGTGTAGCAGATGCCACAGGCGACTCTTTGGCTCCTTCTCCCATCTCCTCCCAGTTGCATGAACCATCCTTTCCCTTTTCCAGGGCAAACCTGGCTCCCTGTACCACAAACTTCTTGACCTGTATATCTCTTGAAAGCAGAGGGATTAGTTTTACGCTGACATCGAACGATTTTATATATACAAAATCGTTGTCCCCGAAACCTGGCGGGTTTCCCATATGAATATCTGAAAGGGCCAAACCCGCCCACGGAAAAAGGGACAGTTTGATTTCACCTCCAATAACGAAAGGTCGGCCTGCGGCCCGGGATATCCTTTCCTCTATTTTCGGTTTAAACGCCTGTATGTCTACAAAAAACGGTATGACCAACAAGGCGCCAACAAGCAGCAGGGAAAGCCCTCCCGTTATGATCACAATCCATTTGACCACCTTTTTCATCGTTTTCCTTCATCTCCTGTTCAATGTTCCTCGATATTGTCGGCCAGGATCCCTACCGCGATTCCAAAAAGGTGGGATCTGTTCCAATCAAGAATGACACGGTAATTATCATATACCAAAAAGGCCCTCCCTTTTGGAGTATCCGGCTGTATCAAGGATGCATAAAGATCAGGTTCTTTCGGCAGGTCATATCCCTTAGGCACTCGCACACCTAAGGATTGCCATTCACTAAGGTGCTTATGTGTTTTGAGTCCAAGTAAAGCCCGATCAAAACCCTTCGGCAGGCAGACCTCCCGGCCCCATCTTCGTCCTGTTTTCCATCCTGATTTGGACAGATAATTGGCTGCCGATGCAAATGCATCCTTTAGGCTATTCCATATATCTGCCTGGCCATTACCATCGTAGTCTACAGCAAACCTGTAAAAAGTCGAAGGCATAAACTGAAGTTGTCCCATGGCGCCTGCCCAGGAGCCTTTTAACATCTGTTTCGATATGCTTCCATCATCTAAGATGCGCAAGGCATAAAACAGTTCTTTCTGGAACATCGACCTGCGACGGCCCTCATAGGCAAGGGTGGCCAGCGCCCCAATCACCGGAAAAGAAGAGGTTCGCCTGCCGAAATCGCTCTCCAATGCCCATAACGCAACAATATAACGGGGTGGAACACCATAGCGGTCAAAGATATCCGCAAGCAAAGCACGGTGTTTCGCCAACATGATTTTTCCCTTTGTTATCCTCTTGTCGGTTACAGTCAGATGCAAATATTCATCCAGGGTCATGTCAAATTCCGGCTGGTTGCGGTCCAGTTCAATGACACGGGGAATCGGTTTAAGGCCATTCAACGCCCCATCCAATGTTTCTCCTGAAATGCCCCTAACCAATGCCTGCCTGCGTATCTCCTCCAGCCAATCCTCAAAAGCCATATCTTTCTTCGCCCATGTGAAGACCGTAAACAAGGATACCAAAAAAAATGTAACTATCAGAAATATCGTTTTTATCGCCATATACGTTCTCATAACCTCCTTGCAATATCACGACAAAATTCATATGTAAACAGGTTAGCACTTTGAAGCAGGTCGGTTATCTGTATATACTTCAAGTGTAATTAAACACAAAAAGGCTTGGATATCCACAATGTTAGAGACTTCAGTTTGAAGGAAAAGGACTTCCGGCCTTATATCCTATATCAACGCATACTTAACAGCGAGACTGTTTGAGATGGATTTCCTTGAATATCCCATAAAATTCATGTAGATTGCAAGGGATCAATGTTAAAAACGAGTAACACTGAAAATCAAACGCACAAACCGAATAAAGATGAAAGGCAATAACAATATAATAAGAGAGTTGCTGGACAAGGGGGTTAAAATCAGTTGCCCTGAAAGTGTAGAAATCGGCCGGGACATTGATCCACGAAGGATTTCAGGAGAGAATGTAACCATACACGGAGGATGCAGGATCCATGGTCCCAAGACCCTTATCATGCCGGGAGTCAAGCTTGGTTACGAAGCCCCGGTGACCCTGAAAAACTGCCGACTTGGGCCAAAAGTAGAACTCAAAGGAGGTGTATTTTATGATTCATGTTTTCTGGACAGGGTCACTATCGGATCAGGTGCCCAGATAAGAGAGGCATGTCTTTTGGAAGAAGGTGTCCGTTTGGCACATACGGTTGGATTAAAACATACCATACTATTTCCTTTTCTCACCCTTGGAAGTCTCATAAATTTCTGTGACTGTCTAATGGCCGGCGGGACGGATGAAAAAAATCATAGTGAAGTAGGAAGCTCTTTTGTACACTTCAATTATACCCCTAATCAGGACAAGGCTACGGCATCTCTAATAGGGGATGTTCCAAAAGGCGTTATGCTGAATCAGCCGCCCATCTTTTTGGGTGGGCAGGGTGGTATAGTGGGCCCGGTGAGAGTGGAATATGGCACGGTAGTGGCCGCGGGCACCATCCTTCGTAAGGACGTGCTCAAAGGAGGCACCATTATCCTCGGCTACCCGGCCCTGTCCAGAAGCATTACTTTCCATCCTGGCCTATATACGAATGTCAGGAGAATCATCGAACTAAATAGTCTGTATATTGCAAATATCATCGCTCTCAGGAGGTGGTACCTGGATATACGATACAGGATTGTGGACAAAGACCCAATGGAGAAAGACCTTTTAGATGGGGCCATTGATGTAATAAATAAAGCAATTGCAGAAAGGCTAAAGAGGCTGCGGGATGTGGCAAACCAAATGCCCCGGTCCATTGAAATCTATCAGAAAATCGGTAGCAAGTCAGGGAAAACAATCCAGACCAAACAAAAATTTTTCAAGACCTGGCCAGACATGGAGCGTGTATTTAATGACAGTTTAAACCTGGAGGGTAATGGCCCAAAAAAAGAAAATTTCATAAGAGTTATTGAAGATACAGTGAAAAAAGAGGGGAAAGATTATATCCGGGTTATTAAAGGATTGACCAGAGACGAGGCAGAAATCGGGACAGGCTGGCTTCAGGGCCTGGTGGACGAAATCATGGCCCATGTATTCAGCCTGATGAAGAGATAATGTAATCATGGACAGGTTATTCGGTACAGATGGGATCAGGGGGATAGCTGACAGTTATCCCATAACACCTGAAGTTGGTGTCAGTCTCGGTCGGGCCTTGGTCAGTTTTTGCAATCGACAGGGACTTGAGCCTGCCTTTGTGATAGGGAGGGATACCAGAATATCGGGTGAGGCACTGGAACGGGCAATTGTATCAGGTATACTTTCCAGTCACGGACATGTTTACAGTGCCGGCATATTTCCTACACCCGGGATATCCTTCCTGGTCAGAGACCTTGGGGCAGGCGCAGGAATTGTGATATCGGCCTCTCATAATCCCTATGAATATAATGGATTCAAGATTTTTTCCCATAAAGGACACAAGCTTTCGAAAAAGGCCGAGATGGAGATTGAAAACCTGATTCGGGCAGAGGAGAGCGGATTGCACCTCCCTGAAAATTCATATCAGGGTAGGACATATACCGTGGATGACGGAGAGGAGCGATATATCTCTTTTCTGCGCAACTCAGTATCCCAAAAATATTTTCCTGAAAAAATGAAGGTGGTTCTTGATTGTGCTAACGGTGCGACTTACAAGGTTGCGCCCCTCCTTTTCAGAGATTTAGGGGCCGATATAGAGGTCCTGAGTGCTGAACCTGATGGTAAAAATATCAACCATAATTGCGGTTCACAGCATACTGATTACCTATCACATAGAGTGGTTGCATTATCTGCCGATGTGGGGCTTGCGTTCGACGGAGACGGGGATCGACTCGTTGCAGTGGATGAAAAAGGTTTCCCCCTCACAGGTGACCATATCATGGCCATATGCGCCCGCATGCTCAAGGACCGGGGAGACCTCAAAAGCAACATGGTAATAAGCACAGTAATGAGCAATATGGGATTCCGTTTTGCACTAAAAAAAATGGGCATAATGCACATGGCTGCACAGGTGGGAGACCGCAATGTTTTTGAAGAGATGATGGCCCATGATGTCGTGCTTGGCGGCGAAGAATCTGGTCATATCATCTTTCTCAATCACCATACCACAGGAGACGGCCTTTTGTCGGCATTGCAGCTCCTTTCTGCAATGAAAAGATTTGAAGAGCCCCTCTCACGCCTTTCTAGGATAATGGATATATTTCCGCAGGTCATGATAAATATTCCCGTAACAACAAAACCAGAGATGGCAAATGTTCCTGAACTCGTCAATATTATTAGAAAAGTGGAACAAGAATTAGGTGAAAAAGGGAGGGTTTTGGTCCGCTATTCGGGGACAGAACCCCTGTGCCGTGTTATGGTAGAGGGAAAAGAAAAAAAGGAGGTCCAAGGATATGCCCACACCATTGCCGAGGTAGTCAGAAAGTGTATAGGATCGGGCTCATGATGGTCTTCCCATAAAGGAATATGCCTTCCTCTATATCTAATCATATCTTCCCCGCTTCTTTCAAACACCTTAAAAATGATTGTGATGGAAATGGATCAGGCGCATCCAATTCAAAGATTCTGATACCGTGAAGTGCAAAGAGTGCCGCCGTGACACCGGTACCGTGTCCTGATGGCTTGTCACAATAGGGGGTTTCAAGACCGCAGGAAGGACTTTTGTGCTTCATGACGGCAATGGCCGAACCTGCTGATTTAGCCAATGAAAGGGCATTATAGGCCCCTTTAAGAAAATGGTCGGTCACATCCTTGCCCAGGGTATTGACCACTTTCCCAACCCCGGAAAGGACGTCATATCCGTCTCCCCCTATGATATTGGCAGAAGGCCTTGGAGTGGGAAGGCCTCCCAACTCCTCCGGACAAAAGGATATATGGGGAAGTGGAATAGTAAAATTGACCAAATCATAACATAGGGAATGACGGGCATCATATCTGCAACATACTCCCAAAAGACAGGAACTTACCATAATAGGGGGAAATATCTCTTGCAATATATCCTTACATAATGAACTGGACTGCCTCATCACCATCTTTCCTTGCTTCCACTGATCCGATATGATAGGCAATTTCATCCATCGCTTTTAATCTCAAAATTATCTCGTTAACATCATCTTCGTTTACCACTATCACGAGGCCAATACCGTTATTAAATGTACGCATCATTTCCCCGTTTGACAGATCCCCTGCCCTTTTTAGATATGAAAATATGGGCTGCGGTGACCATGAGGATGTATCGATTACCGCCTTGCAACGTTTGGGTAGTATGCGTGGAATATTATCCATGAGACCTCCCCCTGTGATATGAGAAATTCCGCAGATGCTGAAATCGCGCTTAAGGCTCTTAATTATCCTAACGTATATTTTGGTAGGTTCCAAAAGCTCTTCCCCGAGAGTACGACCAAACTCTTCGACATAGTCATAAACAGACATTTGCAGCTCATCAAAAAAGATTTTGCGTACCAAGGAATAGCCGTTA
This sequence comes from uncultured Desulfobacterales bacterium, assembly GCA_964591255.1. Taxonomy (GTDB): domain Bacteria; phylum Desulfobacterota; class DSM-4660; order Desulfatiglandales; family Desulfatiglandaceae; genus CAZQAA01. The sequence continues at coordinate 14,745 of CAZQAA010000123.1, read as the reverse complement.
CTGTGAAGGCCACTGGATCCAATACCAACAAGTTGGGATCCGACGGCAATTTCAGATCCATCTAAAATATCTGCATTACCCGTAAGCCCTACTGCAAAACCCGCAATGTCATATTCCCCTTCAGCATAGAAGCCTGGCATCTCGGCAGTCTCACCCCCAATAAGAGCACATTCCGCTTCCAGACAGCCGGTTACGATACCCTTTACGATCTCCTTGGCTTTATCAACATCCAACTTGCCCATGGAAATGTAGTCAAGCATAAACAGAGGAGTAGCACCCTTTACTATGATATCATTCACGCACATGGCGACCAGATCTATCCCTATAGTATCGTGCTTGTCCAACAGAAACGCAATCTTCAGTTTTGTCCCTACCCCATCGGTGGAACTTACCAATACCGGGTTTTCAATATCGTGAACATCCAGAGAAAAAACTCCTGCAAACCCCCCTATGTCCGTTATTACTCCATGTTTAAAGGTATTGGCAACAATGGGCCTTAATATATCAACGAGGTTATTCCCGGCATCTATATCTACACCTGCATCAGCGTATTTATTATCCTTTTTCTGTTTGCACATAAATTCCCCACTTGACGTAATGTTTTTCCACCTTCAGTTCAATTTTTATTACCTCGGGTTCTGCTTGTCAAACCCTTTCTACTGATTCTACTGAGACGTTCCTTGCCAATCTTAATAATACACATGACATTATCATATTGTGCTACTATAAAATATCAGGGCAAAAACACAAAGGCTCAAAGGGACAAACATCTATTTATATCTATATGAATAAAAGAAAGCACATTTTTTTGTTCATATATACGTTTCATTCTGTTACAAAGGAGTTCAATTTCTTAAGAAGGGAGAACTATAGAAAATGGGAAAAAGAGGAGCGTACAGAAAATGTATCTTTATCGTCCTTGTTTCATTGATAATCGGCATCTGGCATATCGGAAGCGGGGTGTTTGCCGGAGAAAAAACGCCAGGCACAAAACCGGGTGACAATAATAAAACAGAACAGATAAAAAAAATTGTCGTCAAGGTAAACGGGGCTGAACTGTCTACTGAAGAACTGGACAGTCTTATGAACCGCAAGATAAATTTCCTTAGAATGAGAGGAATGCCCGCAGACCGTATTGAACAGATAAAACCCCGCCTGCGTGACAGCATTGTCAATGAATTTGTGACACGTACGCTTATCTCCCAACAGGCCGATAAAGAAAAAATCCAGGTAAGCAGTGAAGAGGTAGACTCGGCCCTGAGCAAATTCAAAAAAAACATACCGGATGGAATGAGTTTTGAGAGCATATTACGTGGCAGGGGGACTACTGAAGAAAAGTTTCGGAAAGAGATCCGACTGGGACTGAGAATGAACAAGTTGATAAAAAAACATACCAAGGTAGAGACCGATCCATCGGATGAGGAGATCAAGGATTATTATACCAAGAACAAAGAAAAATTTGATGTGCCAGAAACAGTGGAGGCACGCCATATACTCATCAAGGTCGATCCTAATGATGACGAAAAGACCAGGGCGAAAAAAAAGGCAAAGGCAGAGGCAATACGGAAAGAACTCCTGAAGGAGGATGCCGATTTTGCCAAACTTGCAAAGGAAAATTCAGACTGCCCAAGCGGCAAATCTGGTGGTTATCTGGGTTCATTCCGCCGTGGCATGATGGTCAAGCCCTTTGAAGATGCGGCTTTCAGCCAAAAGGTAAATGAGATCGGACCGGTTATAGAGACAAAATTCGGATTTCACATAATTCAGGTCCTCAAACACAAGCAGGCAGAATCCAAATCATTGGACGATGTAAAAGACCAGGTTAAGGAAATTTTAAAGAAGCAGGCAGAAAGAGAAGCCTGGAAAAAATATATCGAAAAACTCAAGGGAAAAGCGACAATAATCTATCCAAAAGCGACATAAACCTTACGGGACCTTGGACCGTCAAACTCACAGAAAAATATTTTCTGCCAGGTCCCGAGCACAAGATGGCCCCTTTCCACCGGCACAGTAATGGAACTGCCTGTAATAACGCTCTTAATATGGCTGTCTGAGTTTCCCTCCATATGGCGATAACTCCCGTTACGGGGAATAAGTTCATCCAGCCTGGTCATAATATCCATACACACCGCCGGATCGGCACCTTCATTGATAGTTATTCCGGCGGTGGTATGGGGGACATAGACAACACATATACCATCGGTCACACCTGCATCCATGATCTTTTTCTGTACCATAGAGGTGATATCTATCATATCAATTCTTGAGTCTGTCCTGATGGAAATGGAGATGGGCATAATATCCTCCTGGTTTTTGAATCAAAGGCAAAAACAGGCCTTTTTTATGGCACCATAATAACGGAAGAGTCAGTCTCGGTAAGCGGATTATCCTCTGTTTTCTCCGAAGCAACCATATAGCAATCAAGACTTCGTTCAAGCAGCAACCAAGATATGGAACCCTTTGCAAAAGCGCTCTAAAATCAAGGTAGGAGGAAGGGATATTAGAATAATCCTTTAGATGGTGTTCATACGCCTTCTCAAGAATTGTAACTGCTTGGCCCCCTTTTTGCTGGCCATGGTCAGGCCGCACTTTTTTCCTCGATGACGGCATGATCATCAAAACCTTCCTCTTTCAGGTAGACATTAACATTCTCATCAGGAGAGATGTCCCAAATGCCGCCCACATAATCGGCCACAATCGGAAGTTCCCTGCTCCCACTTCCTCTGTCTACCAAGATGGCAAGCTGAATTTTTCTGGGCCGGCCGTAATCCATGACCGCATCCATGGCGGCCCGTACAGTCCTTCCCGTGTATAGCACATCATCTACGAGAATGACGATCTTATCATCAAGGGAAAAAGGTATCTCGGTTTTACCAACCACCGGTGCAGGTGCAATCCGTGTCCAATCGTCGCGATAGAGGGTGATGTCAAGGATGCCTATGGGAGGTGCGGATATACCTATATCGGAAATTGCATCTTGAAGCCGTGCAGCCAAAAATGCCCCTCCTGTCCTGATACCTATCAGCACCACATCTTCCATCGGGTGATTCTTTTCTACAATCTGATGGGCAATCTTTTGTATGCTTACCGAAATATCTTCCTCTTTTAAGATCACCCTCTTGTTGTTTTTCATTTCTTGACTCCCTTAAAAATCATTTTTTATAAAAAAGATTTAATTATATTAACACCTTGCTAATAACAAGTCAAACAATTTTTACAACTCAACTCCCTGAGATCAGTCTGGATTTCACAGGCGAACGCTACCTACAATCTGCCTGAGCGAAATGAGTTCGGGATCACTTACCTGTTGCAGCAGATCCTGAAGCGTCCTCAGGGCACGGGGAATATAAGACTTAAAGTATGACTTCTGTTTTACCTCTGTCAGATATGAAAAGGCGCCTAAAATCTGGAGGCCCCTCTGGATGGCCAGATATGGATAATAGGTTTCAACCTCACTGGCCATTTCACTGTCATATTCTCCAAGCAAAACCATATAGCGGTCATATAGCTGTATTCGTTCCTGCGGAGACAGGTCTGTATAAGGATCAATTATTAGAGAAGACAGATCGTAAGCGAGAGGCCCGAAACGTGCCCCCTGCCAGTCCACTATCCCTATGCCACCCTTAGTTATCATGATATTTCTTGATTGAAAATCACGGTGTATGAGAAATCTCCCGTCCGCCTTCGAGGCGATGTCGGCCAGATAATTAAAGGCATTCTCCAATCCAGGACACTCCCCTTCTAAGCCAAGATATAGACGGAGAAAGGCATCCTTAAAATAATCCGATTCACGGTGCCGCATGACATGTCGATCATAACTCTCAGTCTCACAGCACCATGCCGGATCAAAATCCTTCACACCCTCTATCTGAAGCCTGATAAGATGCTTCAGCACCTTTTCATAAACAGCTATGATATCGCCTTTTCCTTCAAAAAGCATCTTTTGTAAGGTTATGGAACCAAAATCCTCCATAATGAACCAACCACGATCAAGGCTGAAACTGTATATCTCAGGAACAGACACACCTTTTTGATACAGATGCCTTCCGATTTTCAGATAGGCAAAATTTTCACGTCTTGAGGGTACGTCAACAGGAGTGTTTGACATTAGTATAAAGGAACGATCAGACTTCTTGGGTATGAGCCTCCAGAAAATCCTGCAGGAACCATCGGCAGGCACCTTCATTATATGAAGGCCTTTCCCATCAATACCCATATCATTGAAAAAAGCGGAGATAAAATTTTCAAGATGAGGAGATATAACCCCCTCTCCGAGAGTCATTTTCAATTACCCTATAAAACAATAATGCTGTCTACAATCTTAACATCCTTTGCGAGTGTAACGCCTTCCCACAAAATGGATCTTGTGATTTCCACTCCCTTTTCTATGGATACATTTCTGCCAACAACAGCCCAGTCATTAAACCTGACACTATCATCTATCCGACATCCAGGAGCCACCAAAAACGGATCATCAAGCAATGCCTCTTTATTGGCAAGCACATAACTTTTTATAGTCCCCACATCTCTCCAATAATGCCCCTTTGACACATATGCCTTTATGGATTCTCCTCTCATGATCAGCATCCTGTAACAATCTATTATATTGGAAAATATCCCGTCCGGGATATGATTAAGGAGTTCAGGCTCAATTATATGTATACCGGTAAAGGCCAGTCTGTCCGGATGATTCCTGTCAGCAATATCAATGACATTGAAGTGCCCATCGATCTGGATCTGGTTAAAGGGATAGTAATTATGCAGCACCAGGGTGGCAATCCCCCTGTTTTTTTTATGAAACTCATATACCCGTCTTATATCGATATTTGTAATTATATCACCGTTAATCACGACGAATGGGTCGGCATCCCAGAAATCCACGGTATTTTTTATACCCCCTCCTGTGCCCAAAATTTCCGGCTCCACCCTCACATCTATCCTAATCTTGTACGGCCTGCCTCCTCGTATATGATCAACAATCTGTTGGTGATAATGGTGAGCATTCACCACAATCTCTCTTGCACCGCATCTCTTTAGATGCTCAATCACTATGTCTATAACCGGACGGTTTGCCACCGGCACAAGGGGCTTTGGACGTTTTGAAGTAAGCAAGCCCAACCTTGTGCCAAGGCCAGCCGCGAGAATCATTGCTTTCATGGATTTCCTTTATAAATTTTGTCTGTTTATAAATCCAGGATCGAGAACTCCCTTTTTTAATTGCAATTTTTGTCTGCTAATTATAGATCATTATATAATCATACGCACTATCTATATCTAACTAATCATTATATGGGAAGACGCATCATGTTTTTCGGTCCGCTTACGTTCCTCTTCATGATATTATTCTTTTTTTACATAATATTTTTCTTCTTCATGGTGCAGATAAATCTCATTGCACTGGCGTTTGCCAAAATCGGCATACCGAGCGAATATGTGTTTACAGCCCTCTTTTTCTCCCTTGTTGGGAGCTTCATCAACATTCCCATAAAAAGGATACCCCAGCATACCATGACCAACGAGACAATAATCCGTTTTTTTGGGTCCAGGTACAGGATCCCGAACTGGCAAACAATGGAGACTGTACTTGCAGTCAATGTTGGAGGGGCCATTATCCCCGTCATGATATCTATCTATCTCCTTTTCAAGACCGGCCTATGGGAGAGGGCAGCAGTGGCAACAGCTATCATGACGATAGTAACATATCGCTTTGCCAAGCCGATCAGGGGAGTTGGCATTGCCCTTCCCGCTTTTCTGCCTCCAATCATAGCTGCACTTGTCTCCGTCATTATTGCCTACCACGGCGCCCCGGTTGTGGCATATATATGCGGGACCATAGGAACATTAATAGGAGCAGATATTCTCAATCTGAAAAAGATAGAAGACCTGGGAGCCCCGGTAGCCTCTATTGGAGGTGCCGGGACCTTTGACGGGATCTTTCTGAATGGCATCATCGCCGTCCTGCTCGCCACATTCATCTTTTGACCCTGCCTTGACCGGAAAAATTCAGGCGGCCGTGGAGGATTACGGGTTAATGACTTACAATTGAAATATGGAATTGAAAATCGAGCCTTTCTGCACAGGAAAGGTTTACGGGAAAGGCAAAAAGAAGACTTGATCCCTGATAGGTCTGTTCAAGACCCTTTTCCGATTTGGAGACTGTCATAAGGGGAAAAAACCAGACAGAAACAGGATCTGAAAAGGAAAAATTTACGGTCAGATGGTCAGGCCGGTTTACCAGGTCAAATCGGGTGACATCCTCTTGGGATCCGGTCTCGCTCACTTCGCGGCGGAGGTCCATCTCAGGTATATAGTAATATCTGCCCGTGTCCTGATCCGAGAACAAGGTCAGGTTGAACTCACAACCATAAAGGACTGAAACGGATTGGGGACCAAGACACTCAAAACGATAATCGATGGTGGCACGGGCATTTTTTTCAACGCGCACACTTTTTTTCAGACCAATGTTCGAGGCCCCTACCCTGCCTGTATACGCCATTGTTACTATCCCTTCATCAGCCGAGGTTCCAGCCTTTTTAACCAGATAATTGGCCTGGACAAAATCACCGATTTCAGTGTGATTATTCATGGCATAATCCGCTACGCCGGTCTCTTTGAGAAAAAAGTGGTCCAGGAGGGACGACCTTGTATAACTGTCCACTGAAAGTATGTCAGACAGATCTTCATGTGCCGCAGATGGCAAATCGTGTATGGAAGCAACTCCTTCGGTACTCGCATTGCTACTCAGGGCTGTCTCTTGAAGAGCGCGATGGTAGGTCTCATGTCTCCTTGTCAGGGTATCGCTAAGGTTCAGGGCCTTTGGCATATAAGAAATCTCGAATATTCCACCCCCCCTTCCTGGTTCAATGCCCAGGGCCAAGTCACTATTACATAGGAGGATTTCATCTGATCCGTCCTTGTCTATGTCGAGACAAGATATCCATATATCCTCCTTCGTCCGTTCCATCAACTCGGCCTGGACCTTAAGCAGGTTCTCATATAGGGCCCTCCTGAGATGTCCCATGTACAGGCCACCGAAAACTCCGTGCCAGTAAGCACAATTGCACTGGGCCCGCCATAGGAGTTTTCGGACCCTATTGTCTGCTCCGATGATCTTCTCACTCAGGAAAAGCATCTTCTTGTGTATCCGGTTGGCTTCGTCATACTTGACAAGAAAATTGTCCCACACACCACCCCGGATAAAAGGTCTCCACTCCTCCCATCTGCTATCGGCCTTGAGCGAAGAGATGATCTTCTCAAGGATCTGGCCCCGATCTGATGGGAGGGCCCATTCGGTCATTTCCTCGTATGATGCCTGCGGCAGGTAAATACGGCCTGCAGGCCTTTTCGATGATATATATTTGCCTGGCAAGGTGCTCCGGAGCCAGTCTGCGTTTTCAGAAATGGCCCTGAAGAACCTGTCAAGCCATCCCTTCCTGATCACCCACTCGTACGTACCGGGCCATAGACCAAATTTTTCCCCGTCATCACCATAAACTGCCAAGCTCCTTCCCGCCTCTTCCAGTCCCCGCAGGTGACCAACCACCTCTTCCACCTCTCTGAACGGGATGAGGTACCGCATCTCCATCGGGGTGGCGAGGAGTCTCAACACTCTTCCCTCCTTTTCCGTCACATAATCCCCGTATATTTGATCCGGCCTTAATCCGGCATAATAAAAGTGGGTGTCGTCCACCACAGTATACTCTATACCCGTACCGGCAAGGATGAGGGGAATGGAGGTATCCCATACACGCTCGGTCAGCCACAGGCCCATCGGTCTTACCCCGAGGCGTCTTTCAATATAGTCATTCATCATGCATACCTGGCCATGCGCGTCACGGCCGGGAATGGCGGCAAGCAATGGCTCGTAAAATCCGCCTGACAGGGGCTCCACCTGCCCCCTTTTGACGAGCGAGGCAAACAAATCAATACAGTGGGGCCGATGTTCTTCCAACCATTCCATCAAAGGTCCTGAAAAATGCAGACCTGCCTTGACAGATGGATAGGCATTCAGATGTTCAAGAATAGGGAGGTAGCATTTTGATACGGCCTTTTTAAAGACCGTGTGAAAATTTCCCACCGGCTGGTGGCAATGAAATACCATGACCAGATCAAGCATCTTCCCCCCCATCCATCTGGAATCCGAGGCGGCGTCCCAGTTCAAGGAAAGGGCCTGAGCGTTCCGGACCGAGCGAAGCTATGAATTCAATGTCTGTATAAAGGTCATAGAACATATTCTGACATTCCCACAGGTCGATATCAAGCCCCATATCCTTCACAAGGTTTAAAAAATCTATTATATCCTTTGCGCAAGAATGCCGGGATATTGCCGCCAGGGACCCCATCTGTCTCCGAAGATAGGTCTTTGCCTCTTCTCTTAAATATCTTTTTTTTGATTGAAGGAGATCAGACCCGCACCATGCTAATAGACGCGTGATATCCTTCAGGTCCTGATCCCCAGACTGAGCGGACATTACCCTCAACAGCCTGTCCACGAGCAATAACTGGATCAGGTATGATATCTGGTCAGGCAGGGATGCTTTTTCCATCTTCATCAGGCCAAGTAGTTGTTGCACTTTTGAATCAAAAGTCCTTACATACGTTCTGACATTATCATCGAGACGTTGGCAGATGGCGCGGATAATGCGATTTCGCACATCAGGGATCATGTCATTCATCCGGTATTCCCGGGCCCAGGGATGGTAGTTAAAGAACTCCTTAAGGATGACCTCCTCCCCCGCGCGATCTTCACACAGCTTGAGGGTCTCTTTAGAAATCCGGTCAAACTCTGTATCGAATGGTCCTTCCCCCACCAGGCACTTAACCTCAACCCCGTCTCTGTGTATACATAAAAAACGGTGATCGGCATGGGCACCGGTCCATCTTTCCATAACCCTGACTTCACCAAGTAATATCCCCATGCCATTGTCATTGAACCGGGACTCATTTACAACACTGACCGATCGAAAAAAGGGAGCAGCATCGCAAGAGACTCCTTCCATAACAGCGGAAGCGGCATAATGGGCCGCGGTCCGGGACGAGTCTACTCTGGAGGGCCTTACCATGGTTTCATATATTGCGGCACCGTCACCATAGTCGGCAAGGTTACTCTTGGCCCTGGCAAGGAAGTTAAGGAGATGTGCCTCAAGATCCTTTTCCGCTAAGGATTTCACCAGATCTATAGCGCGCGCAGCGTACTTTAGCACCTGGGACGACTCGATCCCGGAGATATCGTCAAAGAACCATCCGCAACTGGTAAACATATACATCGACATCCGCTGGGATTCCAAAAGCTGGAAGGCCTGGATAGCCTCGTCTTCTGCCATATCTCTTTTCTTGTGACGCTCCAGAAAATCCTCGCGGCGGCAGGCAGAATCATCAAGGAGGAGATGAATATAATCGTCTCTCGCATCCCAGGGATCTTTGAACATAGTCCTTCCAGTCTTTTCAAAGATAGCTGAAAGATCCCTTTGAAGCATATTGAGCCCATTACGCAGCCAAAATCGCCAGGCCTGATTCCATCCAGGCCTATGGCTAACACTGCACCCGCAATCAGAGCGCCATCTCTCAATCCCATGGACACAGCTCCAGGAACTGTTTTCTATGATCTTGACTTCCTCTTTTGGAGGAAAACGTTCAAGGAAAAAGGCATAATTTGTCAGGGCAATCCCACTTGTCTCATGGAGGTGCTGAAAAAGCCAGGCCAATGCAAGATCGCCGAATTTAAAGTGGTGCCCGTACGATTCCCCGTCCGTTGCTATACTGATGATCTGCGGCGATTCATCATGTTCCTTGAAAGAGTGTTCGATACGGGACAAAAATTCCTGGCCAGACTCCAGTATCCTTTCATAGGCCACCGCCTTTGACAGTTCACCATTATAAAAAAATATATCTATAAAACGCCCTGCTCGTCGGTCAAGAAAGACCCTGTATGGACGTGTGGTGTCGATCCTCCCGCCGGATACATCTTCCCAACGCCCGTCATCTCGCCTGTCATTGATGGGCCGGATTCCCCGGGCCTGGCCTGGAGACAGGATAGTAAACTTAACCCCCTCATCTGACATGAGCTTTAGGGTGTCAATATCAACGGCGGTCTCTGCCAGCCACATCCCCTCTGCATCCCTGCCAAAACGATGTCTGAAATCGGCAAGACCCCATCGGATCTGTGTGAGCTTATCCCGCATGGTTGCAAGGGGCATAATCATATGGTTATAGACCTGCGCAAGGGCGTTTCCATGTCCGGCATAACGCTTTTGGCTTGCCCTGTCCGCTGAAAGGATCCGCTGGTAAACCCAGGGATGGGTCTCTTTTAGCCAACAGAGCAATGTGGGCCCGAAATTAAAACTCAAGTACTCATAATTATTAAGCAGTTTGACAATCCTATTACCCTGCCCATGAATACGGGCGCACGTATTGGGGCCATAACACTCCCGGGTGATACGTTCGTTCCAGTCATGATATGGATATGCGTCTTCCTGGCATTCCACAAAATCTATCCACGGGTTTTCCCGCGGGGGCTGATAAAAATGACCATGGATGCAAAGGAATCTCTTGTTCATTTCAGATTTTCCTTTCCAGTTGCCATTGTATTTTCAAACAGGGCCAAGTACTCTTGGGCAGAACGATGCCAGGAAAAATCCTGCTGCATGGCCTTAGTCACCATGGCAGTCCATATTTTTTTATTGTGAAAAGCGTGGACTGCCCGTTCAACCGCCCTGACAAGCTCCGTAATCTTAAGCCCGTAAAATTTAAAGCCGGTTCTATCCCAATGCCCATCGTCGGGATCATTGACCGTATCATTGAGTCCGCCGGTTCCCCTGACTACAGGAATCGTCCCATATTTTAGGCTGTATATCTGGGTAAGACCACATGGCTCATAAAGAGAGGGCATAAGGAGCATATCGGAACCAGCTATAATCTTGTGGGCCAAGACTTCGTCAAAAGTAAGCCTCAGCCCGAACCTGTCCGGGTAGCGATCCTTCAGGCCGGAAAAGCCGGCCTCTAAGTGTGCGTCTCCTGAGCCCAAAAGGACAAGGTTCACGCCCAGGTCAAACAGCCTGTCTGCAGCCTGGATAACAAGGCTGCAGCCCTTTTGCTCGACCAGGCGAGTGACCATTCCTATTAACGGCCTTTGTATAAATTCAGTAGATAACCCCATGATATCCAAGAGTTCTTTTTTACAGGTCGCCTTGCCCGAAAGGTCACGAGGAGAATAACCGGTGACAACATACCTGTCTGTAGCAGGATTCCAGGTCCTATAATCAACACCATTCAGGATTCCATGGAGGCGGTTTTTTACTGACCGCATCAATCCATCCAGACCTGCACCAAACTCTGTGGTCTGGATTTCTCTGGCATAGGTGGGGCTTACGGTTGTTATGGCCTGGGCATAAACTATACCGGCCTTGAGCAGACTCATCTGACCGAAAAACTCGAGACCATCCAGGCCGTAATATGTATCCGGCAGACCTATATTCTCAATCCGGTCCGGCGGGACAAGCCCTAGATATCCCATATTGTGAATGGTGAAAACGCCCGTGCAGCCCGGGACAAGGCCCTCATTTATAAGGGGCATAACCAAACCTGTATGCCAATCATTGGCCAGGATAATGTCAGGTTGAATTCCTGCCGCTTCACAAAGTAGGGGTATTGCCCTGGAGAAGAAGATAAAACGCTCCGGGTTGTCCGGATATTCACCGTGTCTGTCACCATATATGCCTGGCCGGGCAAAAAATGCGTCTTGAGAGACGAGATATAGTTTGGCCCCTGATGCCAGTCTCCCTTCAAGAATATCCGCATCCAGATGTCGTTTACCCAAACTAACCGGCAGATTGCCGGCGCGCAGAGTGATATTGTTGCAGGATTCTATGATCGTTTCATAACCGGGCAGTGCCACGGCAACCTCGCATCCCAAATCCCCGAGCGCACATGAGAGCCCCTCCACCACATCACCCAGGCCGCCCGTTTTTGCCAAGGGGGCGGCCTCAGAAGCGGCTATCAGGACCATCAATCCTTTTCGTTTCATGATGTTTGAGGCATAAAGTATAGCGGGAGCCGGTCCGCTACGAGAAACCCTTTCTTGGTAGGTATTGCCATGCCGTTCTTTATCATCAAAAACCCACCATCCTCCAGCATGGACAAGGCCTCTTTTTGTTCGGGAGCATGGGAAACCGCTCCAAGCTCAACACCTGTTATGGTTCTAAGGCCAAGGGCGATCATCTCAAGAGTCAGCTGTTCATCTGTAAGCTCCTCATATCCTTCAACAGGCGCCCTGCCCTGTTCAAGCAGCTCGCAATATTTCCTGACAGATCTGAAATTCCACCAGCGCCTTGACCCCTGAAAAGAATGGGCAGACGGACCAAGCCCCAGATACGGGACGTGGTTCCAGTATTTCATATTATGCCACGATCTGTAACGATTTTCCCTTGCAAAATTTGAAATCTCATAATGGAGATATCCATTTTCTTCCAGTAATCGTGATGTCTCAAGGAAAAAAACACGCTCCATCTCCTCGTCTATGGGATCGATTTCACCCTTCTGTCTCTTTTTTTCAAAAAGAGTGCCTTTTTCGAATGTCAAATGATAACATGAAACATGTTCCGGCCTGAGGGCAATGGCATGTTTCAGAGTTTTTTTCCATGCATCCAAAGGCTGGTATGGAATTCCGTATATGAGGTCGATGCCTATGTTTCCAATGCCTGCCGATCTCAAATTTTCAATCGCCGCTTCAGCCTCATCTGCACTATGTTCTCTACCCAAGAACCTAAGCACACTGTCATCAAAGGACTGGACCCCCACATTCACGCGATTAAAGCCCAGCTCCTTTAGAGCATTTGTATTCTCCTGGCAGAGATCCTGGGGGTTTGCCTCTATGGTAGTCTCCAGATCGTTGTAAATGGAGAGATGGGAACGGACAAGGCCCATGATCCTTTCAATGGCATCCATCGGCAGGACTGTGGGTGTGCCTCCTCCGAGATAGAGACTGTCAAAGGTATGGAAACGCTCACTGTAATGGATAATCTCCTTTTCGAGGGCATTAAGCCATCTCGGGATAATCCTGGCAGATGGGACGGAAAAAAAACCGCAGTAAGGACACTTTGTCCTGCAAAAGGGTATATGGAGATAAAGGCCCGGTTTTTTCATCAGTTGTCAGACCTGAACACAGAGACGAATGCCCGCTGAGGGATGGTAACCGATCCAATCATTTTCATACGCTTCTTGCCCTTTTTTTGCTTCTCAAGGAGTTTGCGCTTTCTCGTTATATCCCCGCCATAACACTTTGCTGTAACATCTTTTCTGAAAGGAGAGATAGTGGATCTGGCAATAATATTTCCGCCTATTGCACCCTGGATCGGAATCTTGAAAAGGTGCCGCGGAATCTCTTCCTTGAGCCTCTCGCAAATCCTAAGGGCCCTTGCCCTTGCACGATCCCGATGGACTATCTGGGAAAGGGCGTCTACCCTTTCCCCGTTTACGAGTATATCCAGCTTGACAAGATCATTTTCCCTGTAGTCCAGCATTTCATAGTCGAACGATCCGTATCCCTGGGTCACTGTCTTGAGCCGATCGTAGAAATCGTAGATCACCTCAGCTAAAGGCATGTCAAACTGTATCTCTATCCGCCCATGGGAGGTGTAATTAAACCTGGATTTCTCCCCTCTTCTTTCAAGACAGAGATCCATTACCGAACCCATGTAGCGCTCCGGGATAAGGATGTTGGCCTTTATGTACGGCTCCATGGCCTTTTCTATGGTAGCAGGATCAGGATAATATAATGGATTATCCACATTGACGGTCTCACCATCTGTGAGCTGAAAACGGTACTCGACCGACGGGACGGTCATGATGATCGACTGGCCAAATTCCCTCTCAAGCCGTTCCTGAACAATCTCCAGGTGAAGCAGACCGAGAAATCCACAACGGAAACCCATACCCATGGCAGGAGACGAATCTTTTTGAAATACAAGGGCAGCATCATTGAGTTTGTATTTTTCCAGGGCCTCGGATAATGAGATATAATCTTCGGACGAGACGGGATAGATAGAGGAAAAGACCATCGGCTTGACCTCTCTGAATCCGGGAAGCGGAGCCGAGGCCGGATTTCTGTCCAGGGTAATCGTGTCACCTACTCTGGTATCACTTACGGTCTTGATGCCCGCAATTATATATCCCACCTCCCCGGCCGAGATGGAATTCCTCTGTTTTCTCTTAAGATGAAAGACTCCCACCTCTTCCACCTTGTGAACGGAATTATTGGACATAAACCGGATAGTATCACCTGGAGTGAGGGAACCGTCAAAGACCCTGCAACTGATAATAGCCCCGCGAAACGGATCATACTGTGCATCAAATATAAGCGCTGTAAGAGGCGAATCAAGACTTCCCAGGGGAGGAGGGATATATTTTGTGATCGCCTCCAGGACCTCTTCTATGCCTGTCCCGTTCTTGGCAGAGCATAACACGGCCATATCCGGGTCAAGTCCCAGATCAACTTCGATCTGCTCCATCACCCGATCGATATCGGCCGCTGGGAGATCGATCTTGTTTATTACCGGAATGACCTCCAGGTCGTGCTCCATGGCTGCATAGAGGTTTGCGACGGTCTGGGCCTCCACTCCCTGGGAGGCATCAATCAGGAGCAAAACCCCTTCGCAGGATGCCAGGGCCCGTGAGACTTCATAGGAAAAGTCCACGTGACCGGGCGTATCTATCAGGTTCAAATCAAAAATTTTCCCTTCCCTGTTGGTG
>CAZQAA010000122.1:0-12220 GCA_964591255.1 uncultured Desulfobacterales bacterium | reverse complement strand
TGGAAAACATAGCCAATGTTGCAGATTGTTTCCATACCAAGATTATTACTACCAACCCAAGGGCCAAGATAGAGTCAGGTAATTGCCTGCATATCGAGTTTGACGAACACACGGCATTTGAAGATGCCAAGAAAATCGTAAGGACAGCCATTGAAAATTTTCCCAACAGGGAAAAAGAGGTGGTGATCCCGGATTCAAGCCACGAATTAATTGCCGGATTCAGTTACGAGGCCATAAATTATCATCTGGGAGGCACATTTAGGGGGTCGTATGTACCCTTGAACGACAATATTATAAACGGTCGTATTCGTGGTGTGGCAGGGGTTGTGGGTTGCAACAATGCGCGCACAACGCATGATGAGGGACATTTGATTATTGTGAAGGAATTGATCAAACATGATGTTATCGTGCTTACCACAGGATGCAATGCCATTACATGTGCCAAGGCAGGTCTATTGACCCCTGAGTCTGCAAAGGTTTTTTGTGGGCCTGGGCTGGCTGAGGTGTGTGAGACTGTAGGTATTCCTCCTGTACTGCATATGGGGTCGTGTGTGGATAACAGCCGGATCCTTATGGCCGCCACAGAGGTGGTAAAGGCAGGGGGATTGGGAAATGATATCAGCGATCTTCCTGTTGCCGGTTCCGCGCCAGAGTGGATGAGCGAAAAGGCGATCAGTATAGGGCATTATTTTGTCACCTCCGGGGTCTATACCGTCTTTGGTGTTACAATGCCCGTGAGCGGTGCGCCGGTGTTTGAGGATTACCTCTATAATAAACTTGAGGACATCTATGGAGGCATGTGGGATATGGAGGCTGATCCCATAAAACATGCCCATAAGATGATTGCACATATTGACAAAAAGCGGAAGGCATTGGGCATTGACAAGGCACGCGAGAGGGTGCTCATGGATATGGCCGACAGGCAGAAGCTTGAAGCCGCTTAATTTCATTTGTTCAAATATTTATTCAAAAAACCTCTTAGGAAGGGAGGATATAAGAGATGTCGAAATTAGTAGCATTTGCAGCTATTCAGGGTGCATATAACATCGTCTCCAAGGCGGAGGGAAAATACAAGAGGGCCTTGGAAACCTATGGCGGAAGTCAAAAACTGGAGTTTCCCAACACGGCATATTATCTGCCTATTATTTATTCATTAACCGGAATAAAGGTTACAGATCTTGACTCGGCGAGGAAACCGCTGGAGTTTGCGCGTAAGCTGTTGCCTCCCCACGTGAAAAAGGATTGTCATCTTCCTTACCTGGGGCCATTGCTGGACGCGGGAATGGCGGCCATTTTTGCCGAAGAGATTGCAGAGGCCATCCGGTATGTAGAGGATCCGGATTTTTATCAGCCGGAAGTGGAAGATCCTGACGTGGAAAACGGCAAGATATGGCTTGGCGCTGCAGATGACACCATTATGAGGAAGCGCGGTGTGGAATTTGTGGACGGCACGGCTCCTGGGTTTGCAGCCATTGTGGGTGCGGCCCCTGATTCAGAGACCGCCAAAAAACTTGCAGAGGAGTATCAGCTCAAGACCATTTATGTCTTTATGGCCGCGAATCAGGCGGGAACCACGTTTGCCGAACAGTTGATCGAACAGGATGTCCAGATAGGTTGGAATACCCGTCTGGTTCCGTTTGGACCGGATATCTCCGCTGCGGTGTTTGCCCTGGGGTTTGCCAACCGGGCCGGAATGGCCTTTGGCGGTATTGAGCCGGGTGATTACAAAAAGATGCTGGCATACCAGAAAGATCGTGTTTTTGCCTTTGTAAACGCCCTGGGCGAGGTAAATGCCGAGTGGGCGGCCAATGCGGCCGGTGCCATTAACTGGGGCTTTCCCACTATAGCGGATACTGATATTCCAGAGGTACTGCCTACAGGTGTCTGTACCTATGAACATGTGGTGGCCAATGTCAAGCATGATGAGATGGCGGCCAAGTCCATTGAGGTCAGAGGTCTCAAGGTAACTATTACCGAAATTGACATTCCCCTTGCCTATGGCCCGGCCTTTGAGGGTGAGCGGGTCAGGGGCGCCGATCTTTATCTTGAGATGGGGGGAAGCAAGACCCAATGTACCGAGCTTTGTAAGATGGCCGATATGAACGAAATTGAGGATGGCAAGGTTGAATTGATAGGACCTGATATTAAAGATATAAAGAAGGGTGATACTTTGCCTTTTGGGATATATGTTCAGGTGGCAGGCCGTGAAATGCAGGAGGACTTTGAGCCGATTCTGGAAAGACAGATTCACCATCTCATCAACTATGCCCAGTACATAATGCATATCGGACAAAGAGATATTGCCTGGCTTCGAATAAGTGAAAAGGCGGTTGAAAAAGGTTTCAGCCTTAAAGACATCGGGACCATACTCCATGCCAAGTTGCATCAGGATTTTGGTTCCATCCTGGACAAGGTACAGGTCACGTTGTACAGCAATCAGGATGATGTTGACAAGCTTACTGAAAGGGCAAGGAGGGAATACAAGCACAGGGATGAGCGTGTAGAAAAGATGACGGATGAAGAGGTGGAGATCTTTTTCTCATGCACCCTTTGTCAGTCGTTTGCCCCGAGCCATGTATGTGTGGTCAGTCCCGAAAGGACAGGATTATGTGGTGCCTATAACTGGATGGACTGCAAGGCATCTAATAAGATCAATCCTACTGGTCCGAATCAGCCTGTGGAAAAAGGAGAGGTCCTTGATCCTAAGTATGGCCAATTCAAGGGTGTGAACGAGTTTGTATACAAGGCATCCAGACAGGCTGTGGAAAGGGTGAATTTTTACAGTATCGCCAACGATCCGATGACAACCTGTGGGTGCTGTGAATGTATTGCTGCGGTCCTTCCCACCTGCAATGGGATAATGACAGTGCACAGGGATTACACCGGAGAGACACCCAGCGGAATGAAATTCACCACCCTTGCCGGTGTGATGGGAGGAGGACAGCAGTCACCAGGATTTGTAGGCCATTCCAAGTTTAATATTACACAGAGAAAATTTATCGCTGGTGATGGCGGCATCCTCAGGCTTGTTTGGATGCCCAAATCTCTTAAAGATGAAATAAAAGAGAGGTTCAACCGGAGGGCAGAAGAGGAAGGGGTGCCTGATCTTCTGGACAGGATTGCAGATGAGACAGTGGGCATTGATGAGGAGACAGTCCTTGCCTATCTGCAGGAAAAGGATCATCCAGCCCTGAAGATGGATCCGATTGTTGGTTAGTAAATATGGTTTGAGCCCGGGCCAAGGTTCTGGGGAAAGGATTGAACCCGGGCTTATGAGCTATAATCAAAATTTAGGAGTGTATCATGGGTTTAACTGGAATTCAGATTTTTAAAATGTTGCCGAAGACGAACTGTGGTGAGTGCGGGGTACCCACGTGTTTGGCCTTTGCCATGAACCTCGCCAGCGGTAAGGCTGAACTGGATGCCTGCCCTTATGTCTCCGATGAGGCAAGGGAACAGCTTGCAGAGGCATCTGCTCCTCCAATCAGGCCGGTGGCCATTGGAGCGGGTTCAAGGGCCTTAAAAATAGGTGGAGAGACAGTGATGTTCAGGCATGAAAAGACCTTTTACAACCCCACCGGTCTTGCCGCTATGATTACTTCGGATACGGATTTAGATTCTATTGACAAGAAGCTCAAGGAGTGGAATGCCCTCCAGTTTGAGAGGGTGGGATTGAATCTCAGGCCAGAGCTGGTTGCGCTTAAGGATGCAAACGGGGATGCGTCGACGTTTTCCGTCGCAGCTAAAAAGATCGCTGAAGAGAGCGAATTCAACCTGATTCTTATGAGCGACAAGGTGGATGTGATTAAGGCGGGTGTTGATGCCTGCGCATTCAAAAAGCCATTGTTATATGCCGCAACCGGAGACAATGCAGATGACATGGGTAATCTGGCCAAAGAGACCGGCCTTCCCCTGGCGGTCAAGGCAGATAACATGGATGATCTTATCGCCCTTAGTGATAAATTATCCGGCATGGGATTGAAGGATCTTGTTCTCGATTCAGGGACCAGGGAGATAAAACAGCTTTTTGAGGACCAGGTGGCTATCCGCAGGGCCCCTCTTAAAGAGGGGAATCGTTCTTTGGGTTTTCCCACCATCACCTTTCCATGTGAGATGGCAGGAAATCTGGATGTGGAAACGATCATTTCTTCTCTTCTTATTGCCAAATATGCGGGAATTGTGGTGCTTTCCGATTTCAAGGGTGAGAGTATATTCCCCTTGTTGTTAGAGAGGCTGAATATTTTTACTGATCCACAGAGACCTATGACGGTGACAGAGGGTATATATGAAATCGGTGCTCCTGATGAGAATTCTCCTGTCTTGATCACGACAAATTTTTCCCTGACATATTTTATTGTCAGTGGAGAAATAGAAGGGAGCAGGGTCCCAAGCTGGTTGCTGATTATGGACACAGAGGGCCTTTCCGTCATGACGGCGTGGGCTGCCGGAAAATTTGCCGGTGATGCAGTTGCAACGTTTGTGAAGAAGTCCGGCATTGCCGATAAGGTTGCCGACAGCAACAAGAAAATCATTATACCAGGGTATGCCGCGTCCATCAGTGGAGAGATGGAAGAAGATCTGCCCGATTGGGAGATCGTCATAGGCCCAAGAGATGCGGCCTTGATACCCAAATTTCTCAAGGAGAGAGCGAATTAAACTGAAACTGTGGATGACTTGTTTTGACAAACAGGTCTTACTTTAACAAGATGAACTGGGAGTGAACCTATGTTGTTAATTGGAGAAAATTTGAATGTGATAAACAGGGTGATAGGCAAGGCCTTTAAGGAAAAAGATCCCGGGCCTATTGCCGAAGAGGCCAAGAGGCAAAAAGAAAAGGGCATGGACTGGATCGACATTAATTTAGGGCCTGCGCGAAAGGGAGGTCCTGAATTGATGGAGTTTGTGGTTAAGACAGTCCAAGAGGCGATCGGTGATACCCCACCCCTATGTCTTGATACATCAAACATAGAGGCAATGGAAGCGGGCCTTGCAGTCCACAAGGGAAAGGCCATTATCAACTCGATTATGTGCAGGCCAGAGCGGTATGAAAAGATGATTCCTTTGGCAGTGAAATACAAGGCAAATATGATCGCGCTTATGTGGGGTCCTGAAGGGCTGCCCAGGGATGAAAATGAGAGGGCCGCCCTTGCGGTTGAGCTCATTTATGCCGCCAATGAGGCCGGTGTGCCGAATGAAGACATCTTTGTAGACGGAATTGTCACACCGGTTAACATTCAGCAACAGCAGCTTATGAGCCTTTTGGCCTTTCAGGAGATGCTTCAGGATATAGCTCCTGGCGCAAAATCTACGTGTGGGCTTTCCAATATATCTAATGGCCCCCCAGATGATCTTAGGCCCGTATTAAACACTACATACATGATTATGTTAGAGCGTAAAGGAATGTATTCCTGTATAGCCGATGCCTATGATGATACCCTGATCACTGTGGCCAGGGGTGGGCGGCCTGATATTGTGGAGCTGGTGCACAAGGTAATGGATGGAGAGGAGGTTGACGAGAAGGCCCTGCCTGATAACCCGAATGGAAGATGGTCGTTGGCCGATTATGTAAAAACAGCGCGGGTTATCATGGGACAGTCTCTGTATTCGGATTCTTGGCTGGAACTTTAAAAATTTAGGTTGTGGCACCTGTCTCAGCTCAGGCGCCGGTTTTTTTAAGGCCTTCCGGACCTTGTTTGCCGGAAGGCCTTTGTTGTTACAATTTTTACCAGCCGTTCAGATCGTCAACGCCGTAGGCCCTTTTGCGTTCCGCAATAATATAATTCAATGGCAGATCAGGATAATGTCCGTGGTCTTTTTCATATTCAACGTGTAACTTGCCATCTCTGTTATATTTGTGTAGCAGAGCATCATTTATGCCGTCAAAATCAACAGGGATTATTTTGTTTTCTTCGCACGTTATGTTATCAAAGGCAACCACGGCCTTTACCCATCTGCCATTTATATACAGTTCATCATATCCATGATAGACAAAAAGGTTTATCCCACGTCTTTGTTCTAACAGGTGTTTGGGCACAAGGTGGTTTCTGATGTCGGAAAATCTCAGGCGGGCCGGTATACCTATCGCCCGTGCAAGGGCCGCCAAAAGTACGGCCTTTTGCACACAGTATCCCTCCTGTCTTTGTAGTGTCACACTGGCCTTATTATCTTGTATGGTGAGTTTTGGCAGATAGATGTTGTATCTTATTTCATCCCTGACAAAATAGAAAAGGGCCTTTGCCTTTTCCGGGTCATTGTTTTTGTCTTTTGTTAAATCGCTGGCTGTTTCAATTATACTTTTTTTATTGCAGTCAATTAGTTCTGTTGCCTCAAGGTATTGTCGCATTGTTTTGTCATCCTGTTGGTGATTGTATTTTGATATAGAGGCATTTCACCTACGCATAATCCACCTTTATGATGATGCAAGGGTCACCGTTGGAAGGCTTGACAAGCAACTATTAGTCTTTTTGCGGCCATTCCACTGCATCTTTTTCTTCTGTTTGATAACAAAAACGGTCCCACTCAAATTCACGCAAGGAAACCGGGCAGCGCAACTTGATTTTTCGTTCACTGATACCTATTATTTCCCAGTCTCCCTTTCTTGGTCCATCCTGGATGTTTATTTTTTCCCCTACACGAAAGGGGTATGATTTAAAGAAAATAACCTTTTCTAGCATTTGTTTCCATCCTTTGTTCTTCGACGACATTTGTTAGGTTGCATGTTGAATGCACAATTAATTCAAGGAACAAGCAAGGCATGATGTCCCCTTTTTGCTTTTTTTATTCAACTTCAGTCACAAATACGAGCGTCCTTGTTTTCTGCATACGTGAAAGCAATTATTGCGCTGTTTATAATTTTGATAACATACTTTAATTTCACTGTATTTTTGCATCCATGAGCTGACCAAGGGCGTGCAGGTGGACCTTTTCTTCCTCTGCAATGTCATATAACATGGTCTTGCTGTTCTCATCTTCGACTTTCTGAGCATACCGGAGATAGAGGTCCAGTGATCGTGTCTCAATCATCATGGCAATGTTGAGAACATCAGTCACGTTCTTCATTATATTTTTGTTTTTCTCCAAAAACTCCCCAGTAGTGAAACCACCTTCCATAATGTCTGACAAGGTATGCTTTTCGAAGATTTGCCTGTCTGATTTTTTGGGATCAATGGCAAGATAGAGATCAAAAAGTTTATCCTTGTGGAGTTCTTCCATATCCGCCAGCTGGGTAAATAGATTTACCACGTCGGAATCGTCCAATATTTCTGCCATGGCCAGATACAATTCTCCCAGCCCGTGTTCCATACCGTATGCAAGGGCAATGATCTCCTGTGGCGTTTCTTTCCCTGTTACGATTGACATGCCTATGTCATAAGGACCTGTTGTCTCAAGACCTTGCCAGTGCGCAATACCGCCTTTCAGATTATAGACTTCTTTAAATCCTTTTCCTGCCAACAGTTGGGCAGCGGCACGGCTGCGCCCCCCTACCGCTCAATAGGTAATAACAGGTTTTTTTGGATCCAGCTCATTGAGTCGATTGGACAATTCTGGCAACGGAATGAGCTGAGCACCCGGTATTCTGGAATTTTCATATTCTCCGGGCTGTCGTACGTCCAAAAGGGTGTATGTCCCCTCCTTGTGTTCATTCATATAGGCCTCTGCCTCTTTTTTGTCCATAGATGCTACTGGTGTCAAAAACTGTTTCCACTTCATATGTTATCTCCTCCAATCGGCGTCTGCCGTTGTAGCCGGACCTCAAAGTTTTTCATAGGTGGCTATAATACCGACTTGCTAGCAACAGGACCTTTATGCTTAGCATTAAATAGGTTTTTATATTTATCCTGGAGAGTGGCCTTGTTTGCTGCGAAAAAGGCCGGGAAAAAGCGGGTGCTTGCATCCGATTTAAGAAAGGCAACTGCATTTTCCCCTGTCATCTTTGCAAATAGTCCCGGGAAAAGAGTTTCAAAGCCTTGCCAGTATTCGGCAAGTTCACACTGCATCCGTGACATGTACCAGTCACTGCCAAGGAGCACCTTATGTTCCACACCTTCTGTTTTTTTCAGCAGTACGGTTTTATACTCCTCTGCAAGGTCAGTGGTGGGCAGGCCGTGATATGAAAGATCGGTGTATACATTTTTGTTTTCTTTCATGAGTCTGACAATAATGTCTGCCCAGTTTTCTGCATGCGGCGTGTTCCCAGCCCTTGCCTGCCACTCGCCCAGGCCTCCAAAGTGGGCCAGATTGAGCTTTAACGAAGGAAACCGTTGCAGGACCTTTTCCCAATGGATTGGGCTGGCCATGTCTCTGTAATACGTTTTTATATCATTAACACCGGGAACGAGTTCATTGGAATAGATGCCGGCGCTCCAGCTGCAATGGGCAGTGATGGGGATGGGATGTTCCCTTTTGCTGCAGCAATAAGTATAAAGCCTTGTCAATGTATCATCCACCTTAGGGTCGTTATTGTTTATCGGTTTGAAGCCCAATGGAGGATAGAGTTTTATTCCCACAAACCCCTGATGCTCGAGGGCTACCTTGGCCGCTTCAACCGGATCCTCAGGGCCGGATCTGGGATCAAAGGCATAAAATGGCATAATCTGGCCCTTGCTTTCAAGAGTCAGACGAGACATAATCCGTTGTTGATTTTCAAAACCCCGGACAGATCGGCTGCCGGGATAGGCATATTCCATGTTCATCATAAGCGGAACCCATATGTTGATAACCCGTGAGCCTTCTTTTATTTTCTCGAGTATCTCGTCCATCTCCTGCATCCCGATTTCGAGAAACCCCAGAAAATCCCGAAAATGATTCAGCATAAAGTGGAGATTGTCTTTTTCCACTTGGTCAGTAAGTGAATTAAGGATCTCTTTCGGGTTGACTGAGATATCAGAGAAATAGTCCCACCAAGGGCGGACAATGCGTCCTGTTTTAAGGTCCTCCATTAATTTGATAGTCTTTTTGCCAACAGTTACCCCAAACCTGCTTGCCATGACACCTATCATGGGCACACAGTCGTTATCGAATATATGGCAGTGACAATCTATTCTCATTCGTTTTTCCCCAAAAGGCTTATCAAAAGATGATCAATCCCATGTCCGGCAATAATTCATGCAGCACATATTCCCGGTGCCTGATAGCTGCTCGAATAAACCTGCATGCATCCGTATATTCTATCTTGTCCACGTTTTGTCCTTCATATGCGGCCCTTCTTGGACGCCACAGATCGTTTACATATTCGATATGCCTGTCAGTGTCATCGATGTTATCGAAAAATGCTCCCGATGCAATATGTTCCTTCCAGGAAGATATCCTTTCATTGAGAGGGGCCTCTTGTTTCAGGATCTCCTTAATCACATCAAAGAGATTATTTTTTACATGCAGGTCTGGATCTTTCTCTTTTGGGCTGACATTGACGAAATTTTGAAAGTACCTATACAGTTCTCTGGTGGCGGCCAGGAAATTAGAGCTGTTGTCGCGATTCGTATCCGTGCTTCTATGCTTTCCTGTTTCATACTGAAAATGCCATTTCAGGTAGGGCCTGTCAGGATAGGTACCCACACCGCCGTGCCCTACTGGTACGATTTCGGCAAAGTTGCCGGCGAATCTGGTCTTAAAATCTTCAAATTTTGCCTTGACATAATTAAGGATACCGGGGGAATGTTTATGTGAAGCGTTTATGGTATGGGTGATCGCCTTGTTCCATGGATGGGCAAACCCTATAAACCCGAAATGCGAAAATGTATCGGCAAATACGTGGGAACATATGCCGATAAGGTGTGGCCAGTAGTCTGTATTTTGGGGTTTAAGACTGTCCCCCAGCATTTTCTTGGAAGGTTTGCTATTTTTTCGGCACATCATTTTCTCCACAAAACTCCCTTTTATGGGTTGATTGCCGGGCAGGAAATGAAAAGGCACCCAAACCTTCCATTGATCACCTGGCATGGCGTTTTTGTAGTCAATGGGTCTGTGGCTGGTCATGGTGGGCAGTATAGCCATGGTATTCGAAAGTATTACGGCCTCGTCATCAATGGCGTCGTCAACGAACTGGGATGCATAGGCAATCGTTTTTGCCGTTTCGGATTTTATCCCTGCTGAACGGGCCAACGCATAAACCGCATAAAAGTGCATATCCAGTTGCATTTTTTCCTCCTTTACTTCGGGTGTGTTTCTGTTGATCGTACCGTTGTTCTGGCAGGGCCATAGGGCATAACAAAGAGAATAACATGTTGTTGTCTCTCTGTCACTCACTATGCCTTGTTACCCTTTGGCCTTTGTCAGCAATCTTTCAAGATATATAGTGCATAATTTTTATGGAGGTACATACCAATAAGGGCCAAAGTATGATTTTATGATATTGACACAAAGGAGTTTTCTTTAGTATATCTATTTTTAGACGATTTTGTCTTGACTAGACAGAAAAGATTTTTTAGGGTTTGCCGGAGTGGTGAAACTGGTAGACGCGCTGGACTCAAAATCCAGTGGGCCGCGCGCCCGTGTCGGTTCGATTCCGACCTCCGGCACCACAAAAAATTACCAAACAAAAACGCCGCCTATACTGATTAGAAAGCCGAGTCCTCTTGTGTGTTCAAAGGGGCCTCCTTTGTGGCTTATACTTTTCCGGGAAACTATATATTTTGCGACAGAAACTATGAACATCGTATTTTGCTGATTCGTGCGTGGCAGCGGAAGAGCACAGGCCCTAGCAGTGTGTATTTTGGTGTCGTCCAGGGTTTAAGGCCCTGAAGGCATCTGTTTTTTTACCGTTTATAGGGGTTAACATCATGTTTTTTAAGAAAGGAGGATGGAATGAACAAGGCTGATTTAGTCAACGAGGTGGCGAAGGTTGTAAGCACTAAGAAGGAGGCCCAGGCAGCCGTAGATTGTGTCTTTAATACTATAAAGAAGGCATTGAAGAAAAAAGATACGGTTACCCTGATTGGATTCGGGACCTTTAAGGTGGACAAGAGGAAAGCCAGAAAAGGACGGAATCCACAGACAGGGGAAGAGATCAAAATAAAGGCCAAAAAGGTTCCCAAATTTGTTCCTGGTAAGGCCCTGAAAGACGCTGTCAAGTGAAATAGTAAAGGCCCTTAATCACAAGCTTCGAACATAAAAAAGACCCCATCTTCCGCGATGCAGCGTGATGGGGTCTTTTTAATCTGTGAGAGGAAAAATGAATTATAGATCACTCAGCCTGAATAGGCTCCAAACATTTGAAGGAAGGTCAGGTCCGCTCCTCTTAATTATTATGGACGGAATAGGAATAGGCAGGCAAGATGGAAGCAATGCTGTGTATCTTGCCAGAACTCCTAATCTGGACCGTCTTTTTTCGTCCAGGCTATATTGCGAGCTTCAGGCCCATGGAACCGCAGTGGGATTGCCTACGGACAGTGACATGGGCAACAGTGAGGTAGGCCATAATGCCATGGGGGCCGGACGTATATTTGATCAGGGTGCGCGTCTGGTCAATCGTTCCCTGGAAAATGGTCGTATATTTGAGAGCGAGCATTGGTCAAATATAGTCCGTAATGCAAGAAATGGCGGAACGGTGCATTTTTTAGGGCTATTGTCCGATGGAAATGTCCACTCACATATTGATCATCTGTTTAGGCTGATCGATAAATGCGCAGAGCTTGCCTTACCCCGCATTAGAGTCCATGCCCTGCTGGATGGCCGGGATGTGGGACAGAAATCTGCATTGGACTATGTGATACCCACAGAGGAAAAACTGAAGAATATATCGATGAAAAGAGGGCTCGACTATGCTATTGCCTCAGGAGGCGGACGCATGAAGGTAACAATGGATCGTTATAATGCCGACTGGGATATTGTAAAGCGCGGATGGGATGCCCACGTTCGTGGAAAGGGGAGGACGTTTGGTTCGGCCGAAGAGGCGGTGAGGACATTTTATGAAGAAGATCCGGATATAACCGACCAGTACATTGATGCATTTGTGATTGTTGATCAGGCCGGCCGGCCGGTGGGACCTATAGTAGATGGTGATGCTGTTATCTGTTTTAATTTCAGGGGTGACCGTGCAATAGAGATCTCCAGGGCCTTTACTGAAAACGATTTTTCCGAATTTGATCGGGGTCCGTTGCCTGATATCTACTTTGCGGGGATGATGGAATATGACGGAGATGCGCATATACCCCCCAATTATCTTGTGCAACCTCCGGCCATTGACCGCACCATTTCTGAATATCTGTGTGCCGAGAAGATA
>CAZQAA010000121.1:0-4659 GCA_964591255.1 uncultured Desulfobacterales bacterium | reverse complement strand
GCCTTATGCGGTACGTAACCCCCAGGCTGGGGCTCACGAACGAGCCGGTTATGGAGTCGTGATCATACCTTATGCCGGGCATTATGGACCACCAGCCGAAGGTTATGGTGTCATTGGCATAAAGGGCCCACTTCTCCCTGTCAGGATCGGTGAAGGATGTGGCCGGCGCACCCATGGACCGGAGAAAGGGGCCTGCCTCTATCTCCTGTTCCAGTTCCCCCCGGTCCATGTCCATGCCGAGAAGCACACAGTGCATGCCGTGCTCCAGGGTGAGCTTGACAGATCCCCCGAATGTCTCCTCATCGTATATGGCGTCCAAGAAGGGTGTCCCGCTCGGGCCCATGAATCCCAGGCCCAGGGCATCGCTTTTCTGGACAAATCTGTTGCTGAAGTAGTGAAACGAGGTCGCAAGGTTCAGCCCCCCTGGGAGGGCTGCATCCAGGGTGGCGGTCACAAAGGATGTGCGCCCCTTTCCCTGTGACCTTATGTCTATGCTCCTGAAGGCCCCGAAATCCGTGTCAGGATCGCTGTAGCCGATGCTCACCCCCAGGCCCACGTCCTTTGTGAGGGGGATGTGAAATTTGCCGTAGAGGCTGCCCCTTTTATGGTCCCGGGAGCCCCTCAGGCCGTCTGTGTCCTGTTTCCCGAAAAAGAGGTAATAACCCACCTTTCCTGCCGTGCCCGAGACCTGGGCCCTGTAGTCGTGGGTGCTGCGCTCTCCAACAGATGCGCTTATCATCCCCTTTGGCCTCCTGCCGGTGCCGGGCGGCTTGGTTATGATATTTATAACCCCGCCGAGGGACGATCCCCAGGCAGATGACGCCGGGCCCTTGATTATCTCGATCCTCTCTATGATGCCCACCGGTATGCCGTTGGTCTCTGCATGACCACTCGCCATGAAATTCCAGGGAATACCATCTAAGATGACCAGGACGTGCCGTTCATCCGAGCCCTGGATGTAGATGAGGGAATTGGCGCCAAAGTCATGGTTGAAATTGACAAAGACCCCGGGCACCCGGTCCAGGATATCTGCCACGGTGTGGGCGTTCATCCTCTCTATATCCTTTGCGGTAATGACCGTGATGTTCTCTGCCACCCGGGAGACGGGCTTCTTGTGCCTTGAGGGCGATATGACGAGTTCCTTGTCGGTGTAGAACATGCGCAGGATCGCCATCTCTTCATCTTCCTGGGCCGCCACGGCCTGCGTTGCGAAGAGAGGCAATGTGGCTGACATGAAAAGAACAGCCCAAAAACAGGCTATTTTTCGATATGCTGCCATAAAGGTTCTGTTTTTCGAATGGCCGTCAATGTCTGTTTTGAAGAAGGTATTACGCTGATCTGTTGTGATTTTCCCCTTGAATATAATAAACTTTTGCCCTAATTAATTTAGGACTACTAAATGGATAAAAAAAATGGTAAGAACCTTCACATATCCATATAACACAGGTATCATCTTTATTTATGTTTGGCAAGAGATAAAATTGATGTCCTGAGTTTTATCCTTTCAGGGCGCATCCCGGGGGAGAAGGGGTGCAGCCGGTTGGAGACGGTTTGATAAAAAGACTCTTCATGCCATTTTCCTGTCTAACCCTGTTATGGGGCCTTTGCGGATCGGCATTGGCGGGCTACAACATTGTGGTTGTGCAGAGTATGGACGTCTTGCCGTATGAAGAGGCCCTCAACGGATTCAAGAGCATCTGTGACGGTCCGGTCACAAGGGTTGTACTCTCGGAGATGGGTGGAAAAGACCCTTTGAAGATGATAGAACAGGTGAGACCCGACCTGGTCCTCGCCATAGGGAGGGGGGGGCTGTCCATAGCGACCGGTCTTGGTGGCATCCCCGTTATATCGGTCATGGTCACAGATCCCGGGCCGGCCCTTTCAGAAAAGGGAAATATCCATGCCGTCAGGATGAATATATCCCCGGACAAGGAGCTCGGCATACTCCTCAAGATGCTCCCGGAAAGCAGGGTCATAGGTATTCTGTATGACCCGGAAAAGAGCGGCCGTCTTTTTGAAGATATAAAAAGGGCTGCCCGGAAAAGGGGGATCAGGCTTGTTGCAAAACAGGTCCTGACTGCAAAGAATGTCCCTTCCCTGATAACGGATATGAAGGGGAGGATAGATCTCTTCTGGATGCTGCCTGACACGACCGTAATAAACCCTGAGACCATCCAGTTCATATTTCTCTCCTTTGTTGAAAGCAGGGTTCCCATCCTCACCTTCTCGGAAAAATATCTGGACATGGGGGCCCTGGTATCCATTTCGATGGACGCCTATGACATGGGCAGGCAGGCGGGCGATATGGCCAACAGGATCCTCTCCTCAGGTCTTGGCGGCGCGGGTGCTGTGCAGGTGGATGCGAGAAAAGCGGTGGTTTCGGTCAATGTCAATGTGGCAAGGAAGCTGGGAATCGATATTGCCGATACATACAAGAGGGAGGTCAGGCTTATCAGATGACACTAAATCCCGTCAAGATAGTACGCAGCAGATTCGGCCTAAAGGTGTTTCTTGCCGTTTTTCTGCTCATATTCGTTATCTCCTCTTCCTTTACAGCCCTCTTTATCTACGTGGAGAGCAAGTCCCATGTGGCCGCCCTTATGAAAAACGGTGAACTCCTTGCCAAGATCCTTGCCCGGAACGTACGACTTGGCGTTTTTGCTGAAAACAGGGGATTGATCAAAGAGAGCGTAAGCGGGGCATTGCAGCAGCAGGATGTCCTGGAGGTGTCGGTGTTCAATTCAGAAGGCGAGCTGCTGGACAGGGAGAAAAAAGGGAGATCAGGATCCTTTTATGACGAGGCGGGGAAAGGGATTAAGATACCCGGGGTACTGAGGGAGGCGCAATCCGTTATCTCCATCGACAGGGATGACACACTGGAATGCTGGTCAAGGGTCCTCTCCTCTGTAGATTATCCTGTCGGGGACGTGGCGTTTCTTGAAGAAAGCATCCCCGGGAAAAGGCCCATGGTGATAGGATTTATAAGGGTGCTGTTTGACAAAAGGCGCCTGAACAGTGCGCTCGCCACCCTGTTGAAGAGGGGGCTTCTCCTGGGATTCCTGTTCCTTATTATCAGTTCCTGTGTAACGTATGTCATGGTAGGCAGGATTGTGCGGCCCATTAACCGGTTGACGGAAGGGGTCAAGGCGCTTGGCAGGGGAAGAGAGACCGGAAATGTGTCTGTTGGCAAACAGGATGAGATAGGAAGGCTTGCGGAGGCATTCAATGATATGGCCGAATCCTTGAAGAAACGGGAGGCGGAAAAAGAACAGCTCGAACAGTTGCTGCGCCAGGCACACAAGATGGAGGCCATCGGCACCCTGGCAGGGGGAATAGCCCATGACTTCAACAATATCCTTTCCGTTATAATCGGTAACGCCACACTGCTTGAGATGCAGATTGAAACCGGAACCCCCTCAAAGGATCACCTGAAACAGGTACTCGTCTCTGCAGAGAGGGCGGCCAACCTCACAAAAAATCTCCTTATGTTCAGCAGGCAAAAGATAATTGAGACAAAAACAATAGATCTCAATAATACGATTGAGGAAATAAGGAAGCTTCTGGCCAGGCTCATAAGAGAGGATATACGATTTGAGGTGGTCCTTGCCGAAGAGGAGCTCCTCATAAGGGGCGATTCGGGCCAGATCGGCCAGGTCCTCATGAATCTGGTCACAAATGCCACGGACGCCATGCCCGACGGCGGGGTGCTCACAATAACCACCGAATCCGTGGAACTGGAAAAGGATTTTTTCAAGGCCCATAGTCAGGAAAGACCCGGAAGATATGCCCTTCTGTCGGTAAGTGATACGGGCGGGGGAATAGACGAAGAGATAATGGATCGGATATTCGATCCATTTTTTACCACAAAGGAAACCGGCAAGGGGACAGGACTCGGCCTTGCAATGGCATACGGGATCGTAAAGCAGCACGACGGGTATATTGATGTGGAAAGCGTACACAACAGGGGGACATCATTCAGGATATATCTTCCCTTGATCGATTCGGTAGAGGAAGAGGAAGAAGAAAATCCCCGGCATGTCCATAGGCCGGTATACGGTTCAGAGACCGTCTTGGTGGGAGAGGACGACGAGGGCGTCAGGGCCCTTTCACGGGAAGTTCTGGAACAGCATGGTTACAGGGTCATAGAGGCTGTAGACGGAGAGGATTCGGTCAGGAAGTTTGTTGAAAACAAGGAAATAATTGATATCCTTCTTTTGGATGTGGTAATGCCCAGAAAGAACGGGCGGATGGTGTATGAGGAAATACGTGCAATACGGCCTGATATAAAGGTGCTTTTTATGAGTGGTTATACATCCGACATTATGGAGGAGAAGGGCGTCGATATGGACGAAGTGGCCTTAATCAACAAACCTGTGTCTCCTTCCGAGCTGCTGAAGAGACTCAGGGAGGCGCTGGATGGTGAGATAAATGTTGATCGGTCATGAGTAATGGGCGGAAGATATTTCTGATAAGTCTCGGATGTGCCAAGAACCTTGCGGACAGCGAGTATATGTTGGGTCTCCTTCGGGCAGGGGGAATTGATCCTGCACCCCGTATTGAAGAAGCAGATATAGCACTTATCAATACGTGTGCATTTGTCCAAGCCGCAGTGGAAGAGACCATTGATACTATCCTTGATGCGGTGGAATTCAAGGGGCG
>CAZQAA010000120.1:0-7597 GCA_964591255.1 uncultured Desulfobacterales bacterium | reverse complement strand
AGAAAAGAGAGATGTTGATTTTCTGATACGCAAGGCTGACATTGCGGTCATCGGCACCCAGACAATCCGGATAATGGAAAAGAGCGGTATATCCGCTGTGGGAGATTTTATCCGTGGGTTGAGGGGATGACAGGCAGCATACATTGCTGCATCCTCTTTATGATCTCCTCCTTGTCAATAAATGACTCGATTCTTAACACCCTCTCTTCAATCCCATTACTATTTATGAAGATTACAGTAGGGACACCTCGAACCTGATAACGCTCCCGGAGTACTTCTTGATATGCATGCCGTCTTGTCAAATCAATCCGTAATGTGACAAATTTTTTGCTTAACCTTACCACCTCTGGATCCCGGAAGACCTTTTTGTCAAGCTCTCTGCATGGGAGACACCATTCAGCATAAAAATCCAGAATAACCGGCATCCCCCTGTTTTTAGCATCCATGATAAGGCCCTGGTCATAAGGAAGCCAATTTACAGACGGTCCTGTTATTACAAAACCCCTTCCCAAAAAAAAGATACTACCCAGAATCAATACTACGCCAACCATCCTCTTAACATAAAAAAAGACTCTAAGGCCTGCTCCGCTCTTGTCAAGCCAACCAAGGTGAAGACCTGCAGCAGAGAGTACTACTGCAATGGGAATTGATACCCCCAAAGGTCCAGAGATCAAGGGTGTGAGCATATACCCTGCCATACAGACAAGGACCCATCCTAAAAGCTTCCTGACCCATACCATCCATTCTCCTGATACAGGTAATTTCTCTATGGCTCCTGAAAAAATCGCCAAGACAAAAAGAGGCAACCCCATACCAAGGCTCAGGACAAAGAAACAGATAAAGCCAAAGACAGGATCCCCTTTTTGTCCCACATAGGTCATAAGGCCTATAATAAAGGGGCCGATACAAGGGGCAGCCACAATTCCCAAGGTCAAACCCATAAAAAAAGAACCCAGGTATCCGCCAAAGCCCTTGGAAGCCACTTTGGTCAGACCGGAAGGGAGCCGTAATTCCCAAAACCCGAAAAAACTTAATGCCAAGGCAACAAGAATGCCTGCTATAACAAAAAGTACAAGCGGATTTTGGAGCACGGAACCTAACATGTTTCCTGAAAGACCAGCACTTACACCCAGGACCGAGTTGGTTGAAGAGATTCCTAAAATATACAATATCCCGTGTATAATGGTCTTTTTATGAATGGCCCTGCTCCTTCCGCCAAAATATGAAACGGTGATAGGGATAAGAGGATAGATACATGGGGTAAGGTTAAGGGCCATTCCACCAAAAAAAATCCCCAGCAATGTCCATAAAAAAGCGACATTCGGTTTGTGTGAAGGCGTAGATTTATGTAACTCAGATCCCGATTGAAATATTTCACGGTTCTTAAGCCGTGCTCCTGTATCATGTGCTGCAACATCGATGCAAATCTTTACAGGAACATCCTCCGGGGGCAGACAAGAGGCGGATGAACAGGCTTGAAACGAGAGTCTGCCCTTTATCACCTGTCTGCCCACAGGGGCATTCTTGCTAAGAACCATCTCGGCCCTAACAAAAATCTTACCCGAATAGAGTTCGATCTCCTGGTCTAAGTAGTCGAATCTCTTCCTCTCAGGAGGAGGGAAACGGATATGGTCTATTTTTATCCATGGCTGTTCATAAAAAGAAAGGACAGTGGGAATAAGATAATCAGCACCCTTGCCCGTAGAGTGAATATACCAGGGCCTTTTTATTTCGATACTAAAAATAACAGGATAAACCCC
This sequence comes from uncultured Desulfobacterales bacterium, assembly GCA_964591255.1. Lineage (GTDB taxonomy): Bacteria > Desulfobacterota > DSM-4660 > Desulfatiglandales > Desulfatiglandaceae > CAZQAA01. The sequence goes on along the minus strand of CAZQAA010000120.1, from coordinate 5,837 downwards.
TCCAGCAGGATATAGGTCCTGTGAATAGATCACATTTACCTTGACTGTAGACCCGAGAGAAATACAAGGATATGACAAAAGGAATATAAATAAAAAAAGAAATGGCCAACCAGTAACATTGCCGAGATATGATCTTTTGGAAGTATCCATCCTTTATACCAATAATCAAATGGTTTTCAGGCAACCGTACCTATTACCTTGTCCCCTGAAATCCTCTCCAGGCGCACCGGAATGAGGCGGCCCTTCAAATCCTGGGATGTACAGACAAAAGTTGGGATATAATTATCGCTTCTCCCTCTTATGAATAAGCCATCTTTTTCTGAATACATCCCCTCGACAAGCATCATAAACCTTTTTTTCAGACAGCTGGAATAGAATTGGCTCCTTTTTTCCCGGCCAAGGGATCTTAGATGTGCAGCCCTTTCCTTTGTTGTTTGAGGGCTAATCCTGTCATCAAAATATGCAGCAGGGGTTCCCGGCCTGGGAGAAAAGGGAAATACATGCAGATAAGATACGGGCAAATCTTTGATAAGGGAATATGTGTTTTGATGGGCCTCATAATCTTCACCTGGGAATCCGGACATAACATCAATCCCGATGGCTGCAAATGGAATCTTGGTGTGGATCTCTTCAATCAGCCTTGAAAATTCCGACGAGGTATAATTCCGATTCATTTTCTTCAGGACCCTGTCATCTCCACTCTGCAAAGGAATATGAAGATGTCTGCAAACACCTCTTGCCGAGGCAACCAAATCTATCAAATCAGGCCCTATTTCTTTTGGCTCAATAGAGCTGATCCTTATACGAACAGGGAGGTCTTCTTTACATATCACCTCAAGTAACCGCACGAGATTCGTATGATTATCAAGATCCACCCCATATTTTCCAAGATTGATACCGGTCAACACGATTTCTTTATAGCCCTCCTCTGACAAGGCCATTATCATGGAAATGACCTTGTCAGGGGCAAGACTCCTAAGAGGTCCCCTGGCAAATGGGACAATACAATATGTGCAAAAGGACCGGCATCCATCCTGGACCTTAAGAAAGGCCCTGGTTCTGTCAGGAAAACATCTGATGGGAAGGAATTCAAATGGAGTATGGCGCCCAAAATTATTCAATAAAACAGATCTGCTGCCGGTTTCAACTACCTCTATGATCGATTCAGGAACATGTCCCTTCATACTGTTGTCCGCAACCAGATCAATCCCTTCCATTTGCAAAATATCATCTGGATATACCTGAACATAACAACCTATAGCCGCCACCCTACCTTCTGGATTTTCCCTGATGGCCTTTCTTATGGCCTGTCTCGACTGCTGGGCAGCATTATGTGTAACAATGCATGTGTTTACTATGGTAACATTGGGCCTCTCACCTCTTGCCACATGCCGCCAACCTGATCTGACAAGGGTCTCTTGCAAGTACGCAGACTCATACTGGTTCACCTTGCATCCAAGCGTTATGATATTAAACTTCCTGTCAGGCACTGAATATCCCCAAAATCTTTTCATTAAATATTAATAAAGCAGAGTTTTGTTAAACTTCACCTTCATAGCGTGGGGCGGACAGACCCATACACATAACTCACATGCACTGCATCTCTCCATATCAAAAAGCACTTTCATTTCAGGACGTTTTATATGGAGTGCGCCTGTAGGACAAACGGCCGTACATACTCCGCAATGAAAACATTTTTTTTCATCTCTCTTGATACCATGTCCAATACTGTCTACTTTTATTCCTAAGTCTTTCAGATAGCGCACACCCCTTTGAAAATCCTTTCTATCTCCACTGAGCTCAAGCACCATAAGTCCCTCCTTTCTGGGATATATGGTGGCCTTTAGGATATTGAAAGAGAGATTGAATTTCCTGACAAGATTAACGGCTATTGGTTCATTCACGATATGTTTCGGAAATCTCAAGGAAAGCATCTTTGAATACATGGATTAATCTCCTATTATCTATTTTATTCTGCCCTATATCTATCCATGACTTTCTTAAAACCGGGCAATGCATGTTCGATCACATAGTCTGATACACAATAGGCAATCCTAAAATAGCCGGGCATACCGAAGCCACTACCTGGAACAGTAAGGATATTCTCTTCCTGAAGTGCGGAGACAAAAATCTTATCATCCTTTATAGGTGTTTTTGGAAAAAGATAAAAGGCCCCTTCAGGCCTTACAAATTCATATCCAAAAGCAGACAGTCCATCACAGAGCATATCCCTTTTCTTCTGGTACTCTCCTATATCAACACTCGTCTCCAGAAGGTAACGGATTGCTCTCTGCATGAGTGCAGGTGCATTGACATAGCCCAAGATTCTGTTGCAGAGCACCATTCCAGAAAGGACCATATCTCTGTCTGATATATCGGGATGAACTGCCACATATCCTATCCTCTCCCCCGGTATAGATAAGTCCTTGGAAAAAGAGGTCACAACAACGCTTTGATCATAACAATCAAACACGCTGACAGGTCTGATTCCGTCGTAAACGATCTTTCTGTATGGCTCATCAGAGATAAGATATATGACTTGACCATATTTTTTGTTAAAATAGGAAAGTAGCCTGCCCAAATCCCTCAATTCCTCCTCCCTGTAAACACGACCGGTGGGATTATTCGGGGAATTAATCAATACCGCCTTTGTCTTTTTCGTAATAGCCATGGAAATGGCATCAAGATCAAGGGAAAAATCGGGGGTTGTGGGCACCAACACAGGAATCCCCTGATGGTTATCCAGATAAAAATCATATTCAACAAAATAGGGCTTAGGGATTACCACCTCATCGCCGGGATTAAGGAGTGTCTTGAAGACGACATTTAATCCCCCACCTGCCCCTACTGTCATTACAATATCATCGAAGGTAAAAGACACCCTGTTAAACTTGGACAGATAATCCGCCACTGCCTGCCTTGTTTCTATAAAACCGGCATTTGGCATATATCCGTGTTGCATGGGAATAGGGGCACTGATAAGTTTTTCAAGAACCTTTTTAAACTCAGGCGGGGGTTCCATCTGGGGATTTCCCAGGCTGAAATCAAATACATTTTCGCCGCCGATCCGCTCCTTTCTATGTTGTCCTCCCTCAAACATCTTCCTGATCCAGGAGGACTTTGCCATATGCATTTGTATCTTATCAGAAATAGTCATCGTGTTCCCTCTTACTTGACAAACGTGATAGAGTAACAAGAAAAGGCAGGAAATTTCACTAATACTGCTATATGTTTTTTATGCGTAGTATAAAGAACCACCTCGAAACGAGGTTAACATTCTCAACACATCTTTTGCAAGAGCAGAAAAGGGATGGGACTCACAGGACAGATCATGAGACTTTATAGGGCATCATGTTATCAATCAGCTCGTAACATGGATATTAAGTCCCATACAGGAAATGGAAAAGCATCAGAATCTTGCTTAAAAAATAAGTATACAATTGCAAATAAAAAACAGCAGGTTATTTTTATTTGACCCAAGCTGTCAGCTATCTGGAGCTAATCACTCATTCTCCGCTCCTGGTGATCGGCAATGAGATTGTAATCTCGGCCCCACCTTCAGGACGATTGTCTCCAGATACCTCTCCCGCAAGCCCTTCCACTATCCCTTTCACTATGGCCAGTCCCAAACCGGAACCACCTTTTTTTGTGGTCAAAAAAGGCGTAAAAACATGAGGAAGGATCTCGCTGTCAAAGCCGTCACCTGTATCCTGCACAACAATTTTCACCTTTTTAATATTCTGCAACACGCTATCCGCTTCCACAAATGTCTTCACATACAGAATCCCTCCATCTGGCATGGCCTCACTTGCATTTAGGAACAGATTCCATAACACCTGTTTCAGCTGATCAGGATCAGACTCAAGTCTTACAGGCTGTTGGAATTCCATATGTATTTTTATCCCTTCCCTCAGATGTATGCTGTTTTTAAACAGATCAATAGATTCTGAAATCAAATGGTTCAAATCAAACTCTTTGAAATCTGTCCTTTTCGGTCTGGCAAACTGCAAAAAATTGTTTACCAAATGATTCAGCCTGTTGATCTCTCTTGAGACGATTTCCATTAGCCTGATGTTGATATCATTTTCTTCCAGTCCCTCCCTAAGCATCTGAACAGATCCGCTTATGGAGGCAAGAGGATTTCTTATTTCATGGGCGATACGCGCAGCGAGTTCACCAATCATGGCAAGTCCTTCCATCTTTTTCATTTCCTTTTCTATCTGTCTGATCTCGGTCATATCCTGAAAGACTAGGATATGTCCTTTCCGTATCCCTGCCGGCAGCTTAAGAGGAGATACGGAAAACCTGAAATACGTTTCACTATCATCAGGCTTCTTATGCAACAGATCACGAAAAGGCTGTCGCTTCCAGGCAGATTCAGAGAACAAGGCCTGTTCATCGCCCATACATTCCACCAACGAAGGAACGACCTGGGGGACTTTTCTCCCTGACATCTCGGCCGCATTTATTCCAAACATACCCTCGGCCGCCGGGTTGATAAGGACAATCCTGTTTTCCCCGTCCACAGCTATCACACCTGATGTAATACTGTTTACAATACTTTCATTAAGGACTTCTAATCTGTCCAAATCTATCTGTTTTGCCTTTAATTCAACACTTGTTTTTCGTGCCTGTTCGGAAAGATAACTGCTGAGAATGGCAACCAAGTAGAAAGCCGTAACATTTACAAAAACAAGGAACAGGATCTGTGGATTTCGACGTCCCATTCCATACACATCCTGACCGCCCAGAGGATGAATTATATTGTGATAGTGCAAGCATACCAAAACTGTAAACAGGATGCTGCAACAGGATGCGACAATAAAGGCCCCTTTCCGGTAAAGTAGTAAGCTGCCGTTTATTATAATGATTATGTATAAAAAGGAAAATATGCTCCCCATGCCTCCGGTGGTATACATAATTGCAGTAACAAAGAAAGTGTCTAAAATCAGCTGAACATAGGCGAGGCGAATCAGGTTATCTGAATATTTGAAGATAATAACATACAGGACTGTCAAAAAATATACGATGGCAATAAGCAAGTAGTGTGATGCTTGGATATGCCCAAAATATGTCTCTGTCTCTTTGGCCTGAATGAAGACAGATAGACCTAAAAGGAGAGATATAAAGACGACCCTTGCCAGCATAAGGATCTGGAGGCGCCCGGAAAGTTCTGATTGAAACATTTTCGGCTTAAAGCCGATCATATCATTATGACCCTATTACTGAGGCCATCTTAAAAATGGGCAGGTACATGGCTATGACCATTCCGCCTATTGTGCCCCCAAGAAATACCATCAGCATCGGCTCCAGCATTGATGTCAAGGCTGCAACGGCTGTGTCTACCTCATCATCATAAAAATCGGCAATCTTTTCCAGCATGGAATCAAGTGCACCGGTAGCTTCCCCCACAGAAATCATTTGGACCACCATCGGCGGGAACAGATCGGTCTCTGCCAATGGTTCGGCAATTGTCTGTCCCTCGGCAATACTGGCTCTTGCATCCAGGACAACACCTTCTACGATCACGTTCCCAGATGATTTAGCTACGATATTAAGTGCATCCAGAATGGGCACACCGCTTTTTAGCATGGTACCGAGTGTCCTGGTAAACCTTGCAAGGGCTGTTTTTTTAAGCAGATTCCCGAAAATAGGCAGTTTGAGGGCAACAGCGTCAGTCTGTCTTCTTCCTACTTTGGTCCTCCTGTATCTGTTAAATAAAATGCCTATTGCGATAATGCTACCTATTATATAATGGATATTTGCCTTAAAAAAATGACTGAGGCTAACTACCAGACGGGTCGGTGCAGGCAGGGCAGAACCGAAATCAGAAAACA
>CAZQAA010000119.1:0-3178 GCA_964591255.1 uncultured Desulfobacterales bacterium | reverse complement strand
TCGACCGATACCAGTATGATATCGATGAGCTCCCCCTCAATCCTGATCTCACCATTCCGGGCCTTGTCTAAAAGGTTTTCCGCACTGGGGGCCAGTTCGTTAATGCTTTTCAGGTTCAAGAAGCCCGAAACTCCTTTAACCGTATTATAGGGCCTGAATATGGCGTTAATGGTTTCAAGGTCTTCCGGATTTTGTTCAAGATCCATGAGGGCCACCTCTATGGTACCCAGATTTTCAAGGGACTCGATAATGAAATCCTCTACTATCGCCCTTTCATCGTCATCCAGGTGTTCGGCCGAAGGTCCATCCTCTTCCCTCTCCTCCTCTTTTTGGTTTGCAGTGGTTTCATTTTTGATACTCCCGGTTTCCATGGCCGGGGTATCAACAGAATCGGTATAGTCATCCGGTTGCCTGGATTTTTCTGTTTCCAGGTCTTTTTCAGGGGTCTCAATGCCCAGTGCTTCCAGTACGGAAGAAATGTCATCTTCAAATTTCTGTTCATTATCTAGGCAATTACAGATAGATTGGATACAACTAATCCCATCTCCCAAGGGTTTTAGGTTGTCGGTCTCTCTGAGTATTATTTTTTCTATATAGCCTTTCAGGCCGCGTACGAGATCTAAAAAGGATGGATGGTTTATATTATTGGTTAGCTGTTCTTCAAGAGATGAGATGCGATTCAGGACATTCCCGAGAGCAGGAATATCCTCGCTGTCCAGGCTTACCAGTTCAAGGGCGATCTCTTCGACTATGTTTTTTATATCCTTCATTATAGACATAACAAGGCTGCCTCCATAATCCCGGATACAGTACTAACGTACTAAAAATCCGTAAAATTTTCATCATCCATTGGCATGATCTTTTCCGGATCAATATCGTTTTTATCTGAACCTGTTTTTATCTGAAACGTTTCCTGATCCATATTCTGGCTTGTTGTATCTATGCCTGTCTGGGATTCTGAGCCTGTGTGTTTGATATTAGCCCCATTCATCTTTCCACCCACCATCGCTACCAGGTCCTGTACTATACTCTTCATCTGGGCGGCCTGGGCGCTCAGTTCCTCGGATGCGGAGGCAGATTCTTCGGCACCAGCAGCATTTTCCTGGGTAACCCTGTCCATTTCAGACATTGCCTGGCTTACCTGTTCGATACCCTGGGCCTGTTCATTGGACGCCTCAGCTATCTCGGTTACCAGTTGCCCTGCCTTGTCGGTACTATGGGCTGCTTTGGCGAACTCCTCTCCCGTCTTGATTACAAGGTCGGAGCCGTATTCCACCTTCTGGAGTGTGCTTTCAATGAGGGTCGCAGTGTCTTTGGCTGCTTCTGCCGAGCGCAGGGCCAGGTTCCTGACCTCTTCTGCCACAACAGCGAACCCTGCCCCGGCCTCACCGGCCCTTGCCGCCTCGACTGCCGCGTTTAGTGCAAGGAGATTGGTCTGGAAGGCGATTTCGTCTATGGTTTTGATTATTTTTGATGTCTCTTTACTCGCGTTTGATATGTCTTCCATAGAACTTGTCAACTTGTCCATGGCGTTGTTTGCTTCGGTTACCGTATCGTTGGCCTCTTTCATGAGGGTGTTTGCTTCGGCTGCGTTATGGGCATTTTGTTTGGTCATGGAGGCCATTTCTTCCAGAGCGGCAGATGTCTCTTCCAGTGACGAGGCCTGTCTTGATGACCCGTCTGCAAGGGCGGCGCTTGCCGAGGAGACCTGCATGGATGCAGACGATACCTGATCCGAGCCCTCATTCAGGTTGTCGGCCACGCGGGTGAGGGAACGGACCAGACTGCGATATATTATCAATGCAAGCACGGTGCCCAGTATAAGGGCCATAATTCCCGTAATCGTCAGCCATCTCTTTGATTTTCCAGCCTCGTTTAACAACTGCGTATTGGTGACCATATGTTTTTCGATGATCTTCGGTACCTTGTGCATAAGCTCTTGCAACTTTTTCATATTAACCTGTGTTACCGTGGCAAATATCTGTCCCGCATCTTGCTGGGCCAGGCTGTATTCCTGTGCTATCTTGCATGCCTCATCCAGGGAAGCTGTGATTATTCTGATTTTTGGATCTATCCCGTCATTGAATACACCCATGGCCCCGTCATAATCACGGGCTTCAAGCCTTTTGTCCACTTCCCTTCCCGCCTTTTTGATGATCTCGTCCTGCTCCCTCAAGCGTTGGATTATGGGCGCAAAGTCTGGAAATTCTCTTGACAGTCCCTCAGCCTCCATACCCGAGAGCCACTTGCTGAACCCGCATTTATCATAACGCCGGGCCGCATTTATGGCCTTGTTTTTCCAGAAGGCATTGAATGTGTCATGATCTATCTCATCCCGCCATCTGCCCAGCATGGTAGTTATACGGGCAAAATATGTCACAATCTTGTTGCAATCCAGCTTGTTCATCTTTTTTGAGATCTGAATAGCGGATTCATGGATAAGCCTGTGGGGCTCTTCCATCGATTTGAATATAGGGACAAGTTCCGGAACAACTGCTTCCGCATCTTTGCGACCCTTTCCGTACAGCCATTTTCCAAAATTACATTTTTTCCAGTCCGTCTGAACGCCCATATCCTTTACGTACGGGTCTGTGAGGTAGGCACTCACTTTACTCACCCAGTTGAGATGATCTATCTCCATCTGTTTCATAAGGGAAATAATTTCCTGCCCGGCAGTCATATTAACGGCATTATTAGTGATCCCGGATACTCCTCTGTAGCTAAAGAGTGCTAAGACAGTCAAGAGTAACAGCACGATGCCGAAACCGAAAGCTATCTGCTTGCCTACCGTCATTCTTTTAAACATGATTTATCCCTCCTCTTGATGATTTTATGATCATCAAATAAATCAAACTGTATCACTTAATGTTTTTTTAAGGCCTATGTAACCTTTTCAATAGCGGCGATTTCCTGTGGACTTAATACTTTATCGATATCAAGCAGAATCTTTACACTTCCGTCTGATTTGGCCATCCCAAGGATATATTCGGTATTAAGTCTTGCTCCGAATTCAGGTGTATCCTCAATATCGTCCTCTTTTATATTCAAGACTTCCGATACTGCATCTACCACGATCCCCATTAGTATGATACCATTGGTGCCCTCTATCTCCACTACCACAATACATGTTTTTTCCGTATAATTGGCTGTCTCCATATCGAACCTGAGCCTTAAATCC
>CAZQAA010000118.1:0-4306 GCA_964591255.1 uncultured Desulfobacterales bacterium | reverse complement strand
GAATATCTACAAATCTTGCGCTGAATCCAGATACCCTCACAATCAGGTCCTGATGTTTTTCCGGCTCCTTCTGCGCCGCCTTCATCTCGTCGGTACTCACAACATTGAACTGGACGTGATCAATGTCAAGATCATACCATGTGTCCATATAGGAGTGCCAGATATCAAATCCATGAATACTCCTCATAATCGGTACAGAAAGCCGCTGGTTCAAAAGATTGGCCTTTTGGTTCTCCTGAACCTTTGATACGGATTTCAGCACCGCAGTAGGTCCTTTACGGTCCGTACCCATATAAGGGGATATGCCACCGTCATCGGCAGCCTCGCCGCCAAAGCGACCATCCGGCGTAGGTCCTGTGCGGGAACCGATCTCCATATAAAGACCAACGGCCTGCCCCACCGGCAGCACCGGTCCACCAGAATAATTGGTTATCTTGGTCATCTCACCACCAATAATATCTTCATAAAAACGCTTGATTATCTCGTCAGGATAGGAATCATCATTTCCCCACTTGGGCGCATTCTGGAAATCCTTCCTCATTTCCTCATAGCCTTCCCAGTTCGCTTTCAGGGCATCAAGGAGCTGTTTCATACTATATTTCTTCTCATCATAGATCAGCTTCTTTATCGCTACGAGAGAATTTGCCGCCACCACAGTTGTTATGGGATTATGCCAACCATTGGGCTGCTCAGACAGGTCACAGGCATCCTTCCCAAGCTCCATACAACCATCGTCAATGCTTGAGACAAAGGGCATGCACAGATATTTTGCTTCATGATAACGCATCACATCCTTGCAACGGATAACAAGGCTCATGCAATACTGATACTGCGTCCTAAAGGCCTCCCATAACTCATCAAACGTCTTGAAATCTTCCGCATTACCTGTGTGAGGCCCCATCTGCATATCGGCATAAGACCAGTCATAACCGTCATTCAGGGTAACCTCCAGTATCTTTGCAGGAAAGACAGATCCTCCTCCTTCAGACCGCGTCTTCTGGCTTTTCCTCCTGCCCACAAGACCCGCAGACATACACAAGACATTCGCCCAGTCATGGGCCTCTTCCGGCGTGGCACCATTCTTATTCTTGCTGAACTGGCCATAGTAAAGCATTTGAGCTGTATTTTTCCCGTCATGTTTTATGGATGGATATCCAAGTCCGTCCCGGATGCACTCAAATACCAGACGTTTTGTCTTCCTCCTACCTTTTGGGTGGTATCTGAAAACAATGGAGGGCTCTGTGGTCCTTATGTTTCTTGCCCCTTCAAGAATTGCGTCTGTCATATCGTTGCAACCGTCAGAGCCATCCCTGTTAAGCCCGCCTATCGTCAAAATAAACAGATCGTTGGAACCGGGGAATATCTCCCTATAGGCCCTGGATTTGCCTGCCCCATGCTCAGAAATCTTGAGCCTCTCCATCTCCACCATCTCCACTACATCCTTGTGGGTCATGGGCTGAAAGCTCTTGTCAATAACGCTTATCTTATAATAGGGCCATAATAGCTTGTCCTCCTTGTGGGCAAATCCACTTGCGTAGCGCTCTATGGCATGGCACAGGAGATAAGTGTACCATTTCGCCTGAAAGGCATCTTTTAAACCTTTACATGGCTCTGCCGGAACCCTGTGGCTGATGTCCGCCATCTCCAGGAGTTCCTCCTTCCTCTTCCCGTCAGTTTCAAAATTTTCAGCCACAATCTTGCACAACCTCGCATGACGTCTAGCCCAGCTGATAACTGCCTTATCCGCTATAATCATCGCCTCCCATTGGTCAATCTTGGGAATCCATTCAAGGCCCTTTGTTGCATCCCACGGAGCCTTGGCCATCTCTTCCTTTGCGTGTCTAATGTTCGATTCCGCCATCTCTATACGTTTCTGAAGCCCATCCTCCAGAACTGTCTCATACGGCGGAATAATGCTGTTATAACCGGTGGCAAAACCAGGTGCCTCCATGGTGCTTACCTGGTACATCCTCTGCAGGTCCTCCGGATCAAAATACCTTTCGCACTTGCCCTGCATACTGTAGGGGACCCAGTATTCCATTATTTCAGTCGCCTCTTCTACCGGCTGCGGAGCATAATCACTCATGATGTAGTCTTTTACGGCCATCCAGGCAAGTTCAGGATAGAGGGGAAAAAGATTGGGGTCTTCTGCATGGTAACCGATAATGAACTCGTCCTCCTGTAATACAATAGTAGCCTTGTTCAAAATGTTCGCCAATCCCAGGGCACGCCGGATAGGCTCCGGCTTGCCGGCACTTGCCTTATGCGCCTCCGTAATATGTCTCATTCGCTCAATACCGGCCCTCACACCTTTCTCAACAAATTCACCCGCCGATGCATGCTTCCACCTGCACCGCGCCTTCAGCCTTTTTGTCCTCTCTGTCGTGGGCCTTGCCAAATGCTCATGCAAACTCTCGTCAGGAACATCCTTCTCCTCTGGATTCTCCAGCGGAAACTCTATGGTCCTGCCCCTGTATTCTATCGCTTCAGCGCATTTTGCCATGATCGATCACCTCCCCCGATCTTAACTTAACGTTTTTGAAAATTGGCACATGACTCCATCGATTCAAATACCGGCCTCGATAACCAGTATTTCCCCTTCTCGTCCTTCTTTTCCGTCACACAGTCCCCTTTCCCCGGTTCAAAATCATCCGCATCCTCAGGTACTGCAAAAAAGAAGGCACAATCACCGCACTTCGCCATCTTTCTTCCCCTCCTTTCATTCCATATAATATCTATCCTGCAGCCTGTTCTTTTACCTCACCATCTCCTGCTAACGCACCTCTATCCTTCCCCATTCCCACCAGACCCCCAACAGTGATGGTTTGGATCCCGGCCTTTTTGAGGCTTTCCACAAGCGGTATTATATCCTTTCCTTTTAAGTCCTCAACCCCGTTGTATTCATAGTCCTCACCACGACCAAGATAATTATATTTACCTATCCCGTAGCAGTGGTAAGGAAGAATATCCACACCATCAATCCTGTCAGAAAACCGGGCAAGATAGCTACTATATGCATCATAATCGGTCGGCGAGTCATTGAACCCGGGAATTATCGGCAGGTGGATCCTGACCCTGGCACCAGTCTGAAAAAGATTTTCAATGTTTTTCAATATGGCCTCCAATGACCACCCTATTACCCTTTTATGTTTTTCGGAATCCAAGGTCTTGATATCTACTATAAATAAATCAACGACTCTTAACAAGGGCTCGATTTTTTCCCACTCTGCAAAACAGCTCGTCTCAATAGCCACATGAACCCCCTCTTCCTTCAATCTTTCGGCTAAACTGAAGGTAAATTCATGGAAAAAGAGGGGCTCACCACCACTGATAGTAACGCCTCCGCCACTGTTTTTGTAGAACATCCTGTCGGCAATCGCCTCCCGCAACATGTCATCCATCGACAGGGATAGCCCCACGATCTCCCTTGCTCCGGAAAGGCACACATCCACGCACTTCATGCACCCAATACACTGCGATCGATCAATCGTCATAACAGGCACACCATCTGGTCCTGGAACAAGAGAGGATGCACCCGTCCCGCACACCTCGACGCATCTGCCACAATTAGTGCATTTGTCTGAGTAAAAATAGAACTCCTGCCTTAAATTTTGCGTTTCGGGATTATGACACCACGGGCAATGTAACGGGCAACCCTTAAAAAAGATCGTGGTACGTATTCCAGGCCCGTCCTGCAAGCTGAACCGCTGAATTTCCGTTATAAGGGGGACACGCATCTCTGATGATTAGAATCCAGTGTTAATTATAATGTCATTTGATGTAACATTCAACCACATATAAATCTGCTTGTCAAGCTTTTTATCTACGTTAAGCAAATACTGATCTGTATTTCGGTTCTATTTAGCCTGATTAGGCCATATTCATATTCTTTCAGGTTGCATATCGACGTTAGATTTGGTAGAATGATATTCAATATGCTTGGGTATATATAAAAACAAGTTAGTTAGCACACAAGATCTCCGGGGTTTATACAAAGGAGAGTCAAAAACATGGAGATATCGGGAGACAAACAGCGATGAACAACCGCAGGAACGACATTATCAGGGCCGCCCAGACAATCCTGTCAACCAAGGGTATTGCGGATAGTAGCATATCAGAAATCGCCAAAAAAGCGAAAGTGGTTGATTCTATAATCTACCACTATTTTAAAAACAAGGAAGATCTCCTTTTCCATGCCCTTGCAGACAGGATGAACGATATTACCAAGGAGCTCAATCTCCACCTTGAGGGGATTCTGGATCCCGTCTCAAGATTAGGCAAAATGATATGGTATCATCTCTACATA
>CAZQAA010000117.1:0-3077 GCA_964591255.1 uncultured Desulfobacterales bacterium | reverse complement strand
CCTGTCTTCAAAGGTGAGAGATCCGCCAAGTATCTTGATGTTGTTTATGGAAAACTGTAATGTTGACGATCCCTCATCCCTTTCTGTATCTTCCTCTTCCTTGGACAGGAGGTCTGAGAAATTGAACAGGCCGTCTTCCTTCCTGATCATGTTTATTTTTGGCCCTGTAAATTCCAGTTCGGAGATGATAAGGGCCCTTTTAAAGAGGGAGGCTGACTCCAGGTTGACATAGATGTTCCCTATCCTTGCGAGATAACCCTTCCTGGAGGCAGAGCCTATCTCAAGCCCATTCAGTTCCATTTTCAGACTGTAGGGGTTGAAGTCGATCTCCCCTACGGTTACAGGCCGATTGATGAGCATAGAGACCTTGTCTTCAAGGATAAAGGACGTGATCCTCGGCACTGCGAGAAAGCCGAAGAGGGAATAGGAGATGAATAATAGCCCGCACCACAGTGCGATCTTGACAGAGAGGGGAGGGTTGCGAAATAAGGCCGTCATATCTGGGAGTTTCCTTAGAACCACGAACCGGGCTCGAGACCGGGTCTGCAGTTCCCCTGCCTACTATAGCCCGTTATTTTAAGATTAAAACCATCCAAAATATCTTTAACTTTGAGATTACTATATATCCAGTAAATGTCCAGGACATTCTTTCATGCATGCCCTCCACTTTTGAAAATCCCTTATCATGTGATTGTCAACGGTCTCTTAAAATTGAGCCATTTTCGGTCGTGAAAACTGAGCCACTTTCTTCTGTATTTTGATCTCCTTCCAAGGTTTCTTCAGCAGTTTTTCCCATTAACCGATAGCTATTTCCTCGGATATTTATAACTGTACTGTGATGTAATAAGCGATCCAGGATCGCTGTGACTATCACCGGATCATGAAAAAGTTCCGTCCAGTCTGAGAAAGCCTTGTTCGATGTTAATACTGTGCTTGCCTTTTCATACCGATTGGCAACAAACCTAAAGAACAGGTTGCATTCTTCCCGATCGATGGGGGTATAGCCTACTTCGTCCACAATGACCATAGAGGACTTATAATAGCTTCTACCCTTGCCCGGACGACCAGCCTCATAATCTTTCTTGAGCTTCTTGATCAGGTCTTCCATGGTCGTAAAATAGATACTGATGCCTGCCTGGCAGGCCTTTAAAGCCAGTGATACTGCCAGATGAGTCTTCCCTACTCCAGGAGGACCCAGAAAAATGATATTGCCCTTCTGGCGTATAAAAGTCAGGTCAAACAGCGACAACACCTTTTGACGATCCAGCTTTGGCTGAAAAGTAAAATCAAATTCATCAATGCCCTTAATAAAGGGCAGACCCGATATCTTCAAAGCAGTCTCAATCCTTCGCTGCTCCTTCTGCGCTACCTCTTCTTCCAAAAGATCGTCCAGAAAACTCAGATAGCTTTTCCCCTTATCTTCTGCCGTTCTCATAACATCCTGCAATATCTCTCGGATTCGAGGCAAACGAAGCCGACTCAGGTTGGACTCAACTCTCTCGAGAACCAACGTATCGCTCATCTTTACCCCCCTCCTGCTGCCTGGTCATAGATAGCAATGGGACGAACCTCCACATCCATATCATAGGGCGGTTTAAGAAGACCTATGGTGTACTTGGCACGACCTTTCTTACGGCTTCCAAAACGGTACTTGCGCCGGTTCATTTCGTGGTCTTTTTTCAATGCCTCATAGAATCGCTTGTCCTGAACCAGGTGGCCTTTTCCCTCAGGAATTTCATAGGTGACAACCAAGCTGTCATTTGAAAAAATTCTCATGGCCTTGTCTTTCACACGAAGAAGAATTTTCTCCCCCACAAGCGTGTGTGCTACCACATAGCTGTTGCCCTCAAAACGAACTGTACAATCTTTATGCACCTTTCGATAAACCCGGTAAGAGGTATCAAAGGCCTGAAGTGGCAAACCTCTTAAGTGGGGCCTTTCTCTGGCAAACCGCAATAAGACCACTTCGTGCGTAGTCCCGTGAACCCGCTTCTCCTTTCTCTCTAACCACTTTTGCAAGTCCCGGTTGGCCGACTCCATACATACAAACCCATACCCACGCCAGAATCCTTCCCGGATAAATGAATATGGCCTCTCAATTTTCCCCTTTACCCAGGCCGCATACGCAGGAGCAACCTCAGGGTTGAATCCATAGTGCAGAGCAAAACCAAGCAAGGTGTCATTGAATTTCTTCTTCCCCGCTACCTTACCAATGAAAACGTTCTTCATCCGATCATACAGAAGCTGTTCCGGAACTCCACCGAAATACTCAAACGCCCGAATATGACAATCCAAAAATGTCGGCAGATCACACCGTTCTATCAGCTCCCCGTAAATCTTCCGAGAATACCCCAGAATCATCGAAAACAGGTAAAGCTTCTTTACTCTGCCTTCGGCTTGCTCCACCTGAAACTCTCCAAAGTCAACCTGCCCCTGGCACCCAGGCTCTGTCTCAAACCTCATGTAGGCAATCTTTTGCCGCTCCGCCTTGATCGCACTCACTTTGCGCTTCACAATCTCATAACTGCCAGAAAAACCCATTGCACTGAGACGGTCATAAATCCACGTGGCCGTATAATCCATATCCTCTTCAAGCCACGCCTTTATATTATCCTTGTAAGGATCAAGAAGACTTTTTCGCTTCCTTGTCCTTCTATGTTCCCCAGCCAGTTCCAGATCCTCCAGGTATTTCTTCACCGTGTTCCGGCTAATTCCCAGCTTCCGAGCTATCTTTCGCTGGCTTAACCCCTTCCGATGCAACATCAGTATGTCCAAAATGCTCTCCTTTTTTTCACACCAACCTCCTACCTCAGCCTGAAATTAAATATGACAACATACCGCTATCCCCAAAAACACTCCATACTGGCTCACTTTTAAACGACCATTTTTGGCTCAGTTTATCACGACCATTTACAACCCCACCTTGATGGTATGCAGGTATGGGGTTTAACTGTCAGATTTTCCAGCAGATGGTCTGGGTCTTGTTTTGGGAATTAGATGATTCTGGAAGAATGGACAGGAGATAAACTGATTTCAGACACAGGTGCTCTGGCTGGTCATGGAGGCACTGCCTTGGA
>CAZQAA010000116.1:0-4937 GCA_964591255.1 uncultured Desulfobacterales bacterium | reverse complement strand
TACAGCCATAAGTCCGCGTCCGTCAGCCACTCCTCCACCCCCTATAACAGGGATGGAAACACTGTCTACAACCCGGGGAACAAGGCATAGGGTGGTAATATCAAGCATACCAGTAGAACCACCATTTTCAAATCCCACCACGGTAACTGCATCCACACCCACTCTTTCAGCCTTCAGGGCATAGCGCACACCCACGCACTTGTGTATTACGGTTATGCCCTCTTTCTTTAGCCGGGCCACAAATTCTTCCGGCGCCTTGTGTCCGGAGGTCTCTACTATCTTAACACCTTCATCCAATATAACGCTAATATATTCCTCATTATCTATCGGCCGCATTGCTGGAAACAGATTCAGGTTTACTCCAAAGGGCCTGTCTGTGAGTTGCCTCACCTTGCGGATGTCTGCCCTGAAGGATTCCTTGTCACGGTATATAGCCGAAGCCATTATTCCCAGGCAACCCGCCTCGGAGATAGCCGCCACAAACTCTGCACGGCTCAAATGCATCATTGTCCCCCCGATTATGGGATGCTCAATGTCCAAAAGTTCTGTAATCTTTGTCTTTATCATAATATTTTCCGTTAGTTGATCATTACCTGGGAAAGACCGCCCCTATATCGGCACTTGAAACGGCCTTTGCATACCTTGCCAGATACCCGGTCCGTATTTTGGGCTCAAATTCTGGCAATTGGGCAAGTCTTTTTTTTATCTCACCATCAGAGAGCATCACATCCAGTTTTTTATCTGGAATATCGATCTCAATGATATCACCTTCCTGCACAGCGGCGATTGGACCAAAGGATGCAGCTTCAGGGGAAATATGTCCGATGCATGCTCCCCGTGTGGCACCTGAAAAACGTCCGTCGGTAATAAGGGCCACATGCTTATCCATTCCCATCCCGGCCAACGCCGAAGTAGGAGACAGCATCTCTCTCATGCCCGGTCCTCCTTTGGGCCCTTCATAGCAAATAACTACCACATCCCCTTTCTTAATCATGCCGGTCATGATGGCATCAACAGCATCCTCCTCAGAAGAAAACACCCTGGCAGGACCTGAATTTTTAAGCATTTCATCCACCACAGCGGCCTGTTTTACAATTCCACCATCTGGAGCAAGATTCCCGGTCAAGACTGCCAATCCCCCCGTATTGTGGACGGGATCATCGATCGTATGAATTACGGATTTATCTTTTATACCTGCCCTTATCTCATCCAGCATCTCACCAAGGGATTTTCCGTAAACGGTCATCTGCTCTTCATTTATGAGCTTATCTTTTCTCAGTTCGGATAAGATGGCAGGAACCCCGCCCGCATAGAAAAGATCCTCAATGTGATGAGGTCCTGCAGGAACCATAGATGTCAGGTGCGGAACCGATTCCGTGAACCGGTCAAAATCCCTAAGGGTCAGATCAACACCGGCATAATAGGCCATGGCCGGGATGTGCAGGGCCGTATTCGTAGATCCGCCCAGAGCCATATCAAGGGCTATAGCATTGTAAAAGGCCTCTTTTGTCATGATATCTCTTGGTGTAACCCCTTTGTTGACAAGTGCCACGACCCGGCGGCCAGTCTCTTTTGCCAGCCTGATCCTTTCTGCAAAGACGGCCGGAGCGCTTCCATTGAATGGAAGAGACATTCCAAGGGCTTCGGAAAGATTGCTCATTGTGTTGGCCGTAAACATGCCTGAACAGGAACCGGCACCAGGGCATGCAGCACATTCAAATTCCTGGAATTCCTCTTGACTCATTCTGTCTGCACTTATACTTCCCACGGCCTCAAAAACCTTGTCCAGACCTGTAGGCTTGCCCAGTACTCTGCCCGCCAGCATTGGCCCGCCTGACACAAAAATGGAAGGTATATTTAACCTGGCAGCAGCGATCAACATGCCTGGAATGATCTTGTCGCAGGAGGCCATGAGGACAAGGCCATCGAACGGATGTGCCATGGCCATTATCTCTATGGAATCGGCAATAAGCTCCCGGCTGGGCAAAGAGTATTTCATACCCTCATGATTCATGGCAATACCGTCACAAACACCTATGGTATTGAATTCAACAGGTGTGCCGCCTGCGGCATAAATACCGGCCTTCACAGCTTCCACCAGTTTGTCCAAATGTATATGCCCCGGGATAATTTCATTGAAAGAATTTGCAATGCCGATTATCGGTCTTTCCATTTCCCAGTCAGAAAGACCGTTGGCTCTCAACAGTGACCGATGCGGGGCCCTTTCCACCCCTTTTGTTATAAGATCACTCCTCCTATACATAGACTCTCCCTCCTTTTATCGCTATTATCTAAACTGCAACCATTTAAAATAACAAAAATTTTCGTCATCCAATTCAGCCCCTCCATATTAGTCCATGAGTATTGATCCACACAAAAGTTGGATTGGCTAACTGCCAATACTGTCTCTATATCATCACGAAACGTTAGGATCAAGGTGTATCAGGCATTCAGAAACCGGTTGTTTAGATTGGATACCAAACAGGCTTTTCCTTGCATGAATACAGGTGCTATGATAGATAATGCTTGCTACCTTTGAATAAGGTGGCCAATGATCCGAAAAGGATCATTTACAGCATACTACATGAACATCCCATGAAAGCCATGAAAAAATCGGCTACAGTAAAAACGGAATTAGTCATAAAAAAGATAGACTTTCCTGACCCGGAAGTGATCCGCGCCATGTGCGGCGAGCATAATGCACATCTGAAATTGATGGAGAAAAAGATAGGACTCGCCATACACATCAGGGGTAATGTCCTGCAGATCAAAGGAAGTGACTGGGAGGTCGAGCTTGCGGGGAAAATATTAACCGAACTTTACGGCCTGGTTAAGGCAAATTACCCTCTTTATCCAAATGATGTTGACTATGCCATAAGAATATTGAGCAGTGATCCGACGGCCGATCTAAAAAAAATATTCAGGAATGAGGTCTTTATATCATCAAAGAAAAAAATCATAACTCCAAAGAGCATAAATCAGAAAGAATATGTTGACAGTATTAGAAAATACGATATTGTTTTCGGAATAGGTCCTGCAGGGACCGGTAAAACATATCTCGCTATGGCAATGGCCATATCATCTCTAATAAAAAAAGAGGTCCACCGTGTCGTCTTGGCCCGCCCAGCTGTTGAGGCTGGGGAGCACCTCGGTTTCTTGCCTGGAGACCTTTACGAAAAGGTAAACCCTTATCTCAGACCGCTATATGATGCTATTCACGATATGATGGAATTTGAAAACGCCTCGCATCTCCTCCAGCAAGGTGTGATTGAAGTAGCACCATTGGCCTTCATGAGGGGTCGGACGTTAAATGACTCTTTTGTTATTCTGGATGAGGCCCAAAATGCTACCCACGAGCAAATGAAAATGTTTTTGACACGTCTTGGTTTCAGCTCAAAGGCGGTCATTACAGGAGATATTACCCAAACAGACTTGCCCAACGGAAAGATATCTGGACTCTTGAGGGCAAAAGATATCTTAAAAGGAATAGATGGTATAAGATTTATATATTTCTCAAGAGACGATGTGGTGAGGCATCCCCTGGTGCAGGAAATAATAGATGCCTATGATAAAAACGAGAGCAGCAATTCCATGACATAGGGGAAAGAAAGCCAAGCTTTGCATACTCCAATAATTAGAATTATTATCATGTATCATGACTAGGGCAACTCTATCCAAGGACAAAAAAAACAGGTCTGTAAGGGAGGGAAAGACAAGCCCCCTGCCCGGCACAAGAAATGGAACAAAAGACAATCCCTGGCTCGCTGCAGAAAGCAAGGTATGGTCTATACTGCTCGGCCTGAGTATCCTAACATCAATCCTTTTATATCCTAACATCCTGACACGTCCCAAAATTTACCAGGTGGGAGATGTAGCCGATAGAAACATCAAAGCCTCTTGTGAATTTCTTATAGAAAACAAAAAGTTGACTGAAAAAAGCAGGAATGCGGCTGTAAGGGCTGTACTGGCCGTTTACGATTTTGACTCAACAGGGACTAATGCCGTATCCAGAATAAAAGAGGCCTTTTCAACGTTAAGAAATCAGCAGAATGTGATTCATGGTGATAAGAATATTCATATCTCTTCCGATGCATTAACAGAGGATATGGATTCCCTCAAGGATCGCTTTTTTGGAATCCTCGATATTCCGCCTGATGATAAGATGTTTGCTTCGCTCATGAAAAACGGATTTTCCAAAAAAATAGAAGAAGCAGCCAGTGACCTTGTCTCAAGGGTATTCAAAATAGGTATTGTAAACGATAAAACTACCCTGGTCAATCAGGGTAGCAAGGGAATCATTCTGCACGATATCAATTCCGGAGAAGAGACAAAAGTTGAAAATCTGACCCGATTTTATGACATCAAGTCTGCAAAGTATTTTATAAAAAAACAGCGTAAATCTCTAAACAGCTCATTGGGTTCCCAAGAGCTGTCAGAGATCACACTAAAACTTGCCGATGCCCTCATCAAACCGAACTTGACCTTTAACAAAAGAGAGACCGAACTCAGAAAGGATATCGCTCGACGATCGGTCAAGCCCTTCTATTTCAAGGTCAAAAAAGGTGAAATGCTCGTAAGAGAGGGACAAAGGATCACTGATGAACATATCCTCAAACTAAGAGAACAATATAAATTTATACAGGAAAACCGAATGTTCGGAAGATCTCCCGCAATGATGGTCCTTATAGGCTTCCTGATGTCAGTTATGTACTTGGCGGGACTTATGAATAAACTGACAACAAATACAAAGGAAAAGGATCTCCTCTTTAACGCACTTACTATTCTTGTCATCTTCCTAGTAGTCATTGCCTTTAATTTCGTTTCAGAGGAAACTGCACGGGGATTTCAGTCATTTACCTCCAGGGCACTCCTGTTTGCCGTTCCTGTTGCCTCCGGAGCAATGATTATTTCGGTTTTCCAAGGAATGAGAGTAGCCG
>CAZQAA010000115.1:0-11400 GCA_964591255.1 uncultured Desulfobacterales bacterium | reverse complement strand
CGGTTCCGGCAGACCGAGATCCTGAAAGAACGCATCTGACATATTCAGGTCGTAATGCTGACCGGTATGCACAATAACGGGTTTTGCCCATTTTTCCTTTTCGAGAGCGTGGTACAGGGGGGCTATTTTCATGAAATTCGGTCTTGCCGCAGCAATAAGATGGATAGTTATTCGGGTCACAGGACTTACAGCGGCCGGCGGACAAGTTAACATGTCACTATTTCCATGCATTTGGTCAGGTCTGTTTTTCCGCTGCTATTCTTGGGCAATGTCCGGACAAATCTGATCTCTGAAGGAACTTTATATTTGGGAAGATTTTGGGCACAATGGGCCATAATCTCCTGTGTGCTGCAGTTCCCGTTTTTTGGTGTTGCCACCGCCACGAGCCTGTGTCCAAGAAAACTGTCAGGAATGCCAAGCACCACCGCTTCAATCACAAGGTCTGATGACAAAATCACATCTTCAATCTCCAATGGATTAATCCTGTGTCCACCCACCTTCAGAAGATTGTCCTTTCTTGCCTGCACAAAAAAGAACCCTTCGCTGTCACGGTAACCAATATCACCTGTATGATATCCATCCTTGTCAAGCACTCTTGATGTGGAATCGCTATCCCTCCAATAACCCTGCATGATATTTGGTCCTGATGCTACAAGTTCTCCCGTCTCATCAACTGGCACCTCATTGCCTTCAGGGTCAAGGATTTTGAGTGTGACCCCCGGAATCGGCCTGCCAATGGAATCCATTTTGTCCATAAACCTGTCAGGCGGCAAATAGGACAGTCGAGCAGATGCTTCGGTGGCCCCGTACATGATATATATCTTGGTATGAAGGGGCAGGATTCGCCTCAGATCTTCCTTCAGGGAACGGGACATATGTCCACCGGCCTGTGCGCAGTACCGCAAAGAACCGAGTCTATCCCTGTAAGTTGCAAGCGGGGATCTGTACAGGAGATATGCATATGTGGACGGAACACCGGAAAAACCGGTGACCCTTTCTTCCGCCATTTGTCTCAGTACGCCGGCTGGAAAGGCAAACTTGTTATTGATCACCACCCTGCCTCCCACTGCAAAATGGGTATTCAAAAGGGATTTTCCCATTACATAAAAAAACGGCAGGACCACCATCTGGATATCATTCTCTGTCAATTCAAGATACTCACATATTGCCCGGGTGTTGGACACAATATTGCGGTGAGTAAGCATAACCCCCTTCGGGGTTCCAGTCGAACCCGAGGTATAGATAATGCTGGCAAGGCTGTTTTCGTCAATTTCATGGTCAGTGTTGGATTCAATATCAAAGGAAAGAATGTCGTCAAACTCTATTACCTGCAAGTCCTGATCGCTCAAAATTGATGAATAATCCTTAATTATGAATTTTGAATGATGGATTGACCACGGCTGGGCGGGTAGACAGCCGGGCAGCTGGGCAGCTGGGCGGCTGGGCGGCTGGGAAGCCAGGATGCTGAAGAGTTTTTCGAATTTCTTGCTGGATATGACTGCCACAGGTTCCAGCTCTTTCAATAGGTTGCCAAGACCCTCCGGCTTAATACCGGTACTCAATGGTACTGCCACGGCTCCTGCCTTTAGGACACCGTAATAGCTCACCACATATTCCAGACTGTTTTCAAGAAGGATAACAACTCGCTCGCCCTTTGATACGCCCTGGTCCAGGAGCCATCGAGAAAGATGATTGGCAGAGCCATTGATTTCAGCATAGGTGGCCCGCATCTCCTCGTGGACAAGAGCAATTTTGCCGGGAAAACGGGAGGCGGACTGTTCGAGAAAGTGATGGATAAGCATAGTCAGTGGTTCGTTGTTAATGGTCAGTGGTCAGTGGTTCGTTGTCATTTGTTATTATTTTCCTATGGAATTTATGTAGGCGCTTAATCTAGGGATCAACTCATCGACCAAAGAGCGTAATCTCTCGTCCTCATTTTTGTTCAAAAGCCCTCTGCTTTGTGCTCTTTTTAGCCAATGCTTTACCTCGAAAAGCGATCCTCTTGCGATTTTGGCGAACCTTTTATTATCAGCAAAGCTCCCTCGGCCGGTTCCTTCCGCAATATTAGCGGCAATACTGTCAGCAGAGTTTATCAATTGCTTTCCAACCGTATCCTTAGCGAATCGTTCCCATTTATGTACTATATCCCACACCAGATCACCAATCTGTTCGGCTAACAGATAAACATGCAGATTCTCGAACCCTGTTTTTCTCCTGTTCATATCCTGCTGAAGCTTTGAAGAAAAGCCACGGACTACAGACCACAATCAACTGACGTTACCCAGCTTTCCTTCAAGGTAGGAAGTGACTCTATTTATGGAATCCAGGTTTTCCGGGATCAGTTCCTCATCATCCACTGCTATCCCGAATTCCTCTTCAAGAAAACTCACCAGCTCCAGCACGCCTGTGGAATCAATAATTCCCTCATCCAAAAAAGATGATTCATCTGAAAGCCCATCATCATTACCAAAAAGAAAATTTTCAACAACAAATGCGCGTATCTTGTCTTTCAATTTATTCATAGACCCAATTTCTCCTTGGCATATTTTACCATTTCGGCATTCTGATCACTATAGATCTTCTCAATCCCTTCCTCACGATCCATCACACCCTGTCTTACCATGTTGGCAATCTCCCACACATATGGATGGAACTGATGTCTTTCAATATGACATTGGTTTGCAAAGGCGTTAAGCTGACAGTTGGTCGAATTGGTATCAGTGTCGGCAGGCGTTTTCCAGCCAATCCCCTCCATCTCTGCCTTTATTCTCTCTTCGTCATAATCGAAAAATGCCAATGGATGTATATTATATGGAAAGCGCTCCTTGTAATCCACGTAATATGACCGGGGGATGAAACAGCTGTAAAGATCGGCACTGATCTTATTGGCAAACGCCTTTCTCAACGCGTTTTGGTTTTGCTGCATAAGGGCCGGATTGGTCTTCATAATGGCCGACTGGATAGGGGCCTGGCCAGGTGACCAACCAAAGGCCACAAGAGGGATATTCATCTCAAGGGCGGTCTTGAGGGCAATACTCTTGACGATCCCTATACAGGCCGTGCATATCGCGCTTGCCCTCAATAAAGTTGGTGCTGGAAATATATCCTTCCTCGCTGTAAGGGAAAAAATATCTTTTGCAACGGGCCATGGGAGACTGAAGCTGATGTGATCAACCTGCAAGGCGTCTGTTACGGTCCTTATATTTTTCCACGCAACAGGAGATACAAAATGATTATCAAAGGTAAGGGCCAGGATCCTGAGATCGTAGCGTTCCTTCAAGAGTTTCATGCTGTAGCTTGAGTCCTTACCTCCACTGTATGCCATGACGGCATCATAGGAAGGGGCCCTGCCCCTGATTTCTCTGATCAAATCTTCAAGGCGCTCACGGTAGTCTGCCTTCTTTGCATGTGCCCGTTTCAGGGCCGCTTCCTCCCTGCGGCAGTGGTTACAGACACCTTCCTGGTCAAAACTGATGCCCGGGAATGTTTCTGGGAGAACACACAATTTACAGAGGCGCAGATCAATTCCTGTCTCTCTTGGCACGGGTAAATTCTCCTTTCATAGAAATCCAGCCGCCTTGCCGCCTGGCTGCCTGGCCGCTTAGCCGCTTAGCCGCCTGGCTGCCCAGCCGCCTGGCTGAAATGTTTTATTCTTTCCGGTTCTTTGATTGGATACGGCGGAAAATTTTTAATGAAGAGCTCATCCAATAACTGGGTTGAGAGAATGCCTACAAGGGCCATATTTTCGCGTTCACTCAACAGGTTTCCCTCCTGGCGGGTACACTTGGAGATCAGTCTTTTCACCCTGTTGTAATCAAAAAATCCTTTTTCCTTGACAGAGTTTTCGGAAAGCAATTCCTTTGCAAAAACCGGCGCTGACGGGCCCAAAAAGCATCTGCTTATAGGGGCCCTATACGGCTGCTTTGCCCTGCCTATCAATTCTTCTGGTATCAATCCCTCTGCCGCCTTCTTCAACAGGAACTTTTCTTTTAGCCCGTTCACCCTGTAACGCACAGGAATCCTTGCCGCAAATTCTATCACATGATGATCAAGATAGGGAAACCGCCCCTCCACCGAATTTCCCATGGCCATACGATCGCCCTGGGACGACAAAAGGTAGTTAGAAAGAAAAATGGATATTTCAGTGTATTGTGCCCTTGAAATGGGTGTCCACGACATGAAATCACGAGGAAGGCCGGAGATAAATTGTTCAATGAAATCTTCCAGGGTTCCCATCTCCTCGCGAATTTCCGATGAAAAAAACGATTTAAGCTGAGAGGTGTTTTCCCACCTAAGGAGATGGGAATACACAGGCGAATCCACCTGGGTCAGCCCCTTTTTGAAAAATCGTGTCAGGAACTTTTTCGCCTTTCCATTTTCCTGGGAGAAGATATACGGATAAAGGCGCTCAAGGAGTCTGGGCCGTACCACAGAATCGGGAAATTTTGCCCAGAATCGGCGCACCAGATCCTCCTTAAAGATATTGTAACCTGCAAAGAGCTCGTCCGCTCCTTCTCCTGTAAGGACCACCTTGAAATTGTTTTCCCTTACAAGGCGGGAAAGGAGAAAAAGAGGGCCAGGCGCTGTACGCAGAAATGGCACTTCCGAATGCCAAATTACCCGTTCAAATATATTTCCAATATCCTCCTCTGTGCAACGAATACTCTTGTGCAGCGTCCTGATGGATTCCACCGCTTTCTGCTGAAAGGAAGCCTCATCAAAACGGCTATCGGCAAAACCTACGGAAAAGGTGCAGAGGGCATTATTAAAGTTTCTCTTTATCAGGGTACTGATATATGTGCTGTCAAGTCCCCCGCTTAGATAGGCGCCTACAGGGACATCAGATCTTAACCTGATCCTGGTGGCATCAAGCAATCTATCATTCAACTCCTCCACCCAATATGATAGGGGCCGATCATATTCTTCGCTGTTGCCAAAATCAATGGACCAGTATGACTTAAATACCAGTCCATTCCTGGAGAAAAGGCCAAAATGACCAGCAGGGATCTGGTAGACATCCTCAAAGGCGGTTTCCTCGCCCACGGGTGCCCAGCAGGTAAAAATATCCGAGACTGTCTTCCACTTTATCCTCCTCAAAACAGAGGGATCCATGAAAAGGGCCTTTACTTCAGATCCAAAGACCAGTCTATCCCCGTCCCTGTGATAAAACAGGGGGCGTATTCCAAGCCTGTCCCTGGCCAGGAGAACCGTTTTTCTCTGTGTGTCCCACAGGGCAATGGCAAACTGTCCATTCAACATACCAAGGAATTCAGGTCCCAGGTCCTCATAAAGATGGACCAGGACCTCGGTATCTGATCTGGTATAAAAATGGTGCCCCTTGTTCTCCAGGCCATCACGTAATTCCGGATAGTTGAATATCTCCCCGTTCAATACGATCCAGATCGATCGGTCCTCATTATGAATGGGTTGATCACCCGTATCAAGATCGATAATGCTCAACCGCGCAGAGGCCAGTCCTATACCGTCATCAAGGTAAATGCCATAGGAGTCCGGGCCACGGTGGCGAATTATTCCAAGCATTGACCGCAGGACACCCTCCATATTCTCTACAGATTTAAAATTAACTATTCCTGCTATGCCACACATGCCTGGATTCTTTCTGCCCCCTTCTGTGCCCGTTGTTACTTACAGCTCCGCCCCTTCAGTTACATCTTCATTTTACATGTAACATACTGAAATCAATATATTTTTCTTAACAGCAACCAGTGTTCGGTTAAAATTTTTGTTATAACGGCCAAAGGCACAAAATCATGTCATCCCCTTATTTGTGCCTCTGTACCCATGTCACCATGCGTCCACACCATACGCTTATTATATTTCTTCGGCATAAAACGATCAGGCTTTAGCAAGTCGGCTACTGAAAAAGCATTAAAAACAGTTCCAATCAAAATGCTCATCAAGATGAGGACATACTGCAAGGCAAAAGACATGGATTGTCTTTCTAAATAAACCCCTTTTGAGCCAAAAAAAGCAGTATCTCCTGGGAGGCTTCATCAGGTGTGAGATTTGTTGTATCAATACGGACTTCAGGTGTTTCTGGTGCTTCATAGGGATCATCGATACCGGTGAATCCCTTTATGAGACCGGACCTCGCCTTGGCGTACATCCCTTTTCTATCTCTCTTTTCACACTCTTCGATAGGGGTGGCCACATGGACCTCAATGAAGCCGCCATACGCCTCAATGGTTCGTCTTACCTCTGCCCTTGTCTCAGCATACGGGGCAATAGGGGCACAAATCGCTATTCCCCTGTTTTTGGTGATCTCACTTGCAACAAATCCAATCCTTCTGATATTCAAGTCCCTGTGTTCCTTTGAAAAACTAAGTTCACTGGAAAGATTCCTCCTCACAATGTCACCATCAAGCAGGGTAACAGGCCTGTCTCCTAATTCCAGAAAATGTGCATAAAGGACCTGAGCGATAGTAGATTTTCCGGCACCGGAAAGACCTGTAAAAAAAATCGTGAACCCCTGTCGGTTTGGTGGGGGGTAGGATCTTTTAAGCTCTTCTATGACTTCAGGAAAGGTTGCCCATTCCGGCACCCGCTTTCCCCTGCGGATGCGCTCCCTTATGTCCGAACCGGAAAGGGAAACGGAATCAACACCTTCAGGAACATCACTCAGGGCACAGTATTCATCCTCAAATGGAAGATATACCATTTCTTCAAATGGTATAATGGTTATTCCGATCTCATCGTTATATTCCTGTGCCTTGTTTCGGGCATCTTCATAACCATAAAAGGGACGGCCTCTGCTGTCTGTTCCAGGACCGGCATGGTTATGTCCCACGATGAAATGGGTACATCCATAGTTTTTGGCAATGATTGCATGTAATATGGCCTCTCTGGGACCTGCCATTCTCATTGCAAGGGGAAGCAGATTTAACATGTAGGAATCGGATGGATAGTATTTCAAGACCAGCCTGTAACATCGCATACGTGTATAATGATCGAAATCCCCCGGTTTTGTCATGCCGGCGACAGGAAATATGAGGAGATTTGCCCTTGACAAACGCATGGCCCTGATTGTCATCTCAAACTGGGGCCGGTGAATGGGATTCTCTGTCTGAAACCCCACGACCCTCTGCCATCCCAACCTCCTGGCGGTCTGTCTGATCTCCTCTGGTCTAAGGCGAAACCGCTTGAAATCAAAATGCAATGGCAAACTCAACACCTCGAGACTGCCACCAATATAATAGTCGCCTCCCCTGTTAAAAAGATAATCCACCCCGGGATGGAGAATATCAGTTGAACCAAAGAGGAGCATGGCCTCTTTTTCTTTTTCTATAGGCCAAATATCTTCAATATGCATAACCGCCAGGAGAAATCCCTCCTGGTCCCTGAGGGCCACTGAATGTCCTGTTTCAAGGTCAGTTGCAGCGTTTTCTGATACATCCAGACATATGGGAAGAGGCCACAGGGTACCATCCCGGAGCCTCATATGCTCAAGCACCGATTCATACTCGGATTGGACCATGAACCCCTCCAGGGGGGAAAAGGCACCGCTGGCCAAGAGTTCAAGATCGCATAACTGCCTGTCATTCAATATGACATCCGGCAGTTCAAGAGAAAGGGCCTGCAGCACATTATGACGTTCCCCGTCTACAAGGAGATTTACAAGTCTTCCCCCATATGGTGCTAAATCATGATCCATCTATACCCGCTTTTTCCTTACCCTGTCCTTTATCCTGTTGATATGTCCCCGGCCCAGCCCCTTGACCTCGCAACCCAGCTCAAAATATCTTTCGATCCTGGCGTCATCCAGGATTCCAAAACAGTCTACAATGGCTGCAGGCTTCCCGATCATTTCCACCATTTTATCCGGTTCAAGCCCCAAATAATCCTTATGACGGACAGCAAAGACCACCGCATCGGACTCCCTGAGGGCCTCAGCCAGATCCTTCGTCATGCGGAAGTCTGTGAGATGGTCCTGGTTTCGGAAAAAACGCGACCTGCTTGCACCAACCGCAGGATAAGTGTCCTGTTTTTCAAGTTCCCACCAGTGCTGGACATATGGATCGTGGGCCTTGATATCCGCTCCCATTTCCACGAGCTTTCTCACAAGGATCTCCGATCCGCTATATCTGGTATCCCCTACATCTTCCCTGTATGACACGCCAAGTATGGTTATCTGGCAGGCGGCCACAATCAACCCCATATTACGGAGGGCATCGCGCACCAACTGGGCGGCATGGACTGCCCTTGTATCATTTATATTTATGGCATCGGCCGTAATCTTGAATATATCGTTCTCAAACCCCATCAGGTGTTTATACGCCCACACTCCCAACCCCCCATCCTTGGGGAGGCAGTATCCTCCTATCCCGGGACCGGGAAAGATGATATTGCTATGGGTGGGACGGACCTTGATGGCATCTATTACCTTGAGCAGGTCTACGCCGTTTGTTTCCGCAAAAAGGCTCCACTCATCAAGAAAGGCCAGAATCGTGGCCCGATAGCTGTTTTCAACTATCTTGCAGGTTTCACTTTCAATCGGCCTGTCAAGGACAGTAAGGGGATATTGTTCCACGTTAAGCACGTCAGACAAAAAATCTATCACCTTTTTTCTGCTTTCCTCATTCGCACCGCTGCATACCCGCCAGAAGTCCCGAACCGATCTTACATAGTCCCTGCCCGGCATGACCCTCTCGTAACTATGGGACAACAGCGGTTCCTCCTTGATATTTCTCTTTTTGAAGGCCTTCTTTATTATTGGATATGCCACGTATTCGGTCGTTCCAGGAGGGACGGTTGTCTCGATCAGCACAAGACAATGAGGATCGATATTCTCTCCTATGACCTTGAAACTCTCTTCAAGCGCGCTTATATCTGCCCTGCCTGTCCTAAGGTCCCCGAGATCCTCTTTTATGAAATCGCATTGCACATCCACAATCAGCACGTCTGCCAGCTTGAGGGCATCATACGTAAAAGTCGCTGTCATGGTTTTTTTCTGGTTAACACATCGTTCAATAATCTCTCCTACTTCCGGATCTTCCGCCTTCACAGGGGATATTCCCCGGTTAAAGAGGGGAATCTTCCAAAAACTCCTGGAACTTGGTCGCTGCATACCAATAACAAACTTGTTGGGCTCGCCTGTTTTCCTGTCAACAGAATCCGCCACGACTCCTGCCATAACGGCCCCTACAAACCCCAGTCCCATAACGACGACAATCTCGCGCCCCTCTTTTCTGTTCAGATCCACCAATTTGACAAGTCGTTCATATTCCTGTTTGTAATCTTCTTCAGTAGGGAGCCTGAATTTTTCCCCATCAGGACTAACAGAATATTCCATTTACACAAACCTCGCTCTTTTATTGTACGAACTTGAAAATCCAGGATATGTGGAGCATCTTTTCAAGCCTAATCAGTTAATCGATATGGACGAGGAGAGATCAGTGAGACCGTGAAAAGCACACTGTTTTCCCTGTAACCTTCCTCATCATCAGTAGAATCCACCACGTTGTATGCATAATCAACCCTGAAGGAAAGCCAGTTACGGCATAGCCACGAAAGGCCGACATTAAACCTTTTTGTCTTGTCTTCCCTTTCCGGGTCTTCATCCTGATAATCATCCTTTCTGTACAGGCCGGAAAAATCGGCCGCAATCCGGCGGGTGAGTTGGTACTCTCCATGGGATTCGGCCTGATAGTACTTGGAGAGGCCAAGGTTTTCCGCACCATAATGGGCTGCCTGTTCACCGGCTGCGCCACTGAAAGATATCAATCCCCTCCTGAAGATCTGCTCAAATTCTCCGTCTACTTTCATCCCGCTGTTACTCCCGCTTTCATCGTAATCCTGGGTCCAGTAACCGATCTCAAACGAGACGTGCCTGCTTTCAGATGGTTCATAATCAAAGCCTACAGTGGAATCCTGCACGTCGTAGTCTTCCTCTTCCCCATCATAATCTGTAGCAGAATATCCATACCGAACAAAACCCTCGAGGTGATGGGTAAATCTCCTGATCAGCCTGATATTGCCATCCCATTCCTCGAAATCGTCCGAATCGCCGGTTCCGCCTGAGTAGTGTGTGGATATATAGCCTGCATCTGTCTCAACACCCCATCTGGGACCAAACCAGTAGGTCATGCCTATGGAAGGGTTATAGCTCGTGTGATCTTCGTCTTCAGGGTCATCACTCCCCCGTAGCCCGTGAACATACTGCACAAAAAAACTGTCGTCCTGACCAAACTGATGTGTCAAATTTACCCTTGTGGTATTCGTATAATAGGGCTCCCGGTTCCTTTCGGTTGTTCCATCCAGTTCTACCAAAGGTTCGCCGCTTGGCAGATAGACATCCTCTTCACCCAAGGGGTCCTCGGTTCTTAAAAATGTGTTGTCAATCTCCAATCTGGTATGTGCGGTAATATCGGTCCATCCAAAAAAATCCAGGCTGTGGCGCCAGGCATTATTTTCCGACCATTCTTCATACAGGCTGTATGCCGGAGTATAAGAGATATTGACCCCTCTGTTCATGCCCAGGAGTTCAAGGTTGAATGTTGGAGAAAAAAGAGTGATAATGTCGTGATATTCCCTGTCTTCCGACAAAAAGACATTGTCTGTGTACTCCGTGGATACAGAGATCTCCGGTGTAAATGTCACCTGATAATCCCAGGCAAAGGAATAGCTTTTTAAAACGAGAACCACCCCCAAAACAACAAGGCCCATTATCTTGAATTTCATAACCCCCTCCCCCTTGTTATGATTTACGGTCATGGGACTATTATGGTATCATCCGGCCGTAGGCCTACATTCTGATCCAGCCCCTTCCCATTTATGATATTTTTATAGTTGACCCGTATTATCCGTTCCTTCCCGTTTTCCCGCCTTAAGAGAATAATCTCCTTTTTAGAAGCCCATTCAGTAAAGCCTCCTGCAAGGGCAAAGGCCTGGAGCACGGTCAAGGGTTTTGACAGCTGGTATTCTCCTGTATTGGCTATCTCGCCAAGGATATAGATCTTCTTGCTGACAGGATTTTTCACGCTGACAGTAACCACAGGGTTATCCACGAACTCCTTCAGCCTTGATTCAAGGATCTTTTTTAGTCCCATAGGGGTCAGTCCGGCAGCCTGGATATCATCGCACAGGGGAAAGGTAATTTTTCCATCTGTCCTTACCAGGACCTCTTCCTTAGAGAGCTCGGGCTCTTTCCATGTAACAATCTCCAGGATATCACCGGCTCCTATCTTGTATGAATCCTGTCTTCCCAGTCCCGAAACCAGATCCTGTTCCCCGAGGCAATAGGAAGCCCCCGCAAGTGTTGCCACAACCACAAAACAGCAAAGGAAAAACAAGCTATTGTATCTGTTCATATTCATCCTCCATATACGATTTAACAGGGGCAAAGACACAAAGACATGTTCAGCGGCCCAGACCAAATAATAC
>CAZQAA010000114.1:0-6243 GCA_964591255.1 uncultured Desulfobacterales bacterium | reverse complement strand
AAGTTCACCAACGCGATGAGCAAGGCGTGCCTCAAGCCCCACCTTCTCCAAGACATCCAAAGCCATATCCACGGCATCCTGCCGCGAATACCTCGCGATTAATGCCGGTATCATGGTGTTTTCTATGGAATTGAGCTCTGGTAAAAGATAGTGAAACTGGAATACAAAACCTATTTCCCTGTTCCTAAATCGCGAGATTGAGGCCTCATCCATCTTGTAGAGATCCGCCCCTTCGAACTCGACAAGACCCTTAGTAGGAGGCTCCAGGCTGCCCATCATATTCAACAGCGTTGACTTCCCCACACCGGAAGCCCCGGTTACGGCAAGGCTGTCTCCGGGTTTTATATCCAGATCTACACCCGTCAAAATTTCAATGGTCTTTCCGTGATGATTGAAGGACTTATAAACACCTTCAAGTCGTAGCACAAGAAACTCCCCTTAAATCCATATTCCTATTCATACCGCAAGGCCTCAACAGGATTTAACCTGGAAGCATACCAAGAAGGATAAAACGTAGCCAGAAAGGATATAAGAATCGCGGCAACTCCTACAAACCATATATCCCCGAATTGGACCTGCACGGGAAGGCTGGAAATATAGTAAACATCAGAAGGCAGGCTAATAAACCGGTATTTTGCAAGCAGGTAACACATACCAAGTCCGGTCGCAAGACCCATAAATGTGCCCACAATACCTACTAAAAGGCCCTGTAGCATGAAAACAGACATGATACTCTTGGCAGATGCCCCCATAGCCCTGAGGATGGCAATATCCCTTGTTTTTTCCATAACCACCATTACCAACGTGCTGATGATATTCAAGGCTCCCACCAATACTATCATGGTCAGGATAACAAACATGGTAATTTTTTCGAGTTTAAGTGCTGAGAAGAGACTCTTGTTCATAAGCTTCCAGTCCTTTGTACAAAAAGGATAGCCCAATATCTCCTGAATTGCTTCAGCAACAGGTTCTGTCCTGTTCATATCCTCCACCCTGACCTCTAGTCCTGTAACCCGGTCTCCTAACGCAAGAAAAGTTTGGGCCTCTTTCAACGATATGAAGACCATAGAAGCATCATACTCATACATGCCGGAATCAAAAAGAGCAGCGACCCTATACTGACGAGTGTTGGGCACCCTTCCCAAGGGAGTCAGCTTTCCCTCAGGGGAAACGAGTGTCACTGTGTCGCCGGGGTAGGCGCCTAATTGTCTTGAAAGCTCACTGCCAATAATGATGGCAGGTATTTCGCTATTGCGACTGTTAATGACAGACAGTGGATTCCCTTTTATCATCTTCTCGATATTTAAGACATTTGCCACACTCCCGGCATCAATCCCTCTCAAGACCGCGCCAGAGACATTCCCTGAATTATTGATCATTACCTGAGAATATATAAAAGGTGTTGTGGCAACAACACCTTTTACTCCCTTTATTTTCTGGGCAATTTTTCCGTAATTTTCAAAGGCTCCTCCTAAATTCAGGACCAAAAGATGAGAGTTAACTCCCAGTATCTTTGACATCAACTCTGCCCTGAATCCGTTCATAACAGAAAGTACTATCACAAGGGCCATTACACCCACCATAACACCGAGTATCGAAATTATGGTTATTACAGATACAAAGGCGTTGGTACGCTTGGCCTTCAGGTATCTAATCCCAAGAAATAACTCGAAAAACATAGATGCTTCAGTCTCCAAGTCCTATTTTGATCTCATATGCGGAAACAGGATCACGTCCCTTATGGAAGGTGAATTGGTCAGCAACATGACAAGCCTGTCAATTCCTATTCCCTCTCCAGCAGTAGGCGGCATACCATGCTCAAGAGCAGTCAAATAGTCCAAATCCATAGACTGGGCCTCTTCGTCACCTGCATCCCTAAGGGCCGCCTGGAGTTCAAACCTTCTCCTCTGATCAACAGGATCATTTAATTCAGTAAATCCATTGGCTATCTCTTTTCCGCCCACGAATAGTTCAAAACGATCCGTGATGTCAGGAAGCTCATCGTTGCGCCTTGAAAGAGGAGAAACATCGGTGGGATAGCCAGTAATGAAGGTAGGTTTTATAAGCTTGGGCTCCACTAGATGATCAAAAAGTTTAGTCAGCAGCTTGCCATGGCTGTCTCGCCGGGACAACGTGATATGGAAATCTTGTGCAACCCGTTTGGCACGCTCCATATCACGAAAGACATTTTCATCGACACCGCCTATGGTTCTAAGGGCATCGGACAGTGTGATTCTATCCCAGGGGGGTGTAAAATCTATTATATTATCCTGGTATTCTATAGAAGAACTGGTTCCGTGAACCTGCTCCAGCAGTCTGCCGAACAGCGCCTCTGTCAGATCCATCAGGTCTTCATAGGTGCTATAGGCCATATAGAACTCCAGCATGGTAAATTCCGGATTATGCTCGGTAGAAAGGCCCTCGTTTCTGAAATTTCTGTTAATTTCAAAAACCCTTTCCATACCTCCCACTACCAACCTTTTCAGGTAAAGTTCCGGGGCAACCCTCAAATACAGATCCATCCCAAGGGCATTATGATACGTTTTAAAAGGCTTGGCCGCAGCTCCTCCGGGAATGGGTTGCATCATAGGAGTCTCTACCTCCAAAAAATCCATTTCAATAAAGAATTCTCTTATAGCTTGAATAATTTTACTCCTCAGCTCAAAAACTTTTCTGACACGGTCATTGACAATCAGGTCCAGATAACGTTGCCTGTACCTGGTTTCTACATCAACAAGGCCGTGCCATTTTTCCGGCAACGGTCTTAAAGATTTTGCAAGCAGGACAAAATCTTCTGCCAAGACAGTCAATTCCCCGGTCCGTGTCTTGAAAAGAGAACCGGTTATACCAACAAAGTCCCCTATATCCACTAACTTGAAAATTCCGAATTTTTCATCCGTTATCTTGTCCTTCCGTATATAGACTTGGATGCGGCCTGTCCTGTCTTTGATATTGATAAAAGAGGCTTTTCCGAAATTCCTTATAGCCATGATCCTGCCGGCTATAGAATATGCCTTGCTGTTTTCCTCCACGGTTTCCGGATCCATATCACCAAAGCGATTCACCACCTCCGATATTGTAATATCGGTGTGATACCCTGCAGGATAGAGATTAACCCCCATGGATTCTATTTTTCTTGCTTTATTGATCCGTTCCTGGATAACTGAACTCACATTTTCCATCTTTCGATCCCACTCCACTTACATCTATAAAATAAACAAATTAAGGACATTTACCTAATCCAATTACCTACGGTAGTCAAGGCAAAAGGAATCATGGTTCCATCTCACAATAAACATGACAGGCAAATTTATTTGCGTATTTACACCTACCTCCCGTTTTGCTATATTTCTTTTCAAAGGTATCAGGTCAATTAGGATGTAGCCATAGTTAACTTGAAAAATATTTCTCTTTTTTATTTAACCATATGAGGGTGGCTTCGCTTTCCAGACGAGACAATACCTTTACTGAAGATTATAACTATATGAATAATAATGGTATTTATTGATCTAGGAGTAAAAAATGGCGGCGTTATAGCCTATTCTCGTCTGAAAAAGCGCGTTCTTTTGGCACTGTTTCTTTATCTGATTGCCATCCTCTCTTCCATATCCGTACTTATAATCTTTGAACACTGGCCTCTGATAGATTCCATCTATATGTCGATCCTTACTCTCACCACAGTGGGCTATGGTGAAGTCCGGCCCCTTTCCCAGACTGGCCGGCTCATTATGTCCGGGGTTATGTTAATAGATAATGCCATATTTCTTTATGCCATGGGATCGTTGGTTACTTTTATAGTAGAGGGGCATATAAAAGGCATATTCAGGGAGAACACCTTTATGAAAAAGATAGATAAATATAAAAACCATTATATTATTGTAGGTTATGGACGTCTGGGACGCCAGGCAGCCAAGACATTGATAAACCTAAACAAACAGGTGGTAGGAATCGATGTCCAAGAAGGGGAGGGGGAAGTATGGGAACATGAAGGAACACTCATATTGAGCGGTGATGGAAGAGAAGAATCTGTTTTGAAAAAAGCGGGTATTGAACGTGCCGTCGGGCTTTCCGCCTGCCTTCCTGACGAGGCTGACAATCTGGTTGTTATCCTCACAGCGAAAGAATATAACCCCCATCTGCAAATAGTAGCCAGGGCCAGCACATATGGCTACATCCAGCGTCTAAGCCGTGTTGGAGCACATCAAGTTATAGTCCCTGAAATGGCTGCCGGAAAACAGATGGCTTTCGATTTAGTTGACCCGGCCAAGAGAAAAATCGCCCGTCTCATGGAACTCGCCATTACTTCCGGCTTTCAGCTGGAGGAGGTTAAACTAACTGCAAATTCGCCCCTGATAGGTAAATCCATACTTGAGGCACGTATCCGTCAGGAATGGGATGTATTCATACCATTTGTGGCCCGGGAGGGAAAAGATTATGAACCTCATCCCGATCCGAACCGTGTATTTCAGCAAAACGATTTAATTTGGCTGTTCGGATCACCTGAAAATATCAAAAAATTTATCAGAGAAGCAACATAATAGAAAGACCAAGTCTTACAATGCAGGGAATCATATCCTCTTTCCCTTTGTAAGATTTCACAATTGGTGATATAATGTTTTTATGGAATTATAAAGGAGTTAAAAACAATTGTCCGATTTATCAGTTACCCTTTTTCCCCATACATGGATTACCTCTCAGGACTTAACCAGGATAGCGAGCCGTTTTAAAGATATTAATATCTGTATACCGTGGCTTATGGATATCCCGTCAATATTACACAACAATGACGGTCACATACGTGTCCAGATCTTACGTCCGGCTTCAGATCAACGGCCAAAAGGAAACTTCAAGGGCCTACTTGCCGAATACAAATTATGGATGCGCCAACATGAAGATAAGGGACTTCATGCCTTCCTGAGTTCCTGTCAGAAGTCTGGCCGGTCAGAGGAGGCCTCATGGGAAATCAGGCAATTGATCCGCAGGATGGGCCAAGGAGAATCTTCTGATCCCGAAGATTCTCTTGCACTCAAATGGCATCTTATACTCCACTTGGCCAGAGAATCAGAAGAAAATCGCATACAGGCGGAACAAATGCTTATGGATTTAAAATCCAAAAAATCCCCTCTCGCAGAGGCCCTCGAGGATGACACATCCTCATCCGGCATATTTAATGACTTACCCGTCTTTGGGTCACAGCCATTAATGGATAAACATCTTATCAGGCCTGTTCTGGAGGCGTGGATAGGACTATTTGGCTCGTATATTCCGGATGAAGGAATATTCATCACGCTAAACAAGGACATAATCGATTATATGGAAGAGATCTTTGAGGACAATATAATCCGGGATCCGGGACAGGAAAAAATATACATTCCTTCCCTTCAAGACAAGAGAGTCCGACTTAAAGAGCCTTTCCTTGCAGATATATGCGGAAAGACAATCATCCTCTTATAACAACAGGGATATGGGCACATATAAATCAAGGGTTGAAACCCTGGAAAATCAAGGCTGGACAAAACGTTTTGAGGCATGTGAACCACGACTCAGCGAGGCAGTAGCTATGTATAAGGAAGCAGGTTTTGAGGTTCACCTAGAGCCGTTATCTACAGAGGTCCCCGCTGATGATGGATATAAAGAAATCAATGATGCCAGATGCCGCACTTGCTTTGAAGGCCTTGAGGACCGCTACAGAATCATTTTTACCAAAAAAGATGAAAGCTGAAAGTGTGTACTCATGAGAGGAGGTTTAGAAAGGCGAGGATCCCCAAATCAGATTTTCAGATTTCAGGTGGCCAACAAGATGCAGGCGGGCATGGGAAAGGAGCTTCCTCTCCCATGCCAGTGTGAAAGAATCTACGGATTGAGGTCAACAGCGATCATGTCCTCAGGGTCGGTGCTCGTGATCCATGTCCAGCTACCGTCGTACTTGTATATGCCGGAAGATCCAAAGTCGGCATACAGATCGTTCCCCACTGCAACCATGTCCTCAGGGTCAGTGCTCGTGATCCATGTCCACGTGCCGTCGTACCTGTATATACCGGAAGAACCAAAGTCGGCATACAGATCACTACCCACTGCAACCATATCCTCAGGGTCGGTGCTCGTGATCCATGTCCAGCTACCGTCGTATTTGTATATGCCGGAAGAACCAAAGTCGGCATACAGATCACTACCCACTGCAACCATATCCTCAGGGTCAGTACTCGTAATCCATGTCCACGTGCCTCCGTCGTACTTGTATAT
>CAZQAA010000113.1:0-4235 GCA_964591255.1 uncultured Desulfobacterales bacterium | reverse complement strand
AGGAGAGGAATTTCAGTGGACCTAATCCCTGAGACTTATACTATTGAGGCCTTAAGCCGGGCAATTGTGGACTATTTCCACTCCATTGAAAACCAAAAAATATAACTTGACACACTATATATAGTAGTTATAATAAGATCCTGCACTATATAGGGGGTGTTGTTTTAATAATAGGGATCCGTTGATAATAATATAGGTCCAATATGGAGGAGGATATTATGGCCCAGGCAGAGAAAATACTGGTTACGGAAGACGGGAACTTTGATCTCAGGGGCTACAGGCTGGATGACCGACGGCTTTCAGATATGCTGGTTAAGGAGACTGCCATTAATGCAGACCAAGCCAGGGAGATAATCAGACTGCTACGGGAGGAGATCTCAAACATGGAACTCCATACCATTACCATTCCAGTTATCGAGGAGATCATCGAGGCCAAGATGATGGAATATGGGCTTGCAAAACCCTCTCCTGTCCGCTTAGACAAATCCCTTTTTGTGAGGGATGAACTTATACTGTCTGAAAATGCAAGAAGGGTATTGGAAAGGAGATATCTCAGAACCGACAGCAATGGAAAACTGGCAGAGACTCCAGAAATGATGTTCCGGAGGGTCGCCCGTTATATTGCAAAGGCTGAAGAAAAATATGGTTCGAAAACCGATGCAGAAAAAATGGAAGAGATATTTTTTAATATGATGACTGAATTCAAATTTCTGCCTAATTCCCCAACCCTTATGAATGCCGGGCGCAAACTCGGTCAGCTGGCTGCATGTTTCGTCCTCCCGGTTGAGGACAGTATGGATGGGATATTCGATTCCTTAAAAAATGCAGCACTTATCCATAAATCCGGGGGTGGCACGGGATTCTCTTTTTCTCGTCTGCGGCCGAAAAACAGCAGAGTAGGTACAACCGGAGGCATTGCTTCCGGCCCGGTTTCCTTTATGAAAATATTTAACACTGCTACAGAACAGGTTAAACAGGGCGGCACCCGTAGAGGTGCCAATATGGCCATTCTAAGGGTCGATCACCCGGACATTATGGAATTTATTTACAGCAAAAGAGACAATAAGGAATTAAATAACTTTAATATTTCTGTTGCCGTTACAGACAGCTTCATGGAGGCAGTCAGGAAGGGGACGACCTACGATCTTATTGATCCTAAGGACAAAATAAAAGTAGGAGAAA
Source organism: uncultured Desulfobacterales bacterium (assembly GCA_964591255.1). Lineage (GTDB taxonomy): Bacteria > Desulfobacterota > DSM-4660 > Desulfatiglandales > Desulfatiglandaceae > CAZQAA01. The sequence goes on along the minus strand of CAZQAA010000113.1, from coordinate 3,053 downwards.
AGGACGCAAAAGAGGTCTATCATGCACTGATAAAACAGGCATGGGAAAATGGCGATCCAGGTATAATATTTTTAGACAAAATCAATAATGATAATCCCACCCCTGAAATCGGAGAGATAGAGAGCACTAATCCTTGCGGAGAACAACCATTGCTACCTTTTGAGGCCTGTAATCTTGGATCCATAAACCTTTCCAAATTCGTGATTGAAAATGGCGGGGGACCGGCAATAGATTATACCGCCCTTAAGGATATTATATGGTCATCTGTCCGTTTTTTGGATAACACTATTGATATGTCCAGATATCCGTTGCCTGAAATTGACAGAATGGTTAGGGGGAACCGCAAGATCGGCCTGGGAGTAATGGGATTTGCGGATATGCTGTTTCAGTTAAGAATTCCGTATAATTCTGACGAGGCACTGGAAACAGCAGAAAAGGTAATGCGTTTTATCCAGGATGAATCCCACGAGGCGTCCAGGTTCCTGGCCACGGAACGGGGAGTTTTTGGAAATTTTGACAAGAGCATTTTCAGAGACAGAGAAGACAGTAAATACAGAAATGCTACCACCACTACCATAGCACCCACAGGGACACTAAGCATTATTGCAGGGTGTTCCAGTGGTATCGAGCCCCTTTTTGCACTAAGCTTTGTTCGGCATGTTATGGATAACGATGAGCTATTGGAAGTAAATCCACACTTCGAAAAGGTGGCAAAAAAATATAGCTTTTACAGCAGAGAATTGATGGATACCATCGCACAAAAAGGAAGCATAAGCGAGATAGATGATATACCAGAGGATATACGTAAAATCTTTGTAACAGCCCACGATATACCACCTGAGTGGCACGTACGCATGCAGGCGGCTTTCCAGAAATACACTGATAACGCAGTATCGAAAACAGTCAACCTGCCCAATGATGCAACAGTAGACGATGTGTTACAAATATATGATATGGCATACGAATTAGGTTTGAAGGGAGTCACTATATATAGGGATGGGAGTAAGGAACACCAAGTCCTTTCATTCACTGAAAAGGACAGACAACACGATGCTTTTATTTCTGCTGTTAAGGAACGACCGGAAACACTGGAGGGTTTTACAACCAAAATGATGACGGGAATGGGAAACCTGTATGTCACGGTAACGGAATATGAGGGACGACCGTTTGAGGTTTTTGCAACTATTGGCAAATCAGGACGCTCCACCACTGCCAAGACAGAGGCCATAGGCCGCCTAGTATCTCTTTGCCTGAGATCCGGGGTAAAAGTAAAAAAGATCGTGGATCAACTCAAAGGGATTGGTGGTGAACACCCTGTATTTCAAAAGGATGGGCTGGTCCTATCCGTACCAGACGCTATTGCCCGTATCCTTGAAAAAAAATATCTGAAGGGCAAAGCTCATAAGAAAAGCGGCAGTTATACCCATAGCCTCTTGGGAGAGATCTGTCCAGAATGCGGTCAGACTATAAGCTTTGAAGAAGGATGTATGACCTGTCATTTCTGTGGCTTCACCAAATGTGGATAATAACGGATCTATCCTCTCTCTTCTATTGGAACATAATCCCGCTTTGTGGGGCCTATGTATATCTGACGGGGGCGGTGGAGTTTCCATTTAGGATCATCCACACTCTCTTTCCACTGACTGATCCAGCCAGGCAGCCGGCCTATTGCAAACATAACTGTAAACATATTTACGGGAATGCCTATAGCTGTTAGAAAAATGCCACTGTAAAAATCCACATTGGGATAAAGGTTATGATCAATAAAATACTGATCCTTAAGTGCTGTCTCTTCCAATCTTTTGGCAATATCCAAAAGAGGATCATGTTTATTTAGCTTTTTTAAAACTGTGTCACACATCCTTTTCATTATTTTGCTTCTCGGGTCATAGGTCTTATATACCCTATGACCAAATCCCATTAACCGATACGGATCGGTTCTGTCCTTGGCACGTGCAATGAAAGGATCAGGATCTCCACCATTATCATAAATCTGCTGAAGCATCTCGATCACGGCCTGGTTGGCCCCGCCATGTAACGGGCCCCAGAGTGCACATATTCCTGCAGAAATGGCGGCATATAGATTTACACGGGCACTACCTACCAACCGGACAGCAGCAGTGGAACAATTTTGTTCATGGTCTGCATGGAGGATCCAAAAGACATTAAGGGCCTTCACAATATCCGGATCAATCTCGTAAGGCCTAACAGGAGAATCAAACATCATGTTCAAAAAATTGGCACAATACGACAGATCATGCCTGGGATAAACGACCTTGTGGCCCCTTGAAATCTTATAAGATATGGCGGCCATGGTCCTTACCTTAGAGAGGAGTCTGGCAAATGTTATATTTATCTCCTCTTCCTCAGATCTTTCGGGAAGCTCCGGATAAAAGGCCCTCAATGCATTTACCATGGAGGACAGGATTCCCATGGGATGGGCCCGCCTTGGAAAATTCTCAAAAAATTCCCGCATATCCTCATGGACAAGGGAATGATCGTTCAATCTCACTGAAAAACGGTTCAGCTCTTCCTTGGTGGGTAATTTGCCGTTTATAAGAAGATGGGCGGTCTCTCTAAATGATGAATGCTCCGCCAACTGCTCAATAGGAATACCCCTGTAACGTAGTATCCCCTTTTCACCGTCCATAAAAGTAATGCTGCTTTCACAACTCCCTGTATTTGCAAAACCAGGATCTAATGTTATAAGGCCAGTCCTGCTGCGCAGGCCCGTGATGTCAATAGCCACTTCACCTTCAGTACCTACCACGAGCGGTAATTCATATGTTTTCCCGTCCACAATCAATTTGGCTGTTTTTGGCATATCTAAGCTCCTCATCATGACATTTTTTAAAGCGTATATTATATGACAAGTCGTACCTATTTGTCAAAATTTTCCTTCTCCTTGTTTATACAATTAGACTATGCTAGCCTCTATATCCATAATTGCTATGACAATATAAATGATCTTGAATTTTTCAAAAACAATGTTAAAATATATTAATTTCATACAACTTCATATATAATAAAATCAAATAGATAATGTATACAAA
>CAZQAA010000112.1:0-14789 GCA_964591255.1 uncultured Desulfobacterales bacterium | reverse complement strand
CCGCTTCATCCGTACATAAAACTCAATAAGAGATTCCTTAAAGTGTTTGGTGGCAGTAATACGGTGGCTATTGAAGTCAAGGCAAGGGAGGGAACTATTTTTAAGAAGGAGATCCTTGCCAAAATCAAGCGGATTACCGATGAAATACAATACCACCCGTATGTAAGAAGGGCTCTTGTGGCTTCAATCTCCAAGCGTAAAATGAAGGCAGTGAGGGGGTATTCGGGAGGAGAAATAGACGTGTCGGCCTTGATGTATCCTGATCTTCCCAAAAACCGGCAAGAGATGGAGATTCTCAAGGAGAATATATTTACGAATGAGTTTTATCGTGGAGTACTTGTATCCAATGACCAGACCGCTGCCCTGATCTTTGCCGATCTAGAGGAATACGGGGTGGATTATGGCAAATTTTTCAAATTCATAGAGAAGAATATTGTAGAAAAGGAAGAGGATGACCTTGCAACAATCCATGTGGCGGGGTTCCCGATTCTGATGGGCTGGATCCACCATTTTTTGCCTGCAATGAACACTATTTTTGTCGTAACCATAATCGCTGTCCTTTTAATGCTTATTTTGATCTTCAGGCATCTTATGGGTGTTGTCATCCCCCTTGTGGTCGGTTTTGCAAGTACTATCTGGGGGCTGGGCTTTATCGGGCTTTTTGGCATTAGTCTTGATCCGTTAATGCTGGTGCTCCCATTTTTGGTGGGTGCGAGGGCCCTGAGCCATTCTGTCCAGACCACCAGGCGCTATCTTGAGGAGTATACCAAGTCGGGTGAGGACTTCAAGGCTGCTCATGCAACTATTAATGCATTGTTCTTAGCCAGTCTGTCCGCAATTGTGACAGATGCCGCCGGGTTTCTGGTCCTGGTCCTGGCCCGAATCCTGGTCATCCAGAAGTTGGCCCTTTTGTGTACCTTTTGGGTGGTATCGATCTTTGTCCTTGTTGCGGTAGTCGGACCAATTTTGGCCCTTTATCTCCCCAACCCTAAGAAGGTCCATCTGGGTGGATCAAAGGCTATCGAGAAGTTCATGATGGCGATAGGGAGCTGGGAGCTAAAGAAAAGTGGTGCCTGGACCGTAATAATTATATTTGCCGTTATCGGAATTATCGGTGGGTTTTATGCCTCTGAAATTACGGTAGGAGATATACATCCTGGTTCGTCTATTCTTTGGGAGGATTCAAGATACAATCAGGACGTGGCCGAGATCAATAAACGTTTTGATGATGCCGGAGTTGATACCATGAATGTTGTCCTCGAAGGTGTCCCCAACTGCACGGAAATGCCGGAAGTCCTTTACAAGATGGAAGGGTTTACCGACATGATAAAGCAGACCATCCCGGAAGTAGGAGGGACCCAGTGTCTTGTCAATATTGTCAAGAAACTGAATATGGAATTCCACGAAGGAGACCCCAAGTGGTATGTCATTCCCGAGTCGATCCTTGCTGCTGGCAGTTATATCCTTATGTACAGGTCAATGGGTGATTCCGGTGACTTTGATGTATGGACTGATCCAAAGTTTGAAAAGGGGAGTATCAGGGTATATTTCAAGGATCATCGCGCTGATACCATTAACAGGGCGCTCGATGCATCTAAAAATTTTCTAAAGACCTATCCTGAGCTCGTGCAAAAAGAGAAATTTATGGAGGTATATGAGAGGCTGAAACAGATGTATCCGGATCTTAAATTGGACGAACAAAATTTTATCGGTAAGGTGACTCAGGATGTGATTGAATTCCGGCCAACGGAGTTCTTGGCATACTTGGCCTCAAAACCTGATATGGTCAAGTCAACGAAATTCATAAAGAGTTTTCCGTCACTTTTTTCCAAGGAAAGATTGATTGATGACTATCCTGATATCCAGAAGATGAGTATGAAGGAGTTTGTGGACAAACATAAAGAGGCCTACTCTATCATGGAGCTTATGGATAAGGATGAGTTTATGTCTGCCGATCGGTTTGGAATAGTGAAGTTTGAGCTCGCGGGTGGTGTCATCGGTGTGCTTGCCGCAATCAATGAGGAGATAGAGTGGTCACAGACAGGAACACTGCTTATGATCTTTCTAATTGTGTTTGCCTTTTGTTCCATAGTATTCCGTTCCGTAGTGGCAGGAACAGTTCTTGCTATCCCGCTACTCGTAGCGAATCTGGCAACCTTTATATATATGGTGAAAAACGAGATAGGCCTTGATATCAATACCCTGCCTGTTTTTGCAGTCGGAATAGGGGTAGGGGTTGACTATGGTATTTATGTGCTCTCGAGATTTCAGGAGGAGTATGACAGACTGGGAAACATGGATGAGGCAATCATTAAGGGGATGACAACTTCAGGACTAGGAGTGGTGTTTACGGCAGTGACTCTGACGGTACCTGTTCTTTTATGGTATTTCATATCAGAGTTGAAGTTCCAGGCTCAAATGGGCATCCTTTTGGCCTTTTTGCTAGTATTTAATATGTTCGGGGCCCTCTTTTTCCTCCCGTCAGTGTGCGGTCTTATAAAGCCCAAGTTCATAAAACATGTAAGTAGCGCAGCCTAAGGGGGTTACAGAGTTTGTCCGGTTTTTTTAGTTAAAATCAGATCGGTTATGTTTAAAGGTTTAAGGAGGTGATGCTTTGGATATTTAGTAAGATGGGATTTAAGGGTAGATTTTATTGGATGGTTTGGGATGTCAGGATCAGACGCCAGGGGCATCATAATCCTTCTGGATGCAAAAGATTCTGGGGCTATTGAACATAACTTAGGAGGAGGAGGATTTGATATGAAAGTGGAATTTTTCTTCGTAAGCATGATGGCGGCAGCTCTAATGCTTGGAGGAGTAGCTCTTTCAATAGCAGCTGAGTACAAGTTACCGCCCCTTATGTATGATGGGGGAGCTTACAGGGAGGGGGTACCCAAGTTTATAGAACAGTATGGCCCTGATGAAGACAATCCATGGCCAGTGTCGCTGGAGGAAAAGGAAGGGGAATTGCCCTTTTGGGTAAGGAACTGGAATTACTGGGCCAACGAGCTTGGTAATGAGGAGTGGATTGCATGGGGCAAAAGATTGGCTGATCCTAGGGCGGTTGAACTGGGAAAAGAATGGATAAAAATTACCGGAGGCCTGGATTGCTCCAAGATAGTTGCCAGATCAAAAGTGGCTCCTGAGATCAAACCCGGTGTGGTAATAACCGCTGATAACTGGAAGAAATATCCTGGCTTTTTAAGACTATGGCCCCAGTCACTTACTGATAGAATCACCAAGGGCGCCTATATGCCTTATGGAAAGATAACAATAGCACCTACACAGCATTTGTATTACTCAAAAGGCTATTTGCATTATACCAAAAAATATCTCGGTCATTCAACGATTAACGACGAAGGAATGATGGAGCTTTCCGAGGATAACTATGTGGCAGGCATACCCTTTCCGGTCATCAAAAAGTGGGGAGAGTATGACGAAATGACTCCCTGGAGGGTCCTGCAGAATTTTGACCGTCTGGTAGTTGGGCAAGATCAGCTTAGCTTCAACCCGATTATTATGACACAGTATGACAGGAAAGGAGGACTCGAAAGGACAATCAAAATGGGTCTTTACTGGCGGATGTATTGGGGGAGGCATGATGTTCCTCCAACTCCTTATATTGTCGGCCAGGAAGACATTGAATCCAAGGGTTCCATTGCCTGTAACTATCCATTTGACGTGAGAGGATTTGCAGCCACCAGATGGCGCTACACTGACGTGAACAAATCCGACCTCTTTATGTGTTATTTGCCCGCCTTGAGAAGGACCAGGCGTCTTTCCGGTGCTGATACCCAGGACCCCATTCTCGGGAGTGAGTTGACATGGGAAGACTGGAAGGTTTGGTGGCAGAAGATTTCTCAGGCAATATGGCCGTCTGAGTGTAAAATTCTGCGTGAAGAAGAATTCTTGACCCCCTTGAGGTGGGATACCCGTTTCAAGGTTGAGGATGGTATTATTTCTGCCTACTTTGAGAGACGTCCCTCATGGGTCTTGGACTATGTAGCTATAAAGGGTTCCAAGTATTTCTACAAGGTCAGAAGGGCCTGGATGGACTTTGAGGAAAAAAGATGTAATTACGATGAGTGCTATGATCAGAGAGGAAGGCTCTGGAGGACATGGCTGGATTTCAACAGGTGGTTCCCCGAGGGCGGCTTCTGGACCTGGTGGGGATGTGATATTCCTGACCATGTCAATAAGCATAGGACGATCCTGCAGATGGAGGCCCAGGTGAATGACCCGAAGCTGACGGACAGTTACTATGACCTCAGGTTCCTTAGCCGGCTTGCCCATTAATTTTTTTAAAAAAGAGCAGCTTGTGCCCCTTGGCTTGCTCTGCTTTGATAGGGGGCAGCACAGGGGCAGGATCCTGTAATTTTCTTGGCTTCTTAGACAAGGAGGAATGGGAAATGGGAAAATTTGTGAAATGGTCATTATTTACTATAGCAGTGCTGGGATTTGCTTTGGGTCCTTTGTGTAATCAGAGTCTGGCGAAGACCTTTCAGGTCTTTGACAGACCGCTTGATTTGCATGGGTTTGTTACCCAGGAGACGGCCTGGCGGACAGGGAGTCTTGAGAGTTTTCATAATGTGACAGATTATTTTACAGCCCAGCTCGAGGCTGCATATGTGTTGAATGAACATGTAGAGTTCTATGGTATCTTCCGCTTCTTCTACGATTGGGCATACAATATTAATAGTGGTCACGACTGGTGGGAGAAAGGCGGAAATCCCTCCAGAGGTGGCTATGCCGGGTCACGTGATAATATGGCATTTGAATTGAGGGACGGCCGTGACAGGGACCTCGGGCTGCCGCGAGAACTTTATGTGGATATCCACCTTGGCAACCTGGATCTACGTCTTGGAAAACAACAGGTAGTCTGGGGGGAGACTGATGGCCTAAGACTCATGGATATAATAAACCCATGCGATTGGCAGAGGGAATTTATTTTGAGGGACTCGGATGAGGGCTTCGAGTCAACAAGAATTCCCCTCTGGCTGCTTAGGGGTGAGTACTTTTTTGACAAGCCCTGGTTCGGTGGATTGCTCAATGATCATTCTATTGAAGTGGTCATAAACCCGGGTGACAGAGAAGGAACCAGATTTAATATTGGTGGAGGCAAAGCGAGTGGATTTGAAGATAATGGATATTTAAGCACTCTGGGTGATTACACTAACGAGGGCGGACCATGGGCCTTTCCAGATCCCAAGTTCCCATGGTGGTATCAGGCGGTATTAAACAGGCACAAGGCGGACAGGGATCGCTGGTTTGAATATGCCATCAGATTCAAGGGACAGATTAACGAGTGGTACTTTACCTTGAATGGGTTCTATGGGAGGCAGCAGTTCCCGATCCTGAAGTGGACACATACCAGTGTCAGATGGGGAGTGCTTAGTGCCCTCGGATATACCGAAGTAGACGACTTTTTTGCTTCCATGGGAATGACGCCGGTGGATGATGCTGATTTTGTAAATAACGGGATGCATGTTGTGCAGGCCAATTTTGATTATGAGTTTCAGCACCAGAAGGTGTTAGGCTTTACCCTGAATAAGGACTTGGTGAATTGGATACATATCTGGAATTCATCCCCGGTCTTAAGAGTTGAGGCCCTGTATGAGTTTGACAAGCCTTTCAATAGTATGGGTAAGACCATGGATATGCTCCAGTGGTCAGGCGCACCGACAACGCTAACGCTGGGAGCTGTCCCCTTTGATGGTATTGTGCATAAGGATCAGATCCGTTATATGGTGGGGTATGACTGGCAGATGTGGTGCAAGTTCTTGAATCCGCATGAGACATTTTTTACCAGTTTGCAGTTCAGCCATTATCATATCAGGCATATGGGGAACGACAAGCTGGTCATGGCTCCCTTTATTTTTGACGAGAGCGTAGTGCACCAGGGTCCTCCTGCCCCGGGCAATCTCTTCGGATTTAGCAACCCGGGTGGTGTAAGAGATGTGCTTGCTCCCCATTTGGATCCGTGGCGGATAAAGAGAAATCAGTACTATTTTACATATCTGGTGTTCACCAAGTATGATCATGCCCGGATTGTTCCCCAGGTCCTTTATGTTTCGGATCTTACGGCCAATGCATATTGGGTGAAAGCCAAGGTTAACTTTAACTATGGAGACCATTGGAGGCCTGAAATAGGAACTTTCTTTATACATGGAAATAGCGATACAGGTGAGTCCTTCGGTCTATTTAACCATTGTGACCAGGTGTACTTGAAAATTAAGTACCTTTTTAATTAGTAGTAATGTATAAAACATGGAGGGTTGAATAACGGCATCCTCGTTTGGCCTCCTGACCTTGATCCGGGAGCCGGAGGTGCGTGGACTTTCCTAATGTGGGCGACTGTGCAACCCTGCATGGTTGCCCACAATTTTATTGTGCCTATGGAGTCTTTTGGTGATTGAAGTAGAACGGCTTTCCAAGAGATATGGTGATATAGAGGCCCTAAGGAATATCTCTTTTTCCCTGGGTGAAGGTGAGATAGTAGGTTTTTTAGGTCCTAATGGGGCGGGCAAGACTACCACCATGAGGATTATCACTGGATGTCTTTCGGCCAGCTCAGGTACGGTACGGGTTGGCAATCACGATGTCTTTAAGGAACCAAAGGAGGTCAAGAGGCTCATAGGTTACTTGCCAGAGCATCCGCCTCTATATGATTACATGACGGTTTCTTCATATCTCAATTATGTTGCAATCCTTAAGGATGTCCCCAAAAAAAGACGTAAGCTTATGTTAGAAAAGGCCCTTGAGGAGTGCGGACTTAAAAGGGTGCGTGGGCGTTTGATAAAACATCTCTCCAAGGGCTATCGCCAGCGTGTGGGTATTGCCCAGGCTATTATTCACGATCCGGCGGTTCTTATACTGGATGAACCAACGATAGGGCTTGATCCCAAACAAATCACCGAGATCAGGGCGCTTATTAAGGGGCTTGCTGGTGGCCATACGGTTATTTTGAGTACTCATATAATTCCTGAAGTCACTATGATATGTCAGAAGGTGGTAATCATAAAAGATGGCAAGATCCTGACTGTGGACAGTCTTGAGGGGTTGTCATCCCAGATGGAGAAAGCGGAAAAAATTGTTATACGGCTTTTGAGGCATGGCGAAAGTGATGTGGTTGGCAAGTTGATGACTATTCCCGGAGTTATAAATGTATACGAAGGCAAAAAGACCGGAGAGTTTACCGTGGAATACAAGACCGGTTTGGGGGACAGATATATGGGTGATTTGGTTTCCAGAATGGCAGTAGAGAATGACTGGGGCCTTGGGGAAATGCATCCATGGAAGATGGGTCTTGAAGAAATATTTGTAAGGCTTGTTACACAGGAAAAACAGACAGGCTGAAGTGGGGGATGAGTCAATGAGTAAAATTTTCACTATTGCCTGGAAGGAGCTTAAATCCTATTTTGTTCTACCAAGCTTTTATGCCATTGCATTGATATTCATAGTTTTTTCCGGCATGTTTTTCTTTAATCATTTGGCTGTTTTTTATCTTTCTAAATTGCAACCTGTTCCCTGGGAATCTATTGAAGGTCGCAGGGATCTTAATTCTATGTTGATTCAGCCCTTTTTTCATAGCCTTAGCATAATATATCTCTTGATTCCGGTTATAACAATGAAGCTCTTTGCCGAAGAAAAGAGACAGCGCACTGACGAACTGCTCTATTCCTGCCCTGTTTCCATAGGGGAAATTGTGCTGGGAAAATATCTGGCATCGGTTGTTCTTTTATGTATGTTACTTATGCTCACCGCTACACACCCTGTTTTTGTCTGGATTTATGGAAATCCAGATCCCGGTCCCATATTTACTGGATATCTGGGACTGTTATTGGTTGGATTTGCATATCTGTCTGTGGGCATATTTTGCTCTTCCCTGACAGATAATCAGATTATTGCTGCAATAGTGGCCTTTGGCATAATAAGTTTTTTCTGGATGATAGGGGCAGTGCCGTATGTCATAAACAATACCGGCCTGGCCGATTTTCTCTCTTACTTTTCCATGCAGGAACACTTCCATGTGTTTACCAAGGGACTGATAGAGATCAAGGACGTGATCTACTTCTTGACTTTTACCCTCTTTGGCCTGTTTTTGACTTATCAGGTTCTTGATTCCAGACGTTGGAATTAGGATACAATTGTCTTGTACGAGTTTGTTTGAGTCTTAGCCAATGACCCATCTAAAAAGAATACTTTTTCAGAGATCGACCCGGTATGGGGCGAATGCCACCATCTCTGTTGTCATTGTTCTCCTTGTGCTGGTATTGCTAAATCTTTTGGCCATTCAGTATAATAGGCGGATGGATTTAACCAAGGCCAGACGTTTTACGCTTTCCCCGCATACCATAAAGGTGTTGGACTGTATCAAACAACCTGTTAAGATTACTGCCCTTTTTGAAAAGGGATATCCAGACAGGGAGGAGATTGAAGATCTCCTGAGTTCATATGGTATGCATAGTGAGATGCTGAGCATTCATATAGTGGATCCAGACAAAAATCCTGGTGTGGCCCGTAAATATGACATTGATGTTTATGGGGTCACGGTGCTGGAAAGCAAGGGAAAGGTTATAAAGGTTCAAGGAGTCTCAGAGGAGGCCCTGACTAACGCCCTTATAAAGGTGATACAGGAACAGGGCAAAACCCTTTATTTTCTTAAAGGTCATGGCGAGGGGGGCTTGAAAGGGTTTACAAAAGCAGACTACCTCAGCGCAACGAATGCCCTTGAGTATGAGGGTTATATGGTAAGAAATCTGACCCTGTATAATGCAGGCCAGGTCCCGGCAGACTGCGCTGCCCTTATCATCGCAGGACCTAAAAAAGCCTTTTTTAAAAGGGAACTTGAAATTATCAACAGCTACCTTGAAGATGGCAAGAGTGCATTATTTTTGATTGATCCCGGTCACTGTGAAGGGCTTATCCCTTTTTTTAGCAAGTGGGGTATTGATTTTGGTAACAATATAATTGTAGATCCTTTGTCCAGGTTGTTTGGGGGCGATATGACGATGCCTGTGGTTACGGATTATCAACAGCGCCATGAAATAACGGCAGGCTTTAAGTATCCTACCCTTTATTCATCGGCCAGTACTGTGGCTGCTAAAAAAGATGTGGGCAAAGGATTAAAGGTGGTAGAGCTGGCCTTTACCAATCCCAACAGTGGAGCTGAGAGCGATATTAAAAGCGGGGACTTCACTTATAACCCGGGAAAAGATTTAAAGGGTGCATTGCCTCTTGCAGTGGCTGTTTCTGCAGATAATCCAGGCCAGGGCAAGGGTGAGAGGGGGACAAGAATAGTTGTGGTGGGAGACTCTGACTTTGCCACCAATGCTTATGTCAAGTTCTCAGGCAATCGGGATTTTCTTGTGAATATTGTTAATTGGCTGACACGACAAGAAAAGTTGATTTCTATAAGGCCCAAAACAATCAGTATGGGGACCATAAATTTGACACAGAAGGCAGGAAATATATATTTTTATTTTACTATGATTTTTTTCCCTTTAGTTATAATATTGATAGGGGCCATCGTATGGCTGAGGAGAAGAACACTGTGAGGTCTTTGAAAAATTCCCCTTTCTTCCAGGAATTATAAAGTGTTGTGTCTGTTAACACTTGTGTATGATGAGGTTCTTGAATGATTGAGGCAATAAATCTGACCAAACACTTCAGTTCCTTTGTAGCGATTGAGGATGTGTCGTTTACGGTGGAAAAGGGTGAAATAGTAGGTTTAATAGGGCCGAATGGGGCCGGAAAAAGCACAACTATGAGGATTCTTACCTGTTTTTCCACCCCCACTATGGGTACAGCTGTAGTTGCCGGTTTTGATGTCCATAAGGATCCTTTGGAGGTAAAGCGTCGTATTGGATATTTTCCGGAAAAGGCCCCTCTTTACACAAATCTATCTGTTCGATCATATCTTAATTTTGTAGCAGAAGTTAAGGGCATCGCCAGGGGTGACAGGAAAAAAAAGATCGGTAAGGCTATGGATCATTGCGGCATAACACATGTGTCAGGACGATCCATAGAAAATCTTTCTAAAGGCTATCGACAAAGGGTATGCCTGGCCCAGGCCATCCTCAATGATCCACAAGTTCTTATCCTTGATGAACCTACCATTGGGCTTGATCCGAAGCAGAACTTTGAAGTCCGGAAGTTAATACAAGATCTGGCCGGGGATAGAACGGTTATTTTAAGCACCCATATCCTTTCCGAAGTCAGTATGATTTGCCAGCGGGTATTGATCATTAATAGAGGTAGATTAATAGCTGAAGATTCAATTGAAGGACTTATGAAAAAGTCACAGGAACATAACCGGATAATAGTCAAGGTGAAGGGTCCATATGAGGACGTAATAAAAAGTTTGAAGACACTTTCTCCCTCCGTGTCACTGATTAAGAAGGAGGAGACAGGATCATCTTCGATTTCTGCCTATCTGATGGATTTCAGTGAGGGCATTCAGGAAAAGGTGGCAGACACTATTATAGGAAATGGCTGGGGTCTGCTGGAAATTCGGCCCAAGGAGACGAGCTTGGAAGAAGTATACATCAGTCTCATCACTACATGAGGATGTTATGGTTGCGAATTTTATTGCACTTTTTAAAAAGGAGTCAATGGTCTACCTGAATTCGTTTATTCTCTATGCTACCAGTACTATATTTTTGCTCCTATGCGGATATTTTTTCTTCACTGATGTTATCAGGTTTGACACATTTCTTATCAATCAGAGGATAAGCATAACAGAAGGTCTATTCAGACAATTTTTTATGGATATGGATCATGTAATTTGCCTGACCATTCCTCTTTTGACTATGCGTCTTTTTTCAGAAGAGAAGAAGAGTGGGACTATAGAACTCCTTTTGACTTATCCTGTAAGGGATATGGAGATCATTCTGGCGAAATTTGTTTCATGTGTGTGTGTATATACACTTATGCTGAGTCTTACTGCAATTTATCCATACCTGTTATCCACTATCTGGGATATTGAAGTTGCCCCTGTCCTGTCTGGTTATCTGGGCCTGTTTTTAATTGGATGTTCCTGTATATCTTTGGGGTTGCTTATTTCTTCATTTAATAAAGATCAGATCGTAGCGGCAATGGTAACCTTCGGCATCATGCTCCTTTTCCTGTCGGTGGCGTTCAGTGCAGGTTGGGCGGGACCTGTCGGGCAGGATATCTTGATCCATCTTTCGTTTCTGGAACACTCAGATAGATTTGCAAGGGGTATAATAGATACCAGATCTGTTGTCCATTGTATTATATTTACCGCATGCTTTATCCTTTTTACATACGAATCTTTAAGATCAAGATTGTGGAGAGGAATCAGATAGGGATGGGACCAGAGATCAAACCGGGATTATCCAGGGCCGCGTTCAGATGTTATTTCGGACTCGCAGGGACTGTGCTTATCATCCTGATTGTTGCTACTGTAATAGATTACATAGCATATAAACATAATCTGAGATTAAATCTCACTGAAAGAAAAAATTACTCGCTATCAGAGCGCAGCAGGAATATCCTTAAAGGTCTTAAACAAAAGGTTATTGTTACTTGCTTTTATCCTCGAGATCTCCCGGAAACGGATCTTATGCGAAAGCTTTTGGGATATTATGCTGATATTTCTCCTTTTTTTGAGTTTAGGATGCTGGACACATTGAGAAATCCTATGGAGATGCAACGGTATGGTGTTCAACATATGGACAAAGTCACTGTAGTTGAATCAGCAGGAAAGAGGGCGGTCATCCAGGTGGCATCCGAGACAGATCTCACTAATGCCATAATCAGAGTGACTGCAAGTGAAAAGAAAACAATTTATTTCCTTATGTCAGGAGAAGGTGGGTTAGCAGGTGATGGCTATAAGAGATATTCGAAGGCAAGGAATGCCTTGGAGGAAGAGGGTTATGCAGTAAAGAGACTTGACTGGGAAAAAACGAAAAAGTATATTCCCCCGGGTACGTCACTATTGACGGTCTGCAGTCTGGACAAGGGTTTTGGAGATATGGATGTGGGCCTTATGGATAATTTTATTAATCAGGGAGGAAAAATATTATTTCTGCTCGACCCTTTTGTTCCGGGGCTGGATAGATTTTTGGCAAGATATCATGTTATCATAAAAAATGACATAGTCGTGGATGAAAAAAGTATGCTGGTGGGAGGAGACATGTTCATCCCCCTGATTGACCCCAAGAAATGCGGAAAGCATTCCATTGTAAGTCATATTGAATCTCCTATCGGCTTACCTCTGGTAAGGTCGGTTGAGCCCGGTGATCCTGTTCCGAAGAATATGTCAGTAGAATCTCTCTTGGTTACTAATCCGGGTACGTGGACCATCCCTAAGTCATCGTATGACAAATGGGAGTTTGACTTTGTAGATGGAAAGGGTAAAATAGGACCTGTTTCGGTAGCAGTGGCAGTCAACACGTTTCCTGCCGGCAAAGGGGGGAAGATTGTAGTAATAGGGGATTCCGATTTTGCCAACGATTCCTATATCGATCTTTTTGGCGGCGGCAACAGGGACTTGTTCCTTAATTCTGTGGAATGGCTGGTGGAAGGAGAGGGTTTCGTTTCGCAAAGGCCCAGAGTTTATCAATATGAATATGTGGGGCTTTCCGAGGAAAAGAGGAAAGTCCTCTTGTTTGCAGTAGTCCTTCTTCCATGTTTTGTTTTTGTTTCGGGCATGATAATATATCTGCGGAATAAAAGGATGCGACTCTAATTGCATTATGACAAGGCATTTTAGGTGAAAAAAGACGGATAAAATGCCACAATAGATAGAAAGTGGCATAATATATAGGAGCCTCTGAAAACTGTCTAGTTTTGCTAAAGTTTAAGGATATTGCATGCCGTAAGATCTGAATTTTGAGTCTGACTGAATAATTTAGTGGAATTGTATGTTTTTGGAGGTCTTGACAAATGAGGCCTAAATGGTAACCTTGGTAGGCTTTATTTCTAACCCAGAAAGGAGAAGTATTATGAAAAAATTTTGCTTGACTCTTGTTTTGTTGGTGTTCGCATTTATGACCGTAGCTGCCCATGCTGAAGAGAAGGGCTATGAAGGGAAAGAACTGCTGGTAGTAACCAAAAATGATGAGTTCAAAAACGGTTTAGAGGGCTGGAAGGTCATTAAGGATGGTCCAGGTGAGACAAGCGTGACCGTTGAAAAGGTGGATGGGGCTAATGTTGTCCATTTAAAAAGATTAAACACTCACAAGCAGCGGGGATACATAGGGATAGCTCAGACGTTTGACCCACCCTTTCCAGCAAAGGATACGGCGAGTGTTTCCATCAAGGGAATGATACTGATGCACAAGCTGAAGAACAGCGGTAAATGGAGTAAAAAAGAAGGTGAGCTAGGGAGCTATCCCCTCCATGTATATTTTTATACTGATGAAGGTCTTGTCTATAACATAGGCATACTGACCAGGGATAACAGACCCGGGTATCCCATAAATTATATCAGGAAGGATCCCCATGTGTGGTTTTATTATGATTCAGAGCCCATAGTCACACATGGCAAGAAGATCAAAAGAATAGAGGTGAGGGCAGAGGGATATGATGTTGATGTAATGGTGAAGACACTCCGTGTTCTGACTGTAGATTTGTGGGATAAAAATCCTGTATCCGGAAGTGTGTCAATTGAGGAAGAGTAATATTTATGTTATTCTAATACAGAAACCTCTTTTTTTGCCTCATCTTAGGTTGGTTAAAGTGTAATGATATGGGCGGAGATTGGTTCCGCCCATAATACTATATATATCATGCCTTGAACGGATATCCCCTATGTATAATGAATAATAAGACTGTAAGTTGCTGGTTCGCGCTTTTCATTAGTGTTATCGGTCTGTTTGTATATCAAGCCTCTTTGCATAACGAAGCGCTTTTTCACCACCGCCCTACCATTTATACCGATCCGGTCCTGGAGATATCCCTGTTACAAAACTGCAAATTTTTCCCCAAAATCTTCACAAAAGAATTTTCTATCAATACTCCCAACGAGTACAGACCGGTAAGCTATTCAATCCTGTTACTGTTAAAGACTGTTATTGACAATTATAATTATGAGGCTTGGCATGCCATACTGATGGGAATCCATTTTTTAAATGCCTTATTGCTCTTTTTTATGCTGAGAGAGATGATTTCCCGAATATCATCATTCCTTTTATCTTTGATCCTGCTGGTTCATCCTTTTTCATCTATCCTGATAAACGATATAAGTAAGATATATATCTTGTGGGGGATACAGTTTGTTCTGCTTACCCTGCTTTTCTACATCCTATATCTAAGAAAAAGGCTCTATCTGTACCTCATCATTTCAGTTGTCTTTTTCATTTTATCTGTCTTCACAATAAAGCAGGCAATATTAGTACCGCTGTTCATCGTGCTGTTACATTTGCTGTATGATAGTCACAGGAAGGCCCTTGTGATATGTTCCAGCTATCTCGTGATAGTCCTCGGCTTTCTCGATTCTTATAACTTAGATTCCTCTCTTCTATTTATTCTCTTTTTGGTTATGTTGCTTGTCCTTGGTTATAATATTTCTGGAGAAAGGAGGAAGTTTTTTATCCTATTAAGGGATCTATTGCCTTTTTTGACGGTGGTACTGGTATGGTATCTGGTATACACGAGTGTGGATGTAAAGCCGATATATGTTTATCCCCTGGATCAAATAAAGGAAGGTGAACTTTTGAGGCCGTTTGAGACATGGTTTGTATGGATGAATCTCATGGCTAAACAGAAGCTGTATATTATGCTGTTTATACCCCTTTTATTTGTACCGTTTTGTATCAATG
>CAZQAA010000111.1:0-13931 GCA_964591255.1 uncultured Desulfobacterales bacterium | reverse complement strand
ACTCAGCCTGTTTTCTTATAAGATGATCCACATACAGGCTGTATAATAACAGGATCGCTCCTGAACAAAAAAATACTATTGCCCCATAAAACAGTCCTTCCCGCCATAATAGATGAGTAAATTTGGTTTCAAGACCAACCAAAAGAAAGAGCTTTCGACCTGGTTCTGGTTCAAAATTCTTACCCATATACAGCACACCATCCAGTTCTTTACCTTCCTTGCAAGATGTAAATATTTCAGGACCCGGGATACGGTTTCTTGGGAAGCTATCCAACAATGTCCTGTTCTTCTCCACTATCAAAACACCTGTTAAAAATGGCTGGCTCTGAAGTTCATCAAGCAGCCACGAAAGGTTCTGCAGATAATCCGGCACTGTTGGAACAAGATGAATCATTTCAAGATGGCCAGAGATTCGTGCTTCAATAAAACTGAGGGCACTTTCAGCATCCAACTTCTGATGCCGTTTTACCACATTCCGAAAAATTATTAACTCAGACAAAGACGCCAGGAACAAAACCAGCAGGCCGGCATAGATAAGATAACGATGTCGTTGAGCCATTATTAGATCTAATTATTTGTATTGAACTGTCTGTGCATGCCCCGCCAACAAGGAACTCCGTTTTTGTCCCTGAGTCTTATCTGTTGGCCGTTCAACTGAATTATACTGGGGAAAAGAAGATCGCCCTGAATATAGCCCGTAACTTCAACCTTGTCTCCGACTTCCAGTTTCCACCCATTAAATTTCCAGTACCACCATGGCCCCAGACGAAGAGTGTATACCTTGTTGTCTTCTGTTTTTATCATGGTTACTGGATGATCAATCTCTATTACTTCACCATGTATAGAGGTTTCTTCATTACCGGACTGGCATCGAGGCGGGCATCTGTTTGGCTGGGAATTAACGGATCCGCATAACAAACATATTAAAAAAAATGCTAAAAAAAGATTGAAAAGTATTTTATGTTTTTTCATGACTATCCTTAAACAGGATAATTTTTCTCTAATTTCATAAAATCATGTCTATTCCGAAAAACATAGACTCCGGAATAACGTGGGATGTAAGCCAAAAATCAAAGAATATTGATCAAAAAATCGACCTGTGCCCTTCTTTTATGTAAAAGGGCACAGGCATACAATAAAAAAATAATTATTATTGTGTTACATTACTGGTATTGTGTCAACAACCTCGGTTTCATCAGTCTGATCTTGTTGATTTCTCATCCGATTCTGGCGATTCTGAGATCCTGTATTTTCTCCGGATTCATTATTATTTCCATACTTATAGCGTTTCTGCTGCTGGCCTTCTGAGTCACTGTTTTGTAAACTACGATTAGCACAGTTACCCTGGCCATGACCGCCTCCGCCTCCACCCCCTCCGCCTCCGCCATAACCATGACCCCTGGCGAAGACAGGTGAAACATTAAAGATCAAAAGTCCTGACAACAAAATGCCTCCAATTGTTTTCCAATACCTCATAACAGTCTCCTAATTAAAAAATTTCCTGTTTTTTATTAAATAAACACCTCTGGTCTATTTATAAGGGCAGTTCCCTTTACATCCACTGTCACTGTTATCATTATGCCTCCAAAGTGGAGCCCCTGTCTCAGGATCTCTTAACTCAATATTAATTCCGGAAACTGTTATTTTTGTGGCAATTATTTTACTGGAGCCATCAGAAAATGTTACATTATAGGCGTCTACTATAATTTCTTCACCTACCTGGGGCCTGTCAACTCCACTTTTTTCCCAGAACCAATAGGGACCGATGCCATAAATTGTCACCATTTCTGTACCATCGTCTACAACTATACCACAGCCGGAATTGATATCGGCCACTGTCCCAGAAACTACAACAGGTTCCCCTGAATATATATCAGTAATTGGTCCGGTCCCATCGTGGACGCCATTTCCTTGGGCAGCATATACATCAACCACAAAAATCATCATTGCTACAACAGCCAATACACCTATGCGTTTCAACATTTCTTCATTACCTCCTTGCTTAATAGAGTACATATAAAATTAAAAATTAATCCCTTAGCCGTAACCAACTCTTTTGTTTTATTGCCCTGTTTCCAATCACCCCCTTTCAGTTCGATTTGTTATTACCAAAAGCATGAGTCGTGCCAAAACTATCGATAGACGCTAACTCTGTGTTTTTACAAATAAATAGTTCTAAAAGCAGCAAAGTCGATCTGTAGAAAATATCTTTTTTCGACAAAAACGCCTTATATCCTCGACAATATGGTCGAATCCCGTAGAAAACAGACAGTAAAGTAAAATCCTGTCAGGAGGGATCCCTACCCGGATTGAGCAATAAAAAGGATGCAAAACAAGGAAAATAATAAGGTGATCATACAAGCCAGCCTGATTTTTTTATATATCTGTGTAGACAATATGCCTTCCTATGCCGTCTTAATAGAAAAAATCGGCTTAATTAACAGGAGGGTATGTCATGAAAAAAATTACTAAAGGCTTTATGGTGGCAGGTGTGTTAGCAGCGTTTTTTGCATCTTCAAGCATGGTCCTTGCGGGATCAGCACAAGGGACGGGGATTGTCCATGGAACGGGGATTGCTTCCGGTCATGGAGCAGCCGTAGGAAGCGGGACCGCAAGCGGGACCGGCATCGTAATCTGGAAAGGTGAAGGGGGACAGATTCACACAAAAAGGGGCACGGGCACTGTCAGCGGGCATGGTGTGGCTATTGGCACAGGCACTATAGCGGGCAGCGGCACTGCCGCCGGCACAGGAAAGGCATTCGGCAAAGGCAGGAAGAGAAAATTTTAAATGGATTGGGACCTCCTCCTCCCAAGACACAAAATGCCCCGCCGGCTGGCGGGGCATTTTGTTTTACTCGAAAGAGTGTCCGTGTCAAACCTGTAATCGTCTTTTTTAAACAGGTTGGCGTCCCCAACCGGATTTGAACCGGTGTTGCCGGCGTGAAAGGCCGGTGTCCTGGACCTGGCTAGACGATGGGGACGCTATCGGTATAAGGCAAGATAGCATTAGGATTGGCCACCGTCGGGGCATTCGCCCCGGATCGGTCCGATGATAGTAATAATGTGTAGTTCCTTGGTGGGCCGTGCGCGAATCGAACGCGCGGCCAACGGATTAAAAGTCCGCTGCTCTACCTGACTGAGCTAACGGCCCAGCATGAAATAGTATATCTAACAGTTTACCGCTTTTATGTCAAAATATTTTTCCGGCAGGAAGAACGAATATCAATACTCTGAAGGCAATTCCTTGAGTTGCGCAAGAGAAAAAACGGGTCCATCCTTACAAACATACTGATCGCCGATATTACACCGGCCGCACATACCGATACCGCACTTCATACGCATCTCCAGAGACAAAATGATCCTTTCAGGAGGAAAACCGAGTTTTTCGAGCACAGGTTGGGTAAATTTTATCATGACAGGCGGACCACAGACAATGGCAATGGCATTATCTGCGCTGGTTATCTTTTGCTCAGTAATAGCGGGAACAAATCCCACGTTGTATTTCCAATCGGGATCATCAGTACCATCTACCGTTATATGCATATTGATATCATCCCTCTTCTCCCATTCCGCCAGCTCATCCCTGTATAGCAAAAGGCCAGGACTCCTGGCGCCATATACGACCGTGATATCATCAAACCTCGATCTGTTATCAGAGTCGAGCATATAAACAATACTTGATCTTAACGTAGTAAAAGCAAAACCTCCTCCGATAATCACCACGTTTTTCCCTTCCATCTCGTCCCATGGATACCAGTTGCCCAGGGGACCCCGAATACCCATAACATCACCTTCCTTCATGTTGTGCATATGGGTTGTTACAAGCCCTACCTTGTTCACGGTGAATGAAACAAAACCCTTTTCAGTGGGAGACGAGGCAATACCTATAGGCACTTCTCCCTTGCCCGGCACGGATAGTTCTGCAAACTGACCGGGTATATAAGAAAATTTTTCTTCATCCTCCTGGTCAAGGAATACAAACCTGAAGGTCTTGAGGTTCCTGTCCTCGGTTTCCGTGGTGATTTTGTCTATACGGACCGGATAGGGTAAATATGGATTTTGCAATGAAATATCCCCCTGAAATTTTCTTGTTTCAATCCAAGATATTGTAAAAAAATAACCAGTTAGCTATTCATCAATTCACATACCTGCCTGATATCTACATTTACCGGACAGTATCTAACACACCGCCCGCAACCAGAGCATTGGACACCATTATCATACTTGTCCACATAATATTTCAGCTTGTGCATAAAACGCTGTCTGACCCTTTGCACTTTTTTTGACCTTGGATTATGTCCAGAGCCGTGGAGGGTAAAAAGGGGAAACATGCAGGAATCCCAGTTCCTGATCCGGTCCCCCTCCTTTCCCATCACCTCGTCCTGTATATCAAAGCACCAGCAGGTGGGACATACAAACGTACATGTCCCACAGTTGATGCAGGGAAATGCCACATCATCCCAGAAAGGTGCCTCAAAAAGTTCATTTACCACCTTTTCCCTCAGCCTGTCAGTGGACATTTTCACCCCGATCTTATTCGTTGCAGCCGCTGCAAGATCCGTGGCCATTTTAACAGAGGCATCATCTGCAGCTGCTCCTACATTCGCCTTTTCCAGGAATTCTTTCCCCTTTGCCGTCAACTCCTTTGCAAGCAATCTGTCACCAAGGTCATAAAGTAATATATCCAACCCCTTTTCATCAAACGGTCCGCCTCCAACCTGGGTACAGAAACAGGTTGAGCAGGGTTTATTGCAGCCAAGCCCTATAAAAACCGTCGATTCATAACGTCGTACCCACCATGGGTCCTGGTACTCGGGATTATCAAAATTGACTTTTACGATCTGAAAGGCGTGGGCATCACAGGGCCTCATCCCCACGATCGCCTGGGGAGGATAATCCTTCGGAGATTCTCTGAGAATATTTGCATCAGGATCATCCTCTCCATCCAACACATATTCAAACATCCTCTCCGATTGTGGATATACTACTGATTTGGGTGAAAGGCGGCTGTTCTGATAATCAAAGTTAGGCACAGCACCATCCTCTATTGACTTAAAGGAATGGAAATCACCATCTTTTGCCGGAACAAATATCCTGTATGCATCCCCGAGGCTACCAAGGGCCTTGGTCCAATCATCCTTTGTGAATATCCGGTTCATCATAACCCCTGTCTTTTTATTTCACAAAATCGTTATAATCATCCTGGCTGTACACATCCAATGGCGGCCTTTGTTCAAGACTCAGACCCGCCTCCCATGAAAACAGCTCAAGGGCATCCTTGTTAAGCTTTTTGGTGAACTGGCGTACAGGAATTCCCATGGGGCATGCCCTCTCGCATGCACCACAGTCCGTACATCGTCCTGCACAATGATAGGCCCTCAGTATGTGAAACGTCATGGTGTCAGTGGGATCTATACTCTTTCCCACCCACTGGGGTCTGGATTCATCCACAAAACAGGTGGGGCAATAACATAATGGACAGGCATTTCTACATGCATAACAGCGGATGCATCGAACAATCAGTCTGGTAAAGAAACCCCATCGTTTTTCAGGTTCCATCTCTCCTATCTTCCTTACAGTTTCATATGGATCAATCTGGGATCCCTCCTCCACCGGTTCAGCCACCATTTCATCATAAATCACAGGATTGTGGTGTCTGCAACAGGAACAATTCTCCTGGAGAAAATCCTTCTTGGCAAATGTTTCTTTAAAATCATCCCCTATCACAATAAACATTTCACCGTCTTCTTGAACATCGAGTATTTCTCTGTTCTTGACGGCACGTTGTACAGCCCTGTGATCTATCATTCCTGTGCATGGAATCCCTATGATGTACAACTGATCTCGTTTGATCTGATTCTCCGTGATATGTGTGACAATATTTCTGGAATTACAGCCGGTTGCCACAATGCCTATCTTGTCGGTCCTGCCGGTCAGATAATTGCAGAGATTAAGAGCACAGTTGCTATCCCAGTGTAGCAAGTCCACCCTATCGGGGTCAGATATAATAACAGGCTGATTTGCCATCGGCACACTTCCCTTTTTATAGCCGATAAACACATCTACCTTTCCTTCTGTCAGCAGGTTCTTCGCTCTTTTCCTGACCGTTTCTGCATATTCGATCATCATGCCACCTCGGCTCTTTTTTTAATCAAATGTCTGGCCGGTCCTAAGGATTTAACCGCCTCTGTCACTGTCTGGGCAACTTCCACAAATTTGGTCGCCTCTGCTGAGGATATCCATGAAAAATGGAGCCTTCCCGGCTCGATCCCTATATGTTCCAGCAATCCCATCAATAAAACAAATTTTCGTCTTGCGTAGTAATTACCTTCCAGGTAATGGCAGTCCCCAGGATGTCACCCTGAAACCCAGACACCGTCAGCACCATGCCTAAAGGCGGCAAGAATGAATTTAGGGCTGACCCTGCCTGAACACGGGACCCTGATGATCCTGAAATTAGGCGGGTACTGAAGGCGGCTAACTCCAGCCAAGTCTGCGGCCCCATAGCTACACCAATGACACAGAAACGTGGTAATTTTGGGTTCCCAGTTATCCATTTACCTTCTCCTCAGTTACGGAATTCAAAAAACAAAAAGGGATAAAAATCATATTTCAGTTATCATTGCCATAATCTGGTCCGTGCCAAAGCCTTTAAGATTGATGGCACCTGACCTGCACGAGGCCACACACAGGCCACAGCCCTTGCACAGCACTGGATTTATCTGTGCCCTGCCTGCAAAAGGGCCCTCTTCAATAAATGACGGGGCCGAATATGGGCATATACTCACACAAATGCCACAACTGCTGCAGAACATGGGATTGGTCTCGGCCACGGTGCCGCTCGTGCTGACCGTCTTCGCGGAAAGAAGAGTAACCGCCCTGGAAGATGCAGCCTGGGCCTGGGCCACTGATTCATCAACAGGTTTGGGGTAGTGAGCCATGCCGCACAGAAACACACCGTCTGTTGCAAACTCAGACGGGCCAAGCTTTGCATGGGCCTCTACAAAAAAACCGTCCTCGTTCATGGGTACCTTGAAAAGTTGTGCGAGCCCTTCATCCTTGTAAGGCACGATCGCAGAAGCCAGGGCAAGGAGGTCAGCAGAAAGTTTGACAGGCCTTTTAAGGACATGATCCATCACCTCTATTTCAAGTCCATCCTTTCCCGCTTTTACCTTTGGCTTCTGGTCCAATGCAAAACGGATGAAGAAAATACCTGCTGCCCGGGCCTTTCTGTATAAATATTCACGCTCTCCATACGTCCTGATATCCCTGTAAAGGATATAGATATTCATATCAGGATTCAGTTCCTTAAGATAGAGGGCGCTTTCAATGGAATGGGTGCAACATACCCTTGAACAATATGGCCTTCCAGGTTCTCTTGAGCCAACACACTGGATAAATACGGCTGTCTTTATCTCTTTTAAAGAAGGATCATTATCAATAAACCTCCTGTCCAGCTCAAGATGAGTAACAACCCTGGAGTCCTCGGTGTACAGATATTCGTCAGGCTTAAATTCTTCTGCTCCGGTGGCGATTACTGCAACTCCGTGTTCCACAACATTCTCTTTGCCGTTCGAGATCAATGTTGTCTTGAAGTTACCGACAAAACCTTCCACCTCGGACAACTCCGTGTCCAGAAAGACCTTGATATTCCGGTCAGATTCGACTGATCTGATCAGATCGGACAGATTATCCTGTACCCTTTCCCCCTTCCACGTCTTAAAGAGATTGACGGCCTGTCCCCCCAGAGATGTCAAACGGTCTACAAGATATACCTCATAGCCCTGTACAGAAAGTGTCCTTGCAGCCACCATCCCAGAGATGCCTCCTCCTACCACAAGGGCCTTCTGGTTGACTTCAAGCTCTGTCTCGGCAAGTGGCTCCATCAATGCAACCTTGGCCACCGCCATTCGTACCAAATCCTTTGCCTTTTCAGTTGCGGCCTCAGGATCATCTTTATGTACCCAGGAATCCTGATTCCGTATGTTGACCATTTCAAACAGATATTTGTTCAAGCCAGCATTTATCAATGTCTCCTGAAATAGCGGTTCATGTGTCTTGGGTGTGCAGGCTGCCACCACAATCCTGTTCAGGTTTTTCTCCCGGATGGTTTGAGTCATGATATCCTGTGTATCCTGGGAACAGGTATACAGGTTGTCGGCCACGTACTCAACATAGGGAAGCGATTTGGCGTAATCACGCACCGCTGGTACATCCACCACACCGGCTATATTGATGCCACAATTACACACAAACACACCGATCCGCGGCCGTTCACCTATGATGTTCCTTTCCTCCGGGATCTCCTTTGTCCTGGTCAAGGTACCCCTTGCATTGCTCAAAAGGATTTCTGCCTCTGCGGCTGCCGCACTCGACTCGATTACAGACTGGGGTATATCCTTGGGACCGGCAAATGCGCCGCATACATAAATCCCTTTCCTGGACGTAGCCAAAGGATGAAATGAATCGGTCCTGCAAAAATTGCCCTCACTTAGATCAATTCCAAGCCTCCCAGCCAGTTCCAGCGTGTTTTGTGGTGTCTCAAGCCCCACTGAAAGGACAACAAGGTCAAATGACTCTTCAAGCAAATGGCCGTCTTCGCCAACATATTTTATGAGCAGGTCACCGCTATCATCAGCAGGATCTATGCTGTGCACTCTGGAGCGCAAAAAACGTATACCGTGTTTTTCGCGTGCATCATTATAATACTGCTCAAAGTCCTTGCCATGTGTACGCATATCCATAAAGAATATGGCACAATCAAGATCTCCCCCTGCATGCTCCTTGGCAATGACTGCCTCCTTTATGGCATACATGCAGCAAACCGATGAGCAATATGCATTGTCACACTGGTTTATATCCCTGGAACCTACACACTGGAGCCATGCGATCTTCTTTGGTCCTTTTTCGTCAGAGGGCCGTACGAGGTGGCCCATGGTGGGTCCTGATGCAGACAGGATACGTTCAAACTCCATTGAGGTCATAATGTTTGGCTGCACAGTATAATTATAGGTCTCGAATCTGGATGGATCAAAGGGCTCAAAACCCGGGGCAAGGATAACGGAACCTACTTTTATTGAGGTCGTTTCAATATTCTGGGCATGGGTCTCCAAAGTAACCGCCCCGGCCTGACAGGCGTTCACACACTGGAAACACTCACAGCAATATCCGCAGTTAAGACACCGGGAGGCCTCCCTTCTCCCATCTTCCTCATTATAGCCCAGCTCCACTTCTTTGAAATTTCCAATCCGCTCTACTGTCGGCAACTCTGGCATCTTGTGGCGGGAGAGCATCTGCTCGTCTACAGATATGGGTCTATAAGTTCTGTCTTCTACGTCAGAGTTGGAAACAGATACCCGACCAGCCGCCATATCTTGTCCGTCCAGATACCTGACTATCGATTCAGCTGCTTCCCGGCCGGCTGCGATCGCCCCAATAGCGATCCCGGGACCGGTCTCAACGTCTCCTCCGGCAAACACTCCTTCCATGCCAGTAGCATAGGTTATTGGATCAACTTCAATAGTGTGCCGACGGGAAAATTTAAGACCAGACACCCCCTCTACAGCTCCAAGATCAGGCCTCTGTCCTATAGCCGGTATAAGCTGATCTATTTCTATTTCGTACTCGCTCCCCTCAATAGGGACAGGCCTTCTTCTCCCCGAATCATCCGGCTCTCCCAACTCCATCCTGACACATCTCAAGCCCGATATCCTTCCATCCTTCACAAGCACTTCTACCGGAGCGGCAAGATAGGTAATTATGGCGCCCTCCTCTTCGGCTGCCTGAATTTCCTCCTCCCAGGCAGGCATCTCGGCTCTGGTACGGCGATAAATGATATTTACTTCCTCTGCCCCCAGCCGGCTGGCAACCCGTGCAACATCAATGGCAACATTTCCACCACCAATAATAGCGACCTTCTTCCCAACCGTGGTCTTGCCAGTCAGGTTTACTTCTCTCAAAAAATCCACACCTTGCCTAACACCCTCGGCATCCTCACCTTCAATACCCAAGCCGATCCCTTTATGAGCCCCCAGGGCAAGGTATACAGCCTTATATCCCCGCCTAAAGAGATCATCTACACTTAAATCCCTCCCCAGTCTCGTATCGGTTCTAATCTCCACTCCCAGGTTGGTAATAATCTCGATCTCTCTGTCTAAGACCTCTTTTGGAAGACGATGAGCAGGTATGCCTACCCTGAGCATACCCCCTGGCTCAGGTAATGCCTCAAAAACAGTTGATAAAATCCCTTTGCGTGCCAAATGATACGCAGCCGAAAGCCCTGCCGGGCCTGACCCTATAATGGCGACCTTTTCCTCCCGAGGGGAAAAGCAATCAACCTCTATTTCCCGGGGATCAAAACAATCGGCCGCCAGCCGTTTGAGATTCCGAATAGCAACCGGCTCATCAACATCGCAGCGACGGCATGCATCTTCACACTCATGGGGACATATCCTCCCAAGCACACCGGGCAGGGGGAGGTCTTCCATAATGATTTGAAGGGCCTCTTTATATTTGCCTTCTTTGACCATCTGTACATACCCCTGGACATTCAGCCCAGCAGGACATGCCAAACGGCATGGGGCCTTGTCGGCTTTCTGAATGGAAAAGGCCCCGGGAATCGCCTGGGCATAAAGCTTGAAAACCGCTTTTCGGGTAGAAAGTCCCTCATCAAATTCATTGGACAAGACTACAGGGCATGCCTCGGCGCAATCCCCACAACCAGTACATTTATCAAGATCTATGTATCGAGGAACCTTGCGAAGGGTTACATGAAAATCTCCACTTCGTCCGGTGAGTTCTTCAATGCTGGAACAGGTATGAATTTCGATATTGATATGCCGGCCGACCTCGACCAGTTTGGGAGAGATAATTCACATGGCACAGTCATTGGTGGGAAAGGTTTTGTCTAATTGTGACATGACCCCGCCGATGGCAGGGGATTCTTCCACAAGATGGACATAAAATCCGGAATCGGCAAGATCCAGGGCGGCCTGCATCCCGGCGATTCCCCCTCCCACCACCATAACAGAGCCTCTTACTTCATCAGCCATAGTGTTCTTCCTCCAGCATGACTAAGCGCCTCCGGACCTTACATAATAATAGCAAAAAACGCTACGTGAAAAGGCCGTCTTATGTCTCAAAAGCCCTATTCCAGCGCTTCACCTTTACGGTAAGACTTTCATGACATAGCAGCGACTTAATTGTTTATTCCCTTTTTTTCTAACCCAAAATAAGTAATTGGATATCTGACAGCTTGTCAAGATATTTTTGTCAACAAATTATTCTACCCTAATAAAACAGAATGGAACAAAAAATTGCTAAGGATATTAAAGAGTAAAACGCCCCAAGTGCCATATAAGGCAAGCCTAGATCCAAAATGCCCCGAATACATGACCAATAAGACCGGCCTCTGCCCTTAATGTAAGCAGATGCATTCACTGCAACTCTTATCATCAACACATACGGTATCCTTATTACTATCCAGAGAAGACATAAGTTCAGATCGCCTCATAATAATCCCTGTTACAACCGGCAGATTATCGGTGGAAAGTTTCCTGTAAATCATCATCCCTATGGCCGCTCCTGCCAAAAAACCCAATATAGAACTTATTATCAGGACCACATTGTGTGTAGAAAAATTACCGATCAGCGTAGCTCCCGCAGCGATCCCTATCAACACTCCTGCCACCGGGAGACCCAGGAGGAGGACAATGTTTTGAAGTAAATTTCCACGATCATAATTCACATAGACAAGATCGCCCACTTCTGCTCCCGCACTGTTTATTGCATCAAAAGTCACACTCGAACCCTCTGTGACACAGTGGCAAGCAATCTCATTCATCTCAGGGGCCCCCACGACACCGGCGTCATCAGGACGAAGGCTTACCACCACTTCTCCGTCTTTCTTAAGGCTTGATATAAGTCCTTTATACTCAGGCATTTTCCCTCTTTAACGCTAAATGGAAACCGGGGTTGACATTTGGCCCCACAATTCCCTTGATACTGATTTTCAAGGCCACAGATAGCGGATAGAAATAAACAATATAGCTATCCCCAAAATCACCTTTATGGTCGTTGCAGGCACCCACTTTTGAAGCCGTGTCCCGAGATAGATTCCCGCCATGCCGCCTATTCCAAACAGGGTCCCCAACAACCAGTCAGGCGAGGCATTTACTGTTTTTCCAACAGGAATAAAGGCATAGAAAAGTGCGGCTATAATAGAGCTGATCCAGGTAGAAAAGAGTGCCGCTCCAGAGACGATATAGACCGGTAGCCCCAAAACCGATACACAGAAAGGGGCCATAATAGCACCACCCCCGATACCATAGGCCCCGCCGATCACCCCTACTCCCAACGATAAAGCAAAAACAGTAGGAGTAAAAAACTCATATTCCATCTCCTGAAATCGGATCCTTGTCTTAATAAGTCCCACTCTTTCTTGCAAGACCCGTCTTCCAGTGCAAATACCCATTAGGCTGGTTCTGTCTGTATTGTCCTTGTCTTTATAAGCACTTTTCATTGTGCAGATCCCAAGATACAAAAGCACAAGCCCCGCAAAGATGCGAAAGTAATGGGGATCGGGCAAATATACCATGCGAATATAGTAGCCAAAAAAGATGCCCGGCACTGTCCCTGCCATAAGCACAATAAAGAGGGCCCAGGAAAGGCGTCCTTCCTTCAGGTGCCGATAGACCCCTGAGGGAATGGAAACAATATTATACACAAAATTTGTGGCGCTAACCCCTGGTGAGACATAACCAAGGATACTCATCTGAAAAGGCAGGAGTATAAATGCACCGGACACACCACCCATTGAAACAATGGAAGAGATAACAAACATCACTAACGGAGGCAGAAACAGATAGGTTTCAACCCCCGAGACCGAAAAATGATAAATAAAATGATCCAACCCAGCCCCTTAAAGCTCAGCCCCGCACGCCTTGCAGAACCTGGCATCAGGATCGTGTCCTTCCACAGCGCATTCAGGACATGCTCTTGTTGAAACAGCGGCCCTTCTGGCTTCCGACAGTTCCACCGTTACAATACCTGTTGGAACAGCAATAATACCATATCCTATAATCATTACGATCGATGCCAGGAATTTCCCAGTAACGGTCTGGGGTGCTATGTCGCCATAACCAACGGTGGTCAAAGTAACGACAGCCCAATAAATACTTTGAGGTATACTCGTGAATCCAGCTTCCTCCCCTTCCACAAGATACATCATGGCACCAATAATCAGCACAAGAGTAAGCACGGTCCCCAGAAACACGATAATTTTTCTTACGCTGGCACGCAGTGCTGTACGCAGTACCCTGGCCTCGCCTACAAAATGAGCAAGTTTCATGACCCGGAATACGCGTAGCAGGCGGAGGGCACGAATAACAATAAGAGATTGGGTTCCCGATACAATCAAACTAAGATAGGAAGGGGCAATAGCCAGCAGATCAACAAGCCCATAAAAACTGAACGCATACTTTACCGGCTTTCCAACACAGATCAGCCGCAGAATATACTCAATGGTGAATAATAGGGTGAATAACCATTCAGCGGCGCGAAGAGCTGTTCTATAGTTGGTGCGAATCTGGGCGACACTTTCGAGGAGTACAGCAAATATGCTTAATATAATGCAGATAAAAAGCGATATATCAAATGCTTTTCCTCCCGGAGTATCTGCCTCGAAGATAATTCGATACAGCTGATATCGCCAGGGTCTCTTAAAGGTGTTTTTCTCATTCATAAGTAACTTGATCTTTACCCTAAAAAGTGGACACAGAGTTAAGCTGTTTTTCTCATTTTCTCAAATTGCGCAGGAGACACTCCGCCCAAAGCGGAATGAATTCTGGTCTGGTTATAGAATATTTCAATTCATGATATATGAGTTCTGTTTTTAATGTGGCAAAGAAGCTTTCAGTGTCTGTAATACGCCT
>CAZQAA010000110.1:0-6067 GCA_964591255.1 uncultured Desulfobacterales bacterium | reverse complement strand
CGGTCCATCAGCCCCTCGAAGCCCCTTTCCTGGAAAGCTCTCTTGTATTCATAGAACTGGCTACGGGAAACACCGTGGTGGCGGCAGGCTTCTGATACGTTTCGTAATTTTTCAGCAAGTTGTAGCAATATAAGTCCCTTTTGTGCTAACTTCTTCTTGGCAGTCATGTCTTTCTCCTTTCGGTGAGTATTTTGTGATGAAAACACTTTAACCGAAGAGAGAGCTGACTGCCACCTAATATCTCTCAGAACTGTATGGGAAGATCTTAACTTTTACATATCATTTCATTTTCTACAAGGACTACAGAGGTCTCTATCTGGCGTACCGGGATCCGCCAGTATTTTTTCAGGAGCATATCCTTTTCTTTAGGAGGAACCGTTATGAAACCGTGTTTTTCATAAAACCGTATGGCCCAGACAGCATCAGCCCATGTCCCGATAAGGATCGGCCGGCTGGTATTCCTGCGAAGCCCGGACAGGAGTTTTCCCCCAATACCCTCCCGTTGTCTTGCCTTCCTGACATAGGCGTGTCTGATAAGGGTTACATCCTTTATATTTTGCATGCCCATTACGCCGATCAGCTCTTTTTCGTCTTCATATCCCCAGAACAGAACGCCATCATCAATTTCGCGCCTCAGCTCATTTTCAGGCATATATGGCTCTTTCCAGCAGTCATGGGGGATTACTCCCTTGTAAGCCGTTGCAGCTTCATTAATGACAGAATAGATGGTGGCAAAATCATCGGCGTTACATTTTCGCAACATGCTTTTTTTACCTATTCGGATTCGGTCCTTCCGGCAAACTTTTTTTGAAGTGACTCTGTTATCTCCTTTTGATCAGGTTTGGGGCTATGCACAGCCTTTTGTTCGGCCTTCTCACGGGCCCCCTTAATGATATCACTCATAAAGGTGTCTTTTTCCACACTCCAGGCACTCCATCCGTCAATACCGATATATTCGCTGTAAGAAGTGGCATAGTAAGGGTCATAGATACGAACACCCTTTTCCCCGTCAAACTCGTACCGGACGAATTTACCGTCAAAGAGATCAAAATCCCCTTCCCTCAGCCCCATTTCCTTCAAAAGTTTCTTGTGTTCTTCTTTTATTTTCATGTTTACCTCTCTGATATCTATTCAGATATAATCAGGTTGACCTTCCTTCCGTTTTTGAGATCCACTAATCCCTCTTCTGAAATCCTCAGGAACGGGATATAGGGGGTTGTCAATATGGAAAGGCTCAGATGGGCATCGGGAAGTTGGCAACCCAACCCTTTAACGCCCTGCTGGATCTCATCCAAACGTTGGGCTATTCTCCCTAATGGCTGATCCGAGACAATTCCACCGACCGGCATGGCCAGTTCAGCCAAAATTTTCCCATCAGCAATAACCACAATTCCACCACGGAGCTCTACTATCCTGTTTACTGCCTTTGCCATATCCTTTTCGTGGGCGCCAACAACCACAATGGCACTGACATCCCAGACCGCACTCGTGGCAAAGGCGCCCCTTTTTATTCCAAACCCCCTGATCAAGCCGACAAATCTGCTCATGCCCTCGTGGCCGCAGGTCACCGCCGCAACCTTGAGAATGTCTCTTTCAATATCCATCTGAATTTCATCACTTAGATGGGATACTTCAACTATTTTCTCGTGGGTTACAAGGGGGGTGGTGAGGTCGATAACCCTTGCCCTGACAGGACCGGCGCCCACGTTGGTACGAACAACAAAGTCGTCTGCATTGAGTTTCCTGGGAATGTCAATGCTGGCAAAAGGCCGTTTCATATAATTGCATTCTCTGGGCTGCACCAGCAATTCTCTTTCTCTTGCTATAACCTGGCCATTACTGATAACCAGTTCTGCGTTTATTTTCTTCAAGTCGGGAATAATCACGATGTCGGCATATCTTGACGGGGCGATCCCTCCGATCATATGATCCAGGCCGAAATGTTCAGCAGGGTTGAGGGTGGCCATCTGTATGGCAGTTATGGGGTCAAATCCGAAGTCAATGGCCCTCTGGACCACATACTCCATATAGCCATCCGTGATCAGGCGTTCCGGTCCCACACCGTCCGTGACCAGGACCAACCGACGAAAATCAATGTCCATATCTTTGATTTTTGATATGACCTCCAGCTCGGCCCTTATATCACCTTCTCTGATCATGGTGTGGATACCCAGTCTAAGCCTTTCAATTACCTCCTCGACCGTAGTTGATTCATGACAGGAAGAAACACCCGTGGATATAAAAGACGCAAGCCTGATTCCCCTTGCCCCTGCGGCATGTCCTTCTATCCTCTTGCCTGTCTTTAGGGTTTCCGCAAAGAGACTGAAAATATTTTTATCGCCCCTTATGGCATCTGACCAGACGGTCTCCCCCAACCCCACCACATCTTCTCTATGCAAAAGGGTCTTCAGCCTGGAGGTGTCTATGGCGGCGGCCTGTCCAGCCCGGCTTATGGAAGACATGGGAGGAACAGTGGCAAATATTTTTATGGGCTGATCCTTTGCCGAATCCAAAAATTCCACAATGCCTTCATAGCCGTAGGGAAAGGCCAGTTCAATAGCCTCACTGACAATTGTGGTGGTTCCGCCCCTCATGGCATATTTCAGGAACTCGGAGAGGGTATAGTACATCAGAAGGTGTGTGTGTCCGTCGATCAGGCCGGGGATCAGGATCCTTCCCGAGGCATCAATGATCTCGGTATCTTGCCCCATGGTGTGCCCGGCGTCGTCCCCAACGTATGCTATCCGCTGCCCCTTGATGGCCACCGACCAACTCCTGAGCAGTTCTCCTGTATAGACATTCAGCACATCACCGCCTACTATAACCAGATCGGCCTTTTGGCGGCCCATGCTGACATCCATCAGCTCCTTAATCTTTTTTTTATCAGGGGGGTGCATGCCTCTCATGTTTGAATCACTCTAACGCCATAACGGTGTCATAATAAAAAAACATTGAATATTCTCGTTTAAGATTGTTAGGTTGTCAATCAAGAGTTTCAGTATGGAGGGGCTATTCGACATGGGCAGCAATTATGAAAAAATTATCCGTAAAAATATTGAAAAGGCATTTTCCAGGCCTGCCGGAGAGCTGGAAAATGCATTATGTGCAGACAGGCAGGGAGAATCTTTCTGTTTTACGGCCTTTGGAGAGGAATGCCGTTTGTCTCCTTATGGAATTACCTTGTCTGGCAGGGCTTGCAATGGACCCAGGGGGCTATTGATATCCCTTTACGGGGTTCATGCCAAAACGGATGCAGTTGTACTGGAGCCTTTTAAGGCGTTCAAGGAGTTGCCCGACAGCATGCCATATTATGGTGCCTTTAGTTCACACAGCGAGAGGATCCTTGTTCCACATGTGTTGCATATGCAAAAAAGACGAGAGACCATAAAAAAGGCATTAGGCATTCCAGATCAGCAGGACCGGACGGAAGGTGACTTTTCATTGCTCCTTTATCCCTTTCCAAAGATCGCATTGCTCTATATATGCTACATGCCTGATGACGAATTTCCCGCATCGGTCACGTGCCTTTTCTCTGCCAACGCCTCTTTGTTTATGCCCGTTGACGGCCTTGCCGATGTGGCTGAATATACATCAAGAAAGATTATCGATCTTGTTCATAACTGATTTAAGACGAACATGGGACGAATTTTTCTCTCTGTCAAACACGGGTATCCTTTTTTCAACAAATGCGGCGATACCTTCACGTCCCTCGGGTTCTTCGGAACACCATGACAGAAGCTCTTTTTCCTTTTCCAGTTGCATATCAAACGATGTATTGAACGATTCGTAAATCAGCCTTTTTGAGGCGGCAAATGAGATAAAGGCCCTCCCCTTCTTTATCTCGGCAATCAATTCAATAGCCCTCTTTACACTATGACCCTTGTCTGTCACTTCCGTGACCAGACCCCAGGAAAGGGCTTGCTCGGGATTAATCGGTTGGTCAAACGCAATGATCTCCATGGCCTTTGCAAGACCCACAAGCCTCGGCAGGCTGAATGTGCCGCCCCCGTCAATACTCAGACCCCTTGAAGTATATGCCTGGAGAAAAACAGCTGACATGTCCATCACCCTGAGATCGCATGCAAGGGCAAGGGACATCCCCCCTCCGGCGGCAAGACCGTTTACGGCTGCGATGACCGGTTTCGGCATCCTGCGTATTTCAGTGACGGCCTGGTGAAAGTAGCCGGCAAGCTCATAAAAGGTAGGGGCATATTCCTTGCCTTGCGCATCTATCCATTTCAGATCTCCCCCGGCGCAAAAGGCCCTGCCTGAGCCGGTAATAACCACTCCATCCACTTCCGGCCCAGAAGACACTGTTGCCATAGTATCACGCAGCAACAGAAGCAATTCTTTATTAAAGGAATTGTATGAATCAGGGCGGTTAAGGGTTATCAAGGCTATCCTGCCTTCTGTTTTTACTCTTATCGGCTTTTCCATATCAGAAACTCCTCATTGTAATTGACTTCCCGCTCCATCTTATATATGGAAAATAATTATTGTACAAGTCCACACAACTGGAGTGCCAGAAATGGATATTAATGATCAAGAAAGAGTGTTATCCGGATATGAAAAGACAGCCTTAATCGATCGTTACAAAAGAAAGATCAACTATCTGCGTATATCGGTTACTGATCGCTGCAATCTGCGTTGTATCTACTGTATCCCTCCTGACGGAATCACCAAGGTAAGACATGAGGATATCCTGACCTATGAGGAAACACTTCGTCTGGCAAGGATTGCGGTAGGACTTGGGGTTGACAAGATCCGTCTGACAGGGGGTGAGCCGCTTCTGCGCAAAGGTATATATGAATTTATCGCTGCGCTGGCTGACATACCCGGGCTCGAGGATCTGGCCCTTACCACAAACGGGATATTACTGGGAGACGATCCGGACCGGATTGCGTCTTCAGGGGTAAAACGGCTAAATATAAGTCTGGATACCCTGGACCCAAAGAAGTACGAGATGATCACAGGTCTTGATGCCTTTAAAACGGTATGGGAGGGTATCCGGTTGGTGAGGGAATTGAACCTGAACCCGATCAAGATAAACGTGGTGGTAATGAAAGGAATCAATGATGATGAGCTGACAGATTTTGCAAGGCTCTCTTTGGAAAATCCTTACCATATCAGATTTATTGAATATATGCCCTTGGGCATTGCCCACAGAGAGCCTCATGTACGACATGTCCCTTCACATGTGATCAAGTCATGGATTGGGAGTTTAGGAAGGTTAAAACGCATTCAAAACGGTCCCTCCGACGGGCCTGCAGAACGGTTCAGGTTTGAAGGGGCATGTGGTGAAATCGGCTTCATCAGCCCCTTAACCAATCATTTTTGCGGCTCGTGCAACCGGATTCGTCTTACAGCAACCGGTCGTCTGAGACCATGCCTCCTTTCAGATACGGAACATGACATAAAGGGTCCCATGAGAAACGGGGCCTCTGATAAAGACTTGACAGAAATAATCATGAGGGCGGTATATAATAAGCCACGTGCCCACCATCTGGCTTCCGTGGATTCGGTTCCCATATCTGCCATTATGTCTTCAATAGGGGGATAAGTGCAGAAGCCCGGCCGCATTTAATCCTGATATGAACTCCATGGCACGGGGAGATATGCCTGCAGATGCAACCTCTTTTAGATATCGTCCGGGTCTTATAAGGGGATAATCGCTTCCGAGGAGGATCCTGTTTTCACCAATTATTTCCACCGCGATTCTGTAGATTTCAGGCGTATACAGGAAGGGAGAGGCTGCAGTGTCAAACCAGACGTTTTTCATTACCTCCCTCACCTCTTTTTTCATGAGTGCGTAAAAGAGGATTCCTCCTCCCCAGTGGGCAAGGACAATGTGGTTGTCAGGGTATGCCTTGAGGAACGCATAAATCCTGGCCAGGGTCATGGGCGCCTTGCCTGCATAGTTGTGCCCCACAGGTTCGTTGGTATGTAGCATAAAGGGGAGATTATATAGCAGGCAGACAGACATGACTTCCCTTAATTGATCCACTATCTGTGGAGTCAGATCAGACCCGTAGAGAGCCAACTCACCTACGCCCTTTAGCCCTGATGC
>CAZQAA010000109.1:0-23018 GCA_964591255.1 uncultured Desulfobacterales bacterium | reverse complement strand
TACAGGCATGCAATTTCATTGGGTTTCGGGCTGGTTTTTTTCGTAACCATGAAACAAGCTTTATGTTATAAGATGAAAATTAGGATACCCTGTCCAGTGACAAAGGCAAGTATCAGTCTTCATGATCCATTAACCGCAAGGCCTTTCGTACGATAGAGTCTACAGTAATCCCAAATTTTTCAAACAGGACCTTGTATGGGGCTGAAGCGCCGAAACGTTTAATGCCAATCATATCCCCTTTGTTTTCCAAATAATGATCCCATCCCTGCGGGATGCCAGCCTCGATAGCGATCCGGACCTTTACTTCAGGAGGCAATACCTGGTTGCGGTATTCCTTGGATTGGCTGTCAAAAAGTTCCCATGAAGGCATGCTTACCACACGTGACGTTATGCCCTTTTCTTTTAGTTTTTGCCAAGCCTCCAGGGCCAGATGGACCTCAGAGCCGGTTGCAATCAGTATTATATCA
Source organism: uncultured Desulfobacterales bacterium (assembly GCA_964591255.1). Taxonomy (GTDB): domain Bacteria; phylum Desulfobacterota; class DSM-4660; order Desulfatiglandales; family Desulfatiglandaceae; genus CAZQAA01. The sequence goes on along the minus strand of CAZQAA010000109.1, from coordinate 22,551 downwards.
GGTTTTCCTTCTGCTGCGTCTTTTAGTATATAGGCGCCCCTGTGGAGTCCTTCTGCCGGTGCAAGAACAGTTCTGTCCAGGACAGGGACGGCCTGGCGCGTCAGGGCAAGGGCTACAGGCCCTTTTTCTGATTGGAGGGCTGCACGCCATGCCTCTATTGTTTCATTGGCGTCTGCAGGTCGTATCACGGTAAGATCGGGGATGGCCCTAAGGGTCGCGAGTTGCTCAATGGGCTGGTGGGTAGGACCGTCCTCTCCCAGGCCTATGCTGTCATGAGTGAAGATATAGATGACTTTAAGACCCATAAGGGCCGCCATACGGATTGCAGGACGCATATAATCGGAAAAGACCAGAAAAGTGCCGCAATAAGGGATAACACCGCCATGGAGCGCCATGCCATTTGAAATGGAACCCATGGCGTGTTCTCTGACTCCAAAACGGAGATTGCGGCCCTCGTAATGGCCTGGCTGAAAATCTTCTTCTTCGCTTATCACTGTTTTGTTAGATGGTGCCAGGTCTGCAGAGCCGCCCATCAGGTTCTGTACATGCCGGGCAACAGCATTTAAGGCCTTTCCCGATGCCACCCTGGTAGCTATTCCCTTTGGATCAGGCGCAAAGACGGGTATGTCCCGATCCCAACCTGCTTGCAGTTGGCCGCTGATAAATTGGTCTAATAATCTTGCCGGATCGGGATGGGACTTTTTATATGAACTGAGTCTGTCATTCCACTCTTTTTCCAGTTCTTCTCCCCTTTTTATGGCCTTACGAAAACATGTCAGGGCCTCGTCCGGGACAAAAAACGGGGGTTCAACCGGCCACCCCAAATTTTCCTTGGTCAGCCTTGTCTCCTCTGGTCCCAGTGGTTCCCCATGGGATACGGCAGATCCCTGCTTGTTGGGGCTCCCATAACCGATGGTGGTCCTGACGGCAATAAGCGACGGTTTTTCCGTGACCTCCCTCGCTGACCTGATGGCCTCTTCTATGCTATCTGGATTATTTCCGTCTCTTATCTGCTGTGTGTGCCAGCCATAGGCCTCAAAACGTGTCAAGACGTCTTCAGTGAATGTGATTTTTGTACTCCCTTCAATCGATATTAGGTTGTCATCGTACAGGTAGATCAGTTTTCCAAGGCCCAAATGTCCTGCCAGAGACGCTGCCTCATGTGAAATTCCCTCCATGAGATCGCCGTCACTGACAATTCCATATGTAAAGTGATCCACAATGGCATGGCCTGGCCGGTTGAGACGTGTTGCCAGGAATCGTTCGGCAATGGCCATGCCTACACCGTTTGCAAATCCCTGGCCCAGTGGCCCTGTGGTTGTTTCAACACCCGGCGTATGACCATATTCCGGATGGCCGGGAGTTTTGCTTCCCCATTGACGGAAGTTTTTGAGGTCTTCGATGGACAGGTCATATCCAGTGAGGTGAAGAAGACTGTACAGGAGCGCCGAGCCGTGGCCTGCAGAAAGAACGAAACGGTCTCTGTCAGGCCATGAGGGGTTTGAAGGGTTATGCCTCAATATGCGGGTCCACAATACGTATGCCATTGGCGCTGCGCCCATGGGCATGCCCGGATGTCCTGAACGGGCACTTTCGACACAATCTGCAGCAAGCATTCGGATTGTGTTTATACAAAGCTCGTCAATTTTATCCATGATTCTCTCTGCTCCTTATGGTTTTTTCGTATGAGTTTGGCACCTTGAAACAGGGCAATTATAGACTATAGGTCTGGAGTTTCGATCTGCATTTTTTCCCGCATCAGACGAATGGTCTTTCCGTAATCGTCGCTGTGGAACACGGCTGACCCGGCAACAAAGACATCGGCGCCCGCTTTTGATACCTGTCCGATTGTCTCGGGATTAATGCCTCCGTCAACTTCTATCTCAATATCCAGACCTTTTTCCTCTATTTTTTTTCGCAGCCTTTCTATCTTGGGGAGAACACCCGGTATGAAACTCTGTCCTCCAAAGCCTGGATTTACAGTCATCAGTACTACCATGTCAATGTCTTCAAGTACATATTCAAGTATATCTGTGGGGGTAGCAGGATTAAGGGCAACTCCCGGTCTTTTTCCCTTTTCTCTGATAGCATGAATTGTCCTGTGGAGATGGTTAAGGGTTTCGGCATGGACAGTGATTATATCGGCCCCTGCTTCGGCGAATCTGTCTATAAAATCGTCCGGATTAGAGATCATCAAGTGAACGTCAAGGGGCAGACCGGTTACACGCCTTACGGCATCCACGATCAAGGGACCGACTGTTATATTGGGAACGAAATGTCCGTCCATTACATCGATATGGATGTAGTCTGCGCCTGCCTTTTCTACTCCTGCGACCTCTTCTCCTAACCTGGTAAAATCGGCTGAAAGGATGGATGGTGATATCTTGCCCATACTCTGCTCCTTACTGGATTGCGGGTTTGTAATCTCATTTTTTTAAAAACATGGCCCCAAAAAAGCCATCCATGCCATGGACATGGGGAAGCGTTCTGAAAAAACCATCTTCATCAATAAGGTCTCGGCACCATTCTGGGGTATAATTGTTTAGATTTTCAAGAACCATTTTTCTGTTATTTCTCAAAAAATGTTTTACAACCCCTTCATTTTCCTCCTTTGATATCGTACATGTTACATAAAGCAATCTGCCTCCAATTGGCATCAGGGAACCTGCTTCATGCAGAATATGCCGTTGAATTAGCGATAACCTATTGATTTTATTTATATTTTTTGTCCATTTCCCGTCAGGATGCCTGGATATCACGCCCAGACCCGAGCATGGACCATCTACCAATATTTTCTCGAAAGAACAATAAAAAAGATTTGAAAGATTGTTGGATGCATCTGTGACAATCGGATACACGCAGTCTGTTTTAAGACGGCGGCAGTTTTGTTTAAGGCTTTTCAGTTTATGAAGGTCCTTATCAACCGCAAGGACCTGCCCGTTTTTGTCCATGATCTGTGCAAGGTGTGTGGCCTTTCCTCCCAGACCCGAGCATAGATCCAGGACAGAATCCCCCGGTTTGGGGTCAATAAGATAAGAGCATACTTGGGCTGCCTCATCCTGGACCTGGAAAAGTCCCTGTTTGAATGCTTTCAATTGGTTAACAGGACCGCTCATAGACTCGATTTCTATACCATCCGGGGAATAGGATGTTGATTTGCAGGTTACACCCTCTTTTTTTAGAGAGTCGATCAGGTTGGAACGATCTGTTTTCAGGCGGTTTACCCTGACCACCAGATGCGGAATGCGGTTCAAGGCTTTAAGGAGTTGTTCAGTGGATTCATTTCCTAATTCCCTTATCCACTTTTGCACCAGCCACTTTGGATATGAATAAAAGACAGACAAATAACCTGTGAGATCCTTTTGACGATCCGGGAAACTCACGCTGGTTTTTTCCCGGCATATTTGCCTTAAAACGCCATTGACGAATCCCCCCACATTCTTTCCTTTTTTCTTTGCCTGTTTAACCGCCTCATTGACAGCGGCTGATTCAGGAACTCGGTCCATATGGTATATTTGATACAGGGCGATGCGGAGGATGTTTAATACGGGGAGGTCTATCCTTTCAAAAGGGAAGTGGAGGGTCTGCCTGATTATCCAGTCAAGCCTTAATCTCCATCGAAGGACCCCCTGGACGAGGTGAACTGCAAATGCCCTGTCCCGATGGTTTAGAGAAAGATTTTGATGGAAGGCCTTTTCTAAGTATCGCCGGGGGAAATCTGTCCTATGATTTAGATCGTTTAGTATCGATAGCGCAAGATTCCTTGGCGACATCTTTTTTATATCCTAAGAAAGTGGTTATACCTGTTTCGACAAGCTCTAAATCCACGTCAGTATCATAACATGGCCCAAAAGGTCTTCTGTTGAATATGCCAAACACAGGTATAGGATAAGTGTCCTGTATTCCGCTTGTTAGATCTCGTTCGCAGGCCACCCCTATTATGACCTCTGGTTTCTTTTCTACGACTATTTTTCTTGCCAGAGTGCCCCCTGTTGCCACCGCAATAGGCACATTATAGCGTTTGGAGAGGCTGACAAGGTCTTTTATTTTGCATTTTCCACAACTCTTGCAATTTTCTATATTGCCGGTTATTCGTACCATGCAATCGTGGTTCTGAAGACAGTGGGGAAGCAGAATAAGGAGCTTTTCAGGCCTGACTGTTCTGGCCTCGGCCAGGACAAGTTGATTGTTAACGGCGATAAACGATCTCCATATACTCTCTTTGCTGATTCCAAGGCACTTCCCTATAGCCACGAGCAATGGGAAGATGATGCGGATCACGATCCCACGGATCCGTATGTTAAAAAAGAAATTTTTTCCCCGGATAACTGTAATAAGAAGGGTCAATGCCCCTCCGAGGCCATAGAGGACGATACAGACAAGAACAACGCCCAAAATCAGAGGAAGGCTTGCATGGATATTGGCGAGGCCGACATACGGGACCCACCAAAGCAGGAAGGCCAGACCTACCATAACCACACAGGTGATCGCCAGGAGAAAGATGAAGATCCCCTTTTTAGGAACCTCAAATTTTTCTGTTTCTTTATTGTGTTTGGCAGTAATATGTCCTGGCATGTTCATTCCAACAATGTCCCTTTATCTATGGGAAATCCTCTCAAAAAGTCTTTGGCCGGGAGTCTTTTTTTGCCCGGCATCTGAAGCTCCCTGATGGATATAATACCCTTTTTTGTTTCCACCTGGAGTGCCCCTTCCAGGCATCCTGCAACTCTTCCTGGTTTGTTGCTCTCATATCCCTCGTCTGTAACCCGAGAGGAAAAAAGTTTTATCTTTTTATTCTTCAGGGTTGTTACGGCACCGGGCCATGGGTCCAGTCCCCTTATTAAGGCCGAGACGTTTTTTGCCGGCTGGTGCCAGTTTATTTGAGAAATGGACCTGTCGATCTTAGGGGCATAGGTCGCTTTAGCCTCGTCCTGGGGTTTAGCCTCCAAGCGGTCTTTTGTCATGTCCTCAATGCACTTCAAGAGGACCTCCCTGCCGAGATTTGCAAGCCGGTCATGAAGCTGTCCGGCTGTTTCATCGGGGAGAATGGGAAGTTCCTGTTGGAGAAGAATCGGACCCGTATCTAGCCCCTCGTTCATAAGCATAACTGTCAATCCGGTAACAGATTCATTATTGAGGATTGCCCATTGAATAGGAGCTGCTCCACGATACCTTGGCAAAAGGGATGCATGGAGGTTTATTGCCCCCATGGCAGGGATTTCGAGAAGCCTCTTTTTTAAAATTTGTCCGAATGCCACTACTACAAGAAGATCTGGTGCCCTGGAACGAATAATTTCACAGAACTGTGGATCTGATACGTTGTGGGATTGCAGGACCTCGATCCCGTATTTTGCCGCTGTTTGCTGAACCGGTGTGGGAGTAATTTTTCTTCCCCGCCCCCTTGGCCTGCTGGGCTGGGTTACCACTGCCGGGATATGATAGCCGTGCTCAATTAGTCCCCTAAGTGGAGGTACGGCGAAATCGGGAGTGCCCATAAAGATGATCCGGGGATGTAATATGCCTTTTTTCAATAATCTTTCGATCCTTGGCTCAATCAGTCCTGAGTCTTTTCTTTAGTCGTTTTTTATACAGTGCCCTTTTAAGGCTGCTGATGTGATCAATAAAAAGAATGCCGTTCAGATGGTCGATTTCGTGCTGGAAGCATATGGCTTTAAGATCATCGGCCTCAATTGCGACAGGCTTTTCATTTCGATCTATGCCTTGCACCTTGATCTTTGCATGTCTGGTTACCTCGGCAGAAAAGTCAATTATACTGAGACATGCCTCTTCGCGAACAATTTTCCCCTCACTCATGACGATCTCAGGATTTATTAGCACTCCTGCCTTCTCCTCTCCTTCCTCACGATGGAAATTGTACACGATTATACGTTTTGGTATTCCCACTTGATTTGCGGCCAGACCAATGCCTGATGGTGCCTGATGCATGGTCTTTATCATATTGCGTATCAGGTCTTGGATTTCCTGATCGATGTTTTTGACAGGATCCGCAACAAGCCTTAGGGCCGGATGGGGGTAAGTAAGTATATCCATTTTGTTGAACGCCTCGTACCTGTATGATTCATATTAGATCATCATTTTGAAACTGGCCGAACCTCTGTGTCTTCAGAGTATGACATAGTGCGGCAAGACACCAAAAAGTTGAAAGACTGGAAAACCATGAGGTTTTATATTCAGCTAAAAAAACTTATACCTTTATATAGCGTCTGTCAGCGTACACCTGAAGCAAAATATTTCAAATAGTTAAGCTATTATTTTATAATAAGCATTAATTCTAAACGTTGAACACAAATAAATCAAGACAGAGCGAGTATAATACCTGCTTGACTTTTTGTGCGGACCTGCCTATTCAGACTTATGCTTAAAAATATAGTGAACTTCCTTTTTGAAGCGGGAATGCTGAAAAAAACGCCCCGCAGTGGCTATCAGTTTTTGGGATCGGGTGGAGAATCCGTGGCGGATCATTCTTTTCGTACCGCAGTAATAGGTTATGCCTTGGCTTCACAGCTCCCGAACGCTGATCGTAACAGGGTGGTCATGATGTGCCTTTTTCATGATCTTCCCGAGACCAGAACTGGCGATCAAAACTATGTGAATAAGCGATATGTCAAGGTCGATGAACATAGGGCCGTTTGTGACCAGGTTAACCAGTTGCCCTTTGGAGATGAGGTGCAGGCGCTGATCCGTGAATTTAATTCCGCCGAGACGCCCGAAGCACGATTGGCCAAGGATGCCGATCAACTGGACCTGATCATGGAATTGAAACAAGAGCTGGATAAGGGAAATCCCAATGCAGAAGAGTGGATTTTCTTTGCCACAAAAAGACTTCTTACGGATAATGCCAGGGAAATGGCCCGAGAGATACTAAACACCCATAGTACTGAATGGTGGTTCGACAAAAAAACCGAATGGTGGATTAATGGGCCTGGTGATCAGAAAACAGGAAAATAGTTCTATTTAAGAATGAAGTTTCACTGATATATCGCCACACATAACCCTTTCTTCTTTGCCTTTGTCATTTGTAATGACCAAGGCCCCGTTTTTGTCTATCCCCCTGGCTATTCCATCGCGGCTTTCGCCCGGGCCCTGAATCGTAATCCTCTTCCCAAAGAGCATGGACCGTCTGTTCCACCTCTCGTAAAAGTTATCCAGTTTCCCGGCCAATATCTGGTAATAATACCGTTCAAATTTTTTCAATATCCGTATCAGAATCTGTTCTCGTGAAACAGCTCCTCCCGTTTCAGTCAGAATACTCGTGGATGGATAGAGTAAGGAGCTGTCCGCTGGTTCCCAGTTGACGTTCAGGCCAAGTCCCAGGACCACATGTTGCACCAGATTTTTTCTGACAGAGAACTCGGTAAGGATTCCCCCTAATTTTTTCTGATTCACATACAGGTCATTGGGCCACTTGATCATGATATGTATACCGCTTACATCTTCCACCGCATCTATGCTGGCTAATGCCAGAATCATGGTGAGGGTGAAGATCTGGTCCGGTACGATTGTCGATGGCCTAAGGAGAACAGAAAAAAGGAGATTGGCATGTTTGGGTGAAAGCCATTTCCTTTGCAGCCTGCCGCGCCCGGCGGTTTGCTCCTCGGCAACCACCACCGTTCCTTCCTGTGCACCCTTGGCGGCAAGATCTTTTGCCATGTTGTTTGTGGAATCGACGGTTTCCACAAAGATAAGATTTTTTGAAAAAAGTGATTGCCCTAACCCCTTGAAAACAATGTCAAGTTGGAGCGGTTCCATTAATGCATATCCTTAATACTCAAAGGTTGTATGAGATACTCGTGTTTTTCAATATTGAGGAGTGAGGCGGAACCCTTTGCCGAAACATGCTTATCATGAAGACAAGTGTTGAATCAAGATTTTTAAAATGTTCAGCTTATATTTTAGGGCAAGAGGGAGTCATGGTCCATTTTTCACCGCATTTGTACCTGATATGAGCCCAATAGGCCCATTGGTGAGAAAAGGCTTGACAAGAGACGATACGTTAGTTTATGTTAACTAACATGCAAAAAGACGACCAAAAATTCACTCCACGGCAAAAGGAAATTCTCCAGGTCGCTCTTCACATCTTGGCTGAAGAAGGGACCGGGGCACTTACCATGAAGCGGGTTGCTCAACATATAGGATTCACGGAAGCAGCGGTTTACCGGCATTTTGAAAACAAGAGAAGTATGCTTTCAGCCCTATATTCCTTTGTTAAAGAGGGCCTGCTGGAGAGGCTTTCCCCCATACTTATCCTGGATAGACCACCCGAAGATCGGATAAAGGCCTTTGTGAATCAGTCCATTGATTATCTTGTTACGAATAAGGGGGTAAATCTGGTGCTGCTTGCAGAAACGATTCAGCGTAAAGACCCCGCGTTGAGAAAGGCCATGTTGGTTATTTTCAATACCTTTAAAAACATGGTCCAGGTCCTTTTGCAAACGGGCATTGCCTCCGGCCAGTTCAGGCCCGGGATCGACACCGAAGTTTATGCCACTTGCCTGGCGGGTATGATCCAGGGAGCCCTAACACGGCATGTCCTGGAAAGCCCGGGGACGAAATCTTTCAATATACTTGATTCCAAGGAGCTTATTGCTGAGTGTTTTCTTGGAGGAGTTGCTTTGCGACCGTCGTGTGAAAGGAGTTTCTTGGATGGGAAGTAAGTTTAGACTGACTTACATCGTATCGGTTGCGGGGCCATTGATTTTGCTTGGATTCATGGTGCTTATCCCTCAAACCGGTTCTGCCTCTGATAAATTACTTTACACTCTTAAGCAGGCGATTGAAACGGCTCTGGCTAGGAACCCAGATCTCCATGCCTCACGCATGGATATGCAGGCGAGCCGGGCATCGGTTAAAAAGGCCAGGGGGCGTCTTTTACCAAGGCTTGATCTGTTCACGTCTTATACCCGCCATGGGGATCCCATGGCCATTGCTCCTGCAACAGCCCCTTCTATGGAAGGTATGTCTTATTTCAGCAGGGATCTTTATGCAACGGGTCTACGGATCTCCCTACCTCTCTACGAAGGTGGTATGTTGAGGTCTGATATAAAAGCAGCTTTTGAGGATGCGGCAGGTTCCCAGGATGAAACCCTTCGCAGGAAACAGCTCCTGGCCGCCATGGTCTCTGAAAATTACTACCAGCTACTTTATATGAAGGCCCTATTGAAGTCTCAGGAAGAGACTCTGGGATCCTTGGAAAAGACCCGGGATGATGCAAATCTTCGACTGAAACTGGGAAAAATACCACCCCTTGACCTTATGGAGATGGACACGGAAGTTTCTGCACAACGACAGGCCGTTGTGAGTACCAGGCAGGCCATCAAGCGGACAAGACAGAGATTAGCAGTCTATCTGGGGATGGAGCCATCATCCGAACCCGAGGTCGTGGGTCGGCTGCATGAACCTGAGATTAAGTCCCTGCAAGCCCATTTTCTTGATGACCTGATTGACAAAAGACCGGATATAATGAGGGCCTTACGACAGATTGCTAAGGCTGAAATCATGGTGAAAAAAGCCAAGGGCCAAAGGTTACCTCGGGCAGAGGTGTTTGGTGATTATAATCTAACGGCAGCAGGTGGCTTCAATGAAGGTGAAAATTTTTGGTCTACAGGTGTAAGCCTTTCTCTCAACATTTTTGACGGCGGCACGATTGCGGCGGACGTGTCCGAGGCCGAAAGCAGGCTTATGGCAGCCAGGAACCGTCTAAAGGCCTTGCGCTTGGAGGCAAAATCGGAAATCCTTGCGGCCGTTTCTGCATTCATGGAGGCTCAGGCCAGTCTGAGTCTTGCCAAGCGAGTTCAGACAAGCGCAAAAGAGGCCTTTCGCATAGAAAGGCTGCGGTACGAAAATGGAGTCGGGACCGTGAGAGAGCTTCTTAAGGCCCAAGCGGCTTGGCAAGGGGCCGTTGCCAAGTATATCAAGGCGCTTTATGAGCTCCAGCGTGCGGTTATCGCCTGGAAACTGGCGGCTGGAAATATATTGCCTTTCTGAGACAAGGACCTGAAAGAAAATTAATCATTAGTGGGGAATTATTCGCATGGACAAAAAAATAAACAGGTCTTCCAGCATATTGAGGCTGAGGTCCATTATTTTTCTTCTGGTGCTAATTGCTATTATCGGGGGAGGAATAATCGCTGTTAAAAAGAAGAAGAATCAACTAGAAAAAATTCCTCCGCCGACTTTGCTCCCCTTGCCCGTTAACGTGGTTTCGGTGGAGCATGGCGAGCAAAATGAAACAAGACGTTATGTTGGCACTATTCAGGCCATGCGTACTGTCCTCGTTTCCCCGCGGACAACCGGGGAAGTCCTTGACGTCAATGCAGTGGAAGGAGATGCCGTGAAAAAGGGACAAACTCTGGTGATACTGGATTCCAGGATCCAGAGGGCCAAAATAGGGGCGCTAAAGTCCCAACTGAAGGCCGCCAAGAGTTCTATGATCACTTTACGCGGTATTTATGAGAGGGACCAGGAATTGTTTAACGGCAAGGCCTTGAGCAGGGAGGATCTTGACAAATCTAGAACCGCCTATGAAACTGCTCAGGCAAAGGTCGCGGAAATCCTGAGTAACCTGAAAAGCGCCGATGCGGAGCTTTCATACACAAGGATTACAGCTCCGGTTGACGGGTTGGTCATAGGCAGATTAATGGAGCCGGGAGACATGGCCCAGCCGGGAAAACCGGTGCTTGAATTGGAGGCTGTCAAGGATGGATACAAAATCGTGGTCAGAGTGCCCCAGGATATATTTTCCGGTCTGACGAAAAAAACCGGAGTCTACGTCCTGCCGCCTATAACTATCCAGAGTCCTCCTTTGAAGCTGAACATCAGCAGACTCTATCCCGCTCCACCCTCTTGGAGAGCGGCCATGCCCATCTGCGAAATAGTCGTAAACAAACGACCTTTCGGCCTTCCATCCGGCTCAACGGTGAATGTGCTGTTTCACCTGCGAAAGGCTAGAGGATGGGTAGTGCCGGCCAGATCTCTTTTGGAACAGGCCGTGGGCAACTCTACGATTTACATGGTTAACGAGGAAAACCGGATTCACGTCGTCCCGGTCCGGGTCCTTTTGAGGAATGAGGATTTTATTTGTGTAGAGGGGCAGCTTATACCCAAAACCCAGGTCGTGGTGGCCGGTGAGGATGTGCTGATCCGTCTCCATGAGGGCGACAGGGTATATCCCGTGAAGGCAGAACCGAAGAGGAGGCTGTAACAACAGTGGCCTCGTTTGATATTGGAACCCAAGTCCTAAAACGTCCCCATCTACTCTTCTCCGTCATTATTCTGAGTGCGGTTATGGGCATAATCGGTTTTTTTTCCATGCCCATGAATCTTTTTCCTGACGCCAATTACCCTCAGGTGGTGGTCATCATATCCCGTCCTGGGTCTACGGCAGTGGATATTGAGGACAAGGTGACCCGGCCGGTGGAAAAGGAGTTTTATTCAATCAGTCTGGTGCGTGCTGTGCGGTCCTCTAGCCAGGACGGAATGGCGGCTGTTGCGGTCGAGTTTGATTACGCTAAGGACCTTGATGCCGCTGCCACCGATGTGGCCAATGCCTTCAGGAAGATAGAGGCGTCCCTACCTTCTGATACCCTTCCTCCCCGGATATTCAAGGTGAGCGATGCCACCGCCCCGGTCTTTACGCTGGCTCTTTCTCCCAAGAAAGATTCGTATATGGATCTTGTCAAGTTGCGTCAGCTTGCTGACAATCAGTTAAAAGAGGCCTTCCTCAGGATTCCGGGAGTAGGGGATGTTGAAGTCTTCGGCGGGTATTTACCCGAGGTAACCGTAGAGATTGATCCTGTGAAATTGAGGCAGTTCGGACTTGCACTCACCGATGTGATCCTGGCCATCAACCAGCAAAATTTAAACATCCCGGATGGGCTGATACTGCGGACCAATAATCAGATTCGCATAAAAACTTACGGAGAAAAGGCAAATGTTTCACAGCTCGGAAGTATTGTAGTTTCCACTGGGGACGGCCGTCCTGTGCTGTTGAGTGATATTGCCTCTATCAGACTTGGATACAAGGACAGGCAGAGTCTCTTTATGGGTAATGGAAAAGAGGCCATAGGGATAAACATCCTCCGGCCGGAAAAGACTGGTCATGTAACTGTAACTATTGCCGCGCTTGAAAAGGCCCTCCCCCGGATACAGGCCTCTTTTCCCGATGTAGAGTTCCAGATCGCTGATACCCAGAAGAGCATTATTGAAACAAGCATAAAAAACATGGCGGAGGCTCTTCGGGATTCCATATTAATGACCGTTGCCGTGATTTTCCTCTTCTTGGCCAGTCTGAGACTGGCTTCACTGGCTGCCATATCTATCCCTCTCGTATGTTTCATGGCATTTGCCGGCATGTATTTGCTGGGATACGAGCTTAATATCGTTACCATGACCGCCATAATTCTCTCAGTGGGACTCCTGGTTGACGATACTATAGTCGTCATAGAAAATATCCAGCGACATATCTCACAAGGGAAAAAGACATTAAGACAGGCGGTGGTTGACGGGCTCAATGAAATCGTGCTGGCGGATTGGGCAGGCACCTTCACCACAATTATAGTCCTTCTCCCTATCATGTTTGTGGGCGGATATCCGGAAAAGATACTCAGACCTTTGACCGTGGTCTTATCCCTTACACTGTTATCATCATTCATTGTCTCTGTAACCATTATTCCCCTGATGGCCGGTAAACTGCTTTTAACTTATACCAAGAAAAATTTTTTGGAAAGGGGAGCGACTTTAGTGGATCGTTTCATGGTGAGTCCCCTGAAAAATTTTTTTGTTTTGGCAGTCCGGTATGCCTTGAAAAGGCGCATGATTTTCATCATCATGGGAGTAATAGCCCTTATCCTTTCCATTAGACAGATACCTCTGGTGGGCAGGGATCTTATGCCGTCTATGGATACCGGGATAGTCAAGGTGGCCTTTAAGGTGGAATCAAACAGCTCCATCCAGGCATCCCAGAAGGTCGCTGAACAACTGGAAAAAATTCTGCATGACATTCAGGGCCTGAAAATGACGGCGCTTATGATGGGCACCGAACCCGGGGTCGTGAGCTTCGGAACCGGCCGGACCCCCCAAAGTGGAATAATCACTGCCCATTATATTGACAGGTTCCACCGGGATAAGACTATCTGGGAAATAGAGGATATAATCAGGAAACATTCCTACCTGATCCCGGGGATAATCTCAGTCTCCGTTTATGACTTTGGGGCCACCCCCCTGTCGTCCATTGCCGCACCGGTGGACATTATGATCTCCGGAGCAGATGCTAAAGTGCTCGATGCCTTAGGGAATAAGGTCCTGGAAAGGCTTCGGAAAGTAAAAGGTCTTACGGCTGTAGAGCGATCCTGGACATGGGACAAGAGGGAGGCCATACTAAGCATAGACTCGCAAAAGGCTGGCCTTTACGGGATCACAGTTCAGGAAATCAGTGCACAAATAAGGAATGCCGTGGAGGGCCAGGGAGCATCCATACTGAGGATTCCGGGGGAAGACGGCTATCTGATCAGAGTCCGCCACGAAATGCCGTTAAGAAATAGTTTTCGCGATGTAATGGATACGGAAATAACAACCCCCAGAGGCCTGGCCCCACTTTCAGAATTTGGGACCATAGAGAAACGTTTTACCCGGACACTCTTTACCCGTAAGGACCTCATGCCCACTATTGATATTTATGGCTACCGGGCTACCACGTCCATAAGCCATCTACACGAGGGGATTGTTCAGGCATTACAGGGGCTCGACCTGCCAAAGGGATACGTTCTCAGCTTTGAAGGAGAATACAAAAATATGGGAGAAACAGTAAAACCGCTGGCAGCCGCCATGGGAATCGCTGTCATTTTGCTTTTTTTCTCTCTGGTTATCACGTTCCGTTCCATCCTCAATCCCCTGGTGATCATGGTGGCTATACCCATTTCTCTTATCGGAGTGGCTTGGGGTCTGCTTTTGGTGGGCCGTCATATGTGTATGCCTGCCATGATGGGAATGATCCTGCTGACCGGGATCGTCGTCAACAATTCCATCCTTCTGATTGATTTCATCGAACAGGCCAGATCCAGGGGCCAGGAACTCGGGGATGCTATTGCGGCCGCAGTCAGGATGAGGGCCAGGCCTATTTTTATGACTGTCGCCTGTACGGTGGTGGGTATGTGGCCCGTGGCAGCCCAGAGGGCCCTTGGGCTGGAAAGGCTTTCACCTCTGGCGGTTGTAGCCATAGGAGGATTGATAGTGTCAACGCTGTTGACCCTGGTCTACGTACCCGTTTTTTATTCCCTTGTGGATGACCTCAAGGAGTGGATGTCAAGGAACAAAGGAAGGACCCATCCCGGATAGCTCTTAATAGCTCCATTATTACTGAGATCCCTTTTATTGGGCAATATTTAACGAACTACATCAACTAACAAAAGAGATCTTTCAGGTTCAAGTTAAAAACCGATTCATGCGGAACCATGTTTGTGGAGTCCCTGAAAATTTTGTGCAGGCTTAATTTGACCTCAGAGAGTCTGTTCATGTGGAGCTATGGGGAGTTGTTCAGTCCATTAAAATAAAACTCTATAGCAGGAACAAGTGTCAGGAGAAGTGCGTTGCATTAAAGCCGGCGGCCCTTTCAGTTAATAGGGCATCGCCTTAGCACTTGCCATAATAGTAGTTACGGGAAATACTTGGAAAGCAGATGGCATCGTATGCCGAAGTAATGGACCGGCATTGAACTTTTTGGGTAAAAAAAGATTTATTTTACAAATAAAATTAACTGGTTGAAAAAATATCCGGATAATATTAGCATTATATATTGCCTATTAAAAATGGTCTGTTAAATTTGTGTTTTATGAGAATGATACATTCATAATATTATGAAATACAACATATTGATTGTAGGCAGAGATGAAATAGAGACCTGGTTTTTGGAAAACTGTCTTTCTGTGGATGAATACTATCACACCTCTGTCCCCGCCAATTACGGGACAATCGATGACATCAATCTTCAGGATAAAAATGCTGCGCTTGTCAGTGACAGCTGGCTTCAGCAACATGGTTTCAGTCTTATTAAAAAGCTTGCTGAATTTAACGAAAATATTTCAATCATCATTATAAGCGATTATGAGCATATTGAAATCGCAAGGGCTGCAATCAAGCATGGGGCCTATACATTTATATTCCGTCCATTTGACATAGACGAAATTCAGATTGTGATCCAAAGTGCCCTTGAAAAATGGCAGGTTAAAACGAATTTAAAACACTTTAGAAGGGAGGAGTTAAACAAGGAAGGTTTTGACAGTATCATAGCAGAAAGTAAAAACATGCAAAAAATTATATTTTCTGCAAAGATGGTCGCCAAAGTGGATTCCACCATCCTACTCCAGGGAGAAAGCGGGGTTGGAAAAGATAGGATCGCAAAGGCCATCCACCTGTCAAGTTCACGTGCCGATAATCCATTTGTTGAGGTTTCCTGCACTGCCATTCCAGAGCCTCTCCTGGAAAGCGAGCTCTTCGGTTATGAAAAAGGTGCCTATACAGGCGCGTCATCAAAACGTGACGGTCTGTTTGCCATGGCACGGGGAGGAACAATTTTTTTTAATGAAATCGGTGATATGCCTCTTGCGCTCCAGGCAAAGATTTTGAAGTTGATCGAAGACAAGAGCTTCAGAATGGTTGGAGGCCGCAGAGAAACAATAGTCGATGTCAGAATAATATGCGCTACTTGTGTTGATCTCAAAAAAGCGCTTGATGATGGTAAATTCAGACGTGATCTTTATTACCGGATCAATGTTTATCCCATATACATCCCCCCACTGAGGGACAGAAAAGCTGATATTATTCCTTTGGCGAACCATTTTGTTGAAATATTTAATAAAAAGTTCAGAAAAAATATAAGCGGCTTTACTTCAGAAGCTGAAAAAATCCTACAATCCTATAGTTGGCCCGGCAACGTCAGGGAACTGTGCAATGCCATAGAAAGAATAATGATTACAAAGCAGGAAGGTAAGATAACTTCTGAGAATATTCCCTTTGATATAAGAAATGAAGATTGGGTGATTTTAGGCTCTGGCCTGGTTGAAGCAGAAAAGAATACCATCCAAAAAGCATTGGAAAAAACTAATTTCAATATTTCCAAAACGGCTGAAATTCTTGGAATTGGGCGAGGAGCCCTCAGATACAGAATGGAAAAGTATGGCATCAAGGGAACTGCTAAGAGTTGATGCCGAGCTGTGGGAATTAAATTGCTTTTATAGCCTATTTTAACTGGCCGTGCTATCGGACTTGCTTGGTATCATGGAAATCGGGAGGTGATAGGTCGGCTCAAGTAGCGGTGCAGATAAGAATTGATAACCTCCTATAGATATTAATGGAGAATGAAGGCTGAAAACAAGGGAGGAAAAAGATGCTTTTTTACATGTTAGGGAAAACAGATGTAGGCCATCTGAAAAAAAGGATTATGGAACACGTGGACCGGAACAAAAAAGCCAAGGTAAAGATCTTGGCCGAGGTGATAGTTGTGGGAAAGCCATGGCTCGTAAGCATTTTTGATGCTGACAGGAAAGAGGATATTATAGAGTTTATCAGCCCACATTTAAAAGAGGCGGAATTTGATATTTACCCTGCCGTAGATATTAAGAAGGCATATGAGATCTACAAAAACGCCTAGTTCCCTTGTCTTTTTCTAAGCACCGTATCTATACAACTACCGAAAAGACTTATGCCGATACGAAAGTTGTCTTTGCAGCAAAAAAGTCAGATGAAAGAATAAACCGGGCAATAACTATTTATGCGTGCCTGGAAAGTTCAAGTGATAGATCGGTATGGAACAGGATGGATGTAAACAGGTCAGGAATAAGGTGGCTGGTTTAGTTTGATTGATTTCAATCTCCTGACCCCGGGCATTCCTATTTTATGTTTTGTGGCCCAATTAAAGGGACTTTTAAAACTGTTCCACTTCCGCCATTTCATCAGAAAGGGACCAGAGATCCGGTTTATCACTGTTACGCATAAAACACCCAATCATGTGATCCCCATTCTTTGACTGTACAGCCATAACCGAATATTCTCTTCCTCTTAAAGCAATCGATTGGGCAGGAAAGAACTTTTGCTGTTTGGTATACTGCTCATAAATGGCGCATTGGGTGTTGGCTGTAAAAAGATCGAATTCACAAAACGCCGAAGCCATATAACCAGCCTCTTCCGAGATATCTCCCCTTGCTCCCAGGACCTCTAATTTTTTGTCTTTTCCGGTAGGACGCCAGGCTCCACAGGCCGCAACTCCTTTTATTTTCATAAGATCATCCAAAGATTTTGCCATCTTGAATTCCCTCCCTTCTTAGGTTTGCCAGCCACCTTTACCAACTAACAAATGCATTGATCATGCCACCGATTAACTGATTGATATTATTGGAGAAAAAATAATTATCACGGTTCTTTATGGCTGAAAACAGCCATATGGCTGAAGGCGGCCGTTTTGGCTGGGGTCCGGCTAAATAGGATTATCTGTTCTGTAAGCGAACAATTGGACTCCACCAGACTTAATCTTTTAAAATAATCTCAGTCGATTCTGAAGAAACATTTATCTGAAAGGCAGGAAAAGATGGGGCGATTTCGGGATATCTGTTTAAAAAAAGTTTTTAAGCCCTTTTTCTTCTTGAAAGATTTTTCCGATATCCATAATATCACTACCGATTATTTTTGGTTGTGACGGCATGTTTCTCTCCAAGGTGTAAGCTATTTACAATCTGGAGATCAACGGTCACTCAGAAAGGAAATCTCGTTCCGATTAACAGAGCCTATGCGACTAATCTTTCATTAAACAAAGCGCTGTATTAAGGAGGGAAGGGTCGTTGAAGTCACTTGGCAGGCATATTATCTTGGAGTTGTATGGCGTTGCATTTAATATGCTGAATGATGTAAACGAGATGGAGAGGGTGATGACCGAGGCGGTTCGGATCTCCGGGGCAACGATAATCAGGCCCTTCTTTCACAAGTTTTCTCCCCAAGGCATAAGTGGCATAATAGTGGTTGCAGAATCTCATTTTTCTATACATACATGGCCTGAATACGGATATGCGGCGGTAGATTTTTTTACGTGTGGAGATCAAATCAGATTTGATGTTGCCGTAAAATTCATCAAGGATTCCTTAAAGGCAGTTTCCATACAGGTCATGGAAATCAGGAGGGGAACACTGGATGTCCCACCTGAGAAACTCAGGCATAAATGATCTTAAAGGAGAGAGCGGAGATGCGTGGACTCCGTGAACGTTATACAAACGAGAATGCATGGGGCCTTCTGACCAGCATAGATATCCATGGTTGTGAGCCAGCACGTATACGAAGCAGGAAGACTGTTATCGAGTATAGTGCAAGGCTCTGTGAACTTATAAATATGAAGGCCTATGGAGATCCTTTAGTAGTACATTTCGGTGAAGGAAGGGTAGCCGGTTTCAGTATGGTTCAATTGATTGAAACCTCCGTGATCAGTGCTCACTTTGCCAACAAGAGCAACCGGGCGTTTATCGACATATTTAGCTGCCAGTATTATGATCCTGAGGAGGCAGCCAGGTTTTCAATGGGGTTTTTCAATGGGACCGATTATGCAATCAACGTGTTGATACGTAAATAGTATTGGTTGTTGAAAAAATTAAAAAGCTGGAGGCAATATGTTGGAGGAGTTCTCAATATCTGCAAGAACAGGTAGGATGGATTTGTGGTTTGAGGAAAAGGCGGATATCGCCAGTGGCTGCAGCTTGAGAATTCCCATTAAAAGGACGATAGAAAAAATCCGTTCCAAATATCAGGAAATTGCTCTTCTTGAGACCGAAAACTTTGGGCGCATGTTGGTACTGGACGGCATAATTATGCTCACAGAATTTGATGAATTCGCGTATCACGAAATGATTGTACATGTACCCCTTAATACCCACATGTCTCCCCGTCGTGTCCTTGTGGTGGGAGGTGGTGATGGTGGAACCGTTAGAGAAATCTTGAAACATGAGGGAGTTGAAGAGGTGCACCTGTGCGAGATAGATAAAATGGTGGTTGATATATGCATGAAACACCTCCCGTCGCTGGCTTCAGGATTTGATGATTCACGGGTTCATATATTTTATGAAGATGGAGCGCAATTTGTTAAGGCCCATAAAGCTGAATATGATGTGATAATAGTGGATTCCAGTGACCCTGTCGGCCCCGCGACTGTACTGTTTCAGGAAGAGTTCTATCGTGATATACACGGGGCCTTGAAAGATGACGGGATAGTTGTCAGTCAGTGTGAATCTATTTTTTTTCACCTCAGCATGATAGAGGAAATGTTCGAGTTCCTTCCCATGATCTTTGATTTGACAGGCTATTATTATGTGCTGGTGCCTACATATCCGAGCGGTACTATCGGCTTTGCATTTTGCTCAAAGAGATATCATCCGTTAAGGGATGTGGATAGATCTCGAATTGCCAGGATCGGGCCGCTTAAATACTATAATTTCCATACACACTATTCTTCATTTTGCCTTCCTGCATTTGCAGGCGAACGTCTTCCTGCTTTTAGCGGCAAATATTCATACCAAATGCCTTAGGCAATATTGGCTGGTATCATCAAAATATGAAAAAAAATTTTTTTCTGTTGGAAACTGCAAAGAGATACGGAAGCCATCCCGCTTTGGTTTCTTTGGACCTCAGGCTTACCTACGAGCAGTATTGTCTGCATGTCCTTGAAGTTGCAAATAAGTTGCGTTATTTTGAAATTAATTCAGGGGATCGTGTGGGAATTGTTTCTCCTAACTGTCTCGAGTACGTTGTCTTGTTGATGGCCCTATGGAGTCTTGGGGCGATTGCAGTGCCCATCAGCATCAGGTGGCCTGCTGCAAATATTGAAAGATCGCTTGAAGAGGTAAATTGCAGTCACGTGATTTTGTCTTTTCGGCTATCTTCCCAGCCGATTCTTAGCCGCTATGAAGCCATTTATCTGGAGGATATAGTCCAGATTAGGCCGGAGTTGTCCGGGAGGTCTTATGAATCCCAGCCGGGGATGGACCTTGAACAGGATGCCACCATCATATTTACATCCGGGAGTTCCGGCCGGCCAAAGCCTGTTTTGCACGGATTGGGCAATCATTATTACAGTGCACTGGGTTCGAACGTTAATATATCCTTCGGGCCCGGAAAATGCTGGTTAATTTCCCTTCCCCTTTATCATGTGGGCGGCCTCGCCATCCTTTTTAGGGCAGCCTTGGGGGGAGGGGCGGTATCAATTCAGGATGAAAACAGTGGGTTGCAGGATAATATAAGGAAAATGGGCATTACCCATATATCGCTGGTAGAGACCCAGCTTTACCGGCTTCTTGAAGAAAGGGGTGGCCTGAACCTCCTTCGGGGGCTTAAATCGATCCTTGTTGGCGGAGGACCTGTTAGTCCTGATCTCGTTGGAAAAGCGGCAGGGGTGGGCCTGTCTATTTTTACCAGCTATGGTTCTACGGAAATGGCATCTCAGATAACCACAACGAGACCTCACGATGATTTGGACCGCCTGTTGACCTCTGGAAAAGTGCTTCCCTATCGCCAGATAAAAATAGCACCAGATGGGGAAATTCTGGTAAAGGGTGCCACCCTCTTTAAGGGATATCTGGAGAGAGACCTCCTTGTGACAGGCAGGGACGATTTAGGCTGGTTCAGGACCGGCGACCTGGGCTATATGGACGACCTGGGCTATCTTGTGGTTACAGGTCGGAAGGACAACATGTTCATTTCAGGGGGGGAGAATATACAGCCTGAGGAGATTGAAAACAAGATGAATCAGTTGGATGGTGTTGCAAATGCAATAGTGGTGCCTGTAAGGAATAAAGAGTATGGTGAACGCCCAGCCGCCTTTGTGATGATGGAGGCTGGCAGGGATTTTGATCGGCAGGACCTGGAGCAAGGCCTGAAAAATATTTTACCACATTTTATGGTACCGGATTATTTTTTTCCCTGGCCGGAAGATATGGTACAGAATGGGCTGAAGATTAACAGGGAATATTTCAGGAAGATAGCCGAAAGTAATATAATTGGCAGATGGGATGGAGATGACTGTAAAGGATAGGAAGAAAAAAATAAGGCGTAATGATTTGTGTCCGTGTGGGAGTGGGCTCAAATACAAAAAATGTTGTTTGGGTAAGGATGACAGCAACATTCAAGATAGCATAAAAGATCTCTATTTTAAGAGATACAAGATCCGTCTCAAGGGGGAGAATGATATTGACGGCATCAGGAAAGCAGGCAGGATTGCATTGGATACCCTTGATATGGTGGAAAGTAAAATCAGGCCGGGAATAAGGACAGAGGAAATTAATACCCTTGTACATGAGTTTACCATAAATATGGGGGCCATACCTGCGCCTTTGAATTATCGTGGTTTTTCAAAAAGCGTTTGTGTGTCGGTGAACGAAGAGATATGTCATGGTATCCCGGGAAACAGGATTTTGAAGGAAGGAGATATTGTAAATATTGATGTTACACCTATTCTGAATGGCTATTTTGCAGATACCAGTAAGACCTTTTTTGTAGGGTCTCCTGATAAAGATGCCCGTAAGATTGTAAGGGTGGCTGGAGAAAGTCTCAGGATGGGCATGTCGATGGTAAAACCAGGTAACACAATAGGTGATATAGGGTGGGCCATCAGTACGTGTGCTGAGGAAGAAGGCTGTTCAGTAGTGAGAGAGTTTGTGGGCCATGGCGTTGGGTTTGAATTCCACGAACCTCCCCAGGTTCCCCATTATGGACGTAAGGGGGAGGGAATTGTTTTGGTTGCAGGTATGGTTTTTACCATTGAGCCGATGATTAACCTGGGAAAGAGGGATCTCAGGATACTGGATGACGGCTGGACGGCTGTTACCAAGGATGGCTCCTTGTCTGCACAATTCGAACAGACTATCCTTGTAACTGAGGAGGGTTACGAAAGTCTTACACCGTTTGATGTGTAGTTTTTTTTTGACAAGGCAGAAAAATTGGATTTGTCTTTGATCGAACAGGCGTTGGACCTTGGATTTTTGGCCGTAGGTTTTGTAAGGCCAGGGAGACCTTTCTATTTTGATCAATTCTGCTCGTGGATAGAGGGCGGCAAATATGGCGACATGACGTGGCTTAAAAGGCATATGGCTCTGAGGAGAGATCCTGTTAGATTACTTGAGGGATGCCGTACAATAATTACACTTGCATATCCATATTCTTCCATGAGGCCATGTACTCCTGATGGATTTGTGACTGCAAGATATACAGAACCACTGAAGGCCGATTATCATGAACGCCTGAGGGAAACCGCACGAATACTTGCACGTACCATCGTTAAGAAGTATCCTGGATCCAAGACCAGGATATGTGTTGACTCGGCCCCCATACTCGAACGCAGCTTTGCCTATGCCTCAGGGATAGGCTTTATAGGCAAAAACAATATGTTAATCATACCAGGATATGGCTCATATGCCTTTCTTGCAGAAATCCTTACTACCGCAAAAATATCATTTCCCGGTAATGACCCCATGGAGAATCTTTGTGGTTCATGTACCATGTGTGTGGATG
>CAZQAA010000108.1:0-5376 GCA_964591255.1 uncultured Desulfobacterales bacterium | reverse complement strand
CCTAAGTAGTGATGGTTTTAACACGAGGATGCTTCTCCAGGTCCATGACGAGTTGGTCTTTGAGGTGCCGGAAAAAGAAATTGATACGGTCGTACCAATGATAAAAAAGGAAATGGAAGGGGTATATCCCTTAATCGTACCTCTTAGAGTCGACATAGGTAAGGGTAAAAACTGGGATGAGGCCCACTAATTTTATTCCTGTCGGTTTGATATATTGATTTCATATGCATTTGAACCATTCCATGTGGATTGAAACTATATAAGGGTTTGTCATGAGCTATGTCTTTGGTCCTGTTCCCTCCAGGCGACTGGGGATGTCGTTGGGAGTGGATTTAATTCCTCTGAAGACATGTACATTCGATTGTATTTATTGTCAGGTGGGAAGGACTACCTCCAAGATATCTGTGCCGGGCAGATTTTTACCGGTTAGGGATGTGGTTTTTGAGATAGAAAACAAGTTGGGAAAAACTACTCCTGATGCCATCACGCTGGCAGGATCCGGTGAACCGACTCTTCATTCCGAGATCGATAGAGTTATAGGATCTATCAAAGATATGACAGACATAAGGGTGGCCCTTTTAACTAATGGCTCGCTTTTCTGGAAGGCCGAGGTCCGTAAACGTGTCCTTATGGCGGATGTCATTATGCCTACCCTGACAACGGTATCTGACAGGACCTTCAAGTTGATTCACAGAGCACATCATGATCTTGACCTACACACAATTATTGACGGCTTGATAAGCCTGCGGGATGAATATCGCGGCCAAATTTTTTTAGAACTGGTATTTCTGTCGGGATTCAATGATTCGGAAAGTGAGGTCCATGCCCTAAAGGAAGTGGTGGAACAGATAAGACCTGAAAAGATACAAATCAATACGGTTGTACGTCCTCCGGCAGACAGAAGGGCCATATCTATTGATAGGAAGAGATTGGAGGAGCTAAAAGAATTATTCGGAGGGAGCAGCGAGATCATTGCCGGAGCTCCTGTCAGTACCAAGCAATGGCAAAAAGATACCTTATCTGAGGATATAATCGAGATGGCGAAAAGGAGGCCTCTCAGAATTGTAGATATTTCCATGTCACTGGGTATACCTGTAGCTGATATAGAACCTGTCATTAAGGGGCTGCTTATTAAAGGATATATACTCAGGCAGGAACATTTAGGGGAAATCTATTATTCAGGCAATGAACAATGACAGGCAAATATAAAAAGACCTGGCATGATGACTCAGATCAATTTTATGTGGGCATTGATGTGGGATCTGTTAGCCTGAACTGTATTGTGATTAACTGCCAAAGGCAAATTGTCCATGAGTCTCCCTATTGCAGACACCTGGGTAAGGTGGAGGAAGAAGTCTTTGAACTAGTCCAGGAGATATACAGGAAATTTGGCAAGGAAAGGATCTTATCCGTGTCCTTCACAGGTAACCATGGGAGGAAACTCAGCGAAGATTTAAATGCTTTTTACGAATTTGATACTATCAGTCAGGTCTTGGGAGCGGTTTTTGTCAAACCGGATGTCAGGACAGTCATTAGCATGGGTGGGCAAGATACGGCCCTGTTCCAGATTGGCCACTCTGAAAGTGGATGGCAGTTGGAATATTTCAATACCAATGGCCCATGTGCCTCAGGTACCGGTTCCTTTATTGATCAGCAGGCGCAGAGACTTGCTACTTCCATTTATTCGAAAGAGTTTCATGTTTCTCAGCACCAGACAGATGAGATACTGACGGATTTTATCAGGCTGGGTATGGATAGCAAAAGGCCTGCCAATGTAGCTTGCCGGTGTACCGTATTTACCAAGTCCGATATGATTCATCTCCAGAATAAGGGTGAAAGACTGGAAGATATTATCTATGGACTCCATGTGGGAAATGCCAGGAATTATATGAGTACCATTGTCTCCAACAGGAGACTTGAAGGACCGCTTCTTTTTATCGGTGGGCTTTCGTTAAATGCACTTCAGATAAAGGCCTTAAAGGAATATTTTCCCGGTTTGATTGTCCCTCCATATAATACATCTATTGGGGCATTAGGGGTTGCACTGCGGGCCCTTGATCTGGACAGAGGATCTGTCGCCGACTCTGGCCATAAGATTTCAAGCCTTGATCTTGAGCGATGCAAGGCCGTGGGGTATAGCAACAGGATTTCTGTACCCATTGCCCAGAAGCTGGAATTGAAATATACAGATTTTCCCGGACCAAAAACGAGGGACATCAGGGTTATACAGAAATATACCAAGGTATATCTTGGTATAGATATAGGCTCTACCACTACTAAGTATGTCCTTATGGACGAGGCAAGGAAGATTGTTCACAAGCGTTATGTTCCGACACAGGGTAAACCTATAGAAGTTACCCAATCCCTTTTGAAATATTTGATGGACGATGTGGGAAAAAAGATAGATGTTGTGGGTATAGCTACCACCGGATCCGGTAGAAATGTTGTGGGGGATTTCCTCAATGCGGATCTGATTATTGATGAGATAACAGCGCACGCACGGGGTGCAGTGGAAATTGATCCGGAAGTTGATACTATTTTTGAAATTGGTGGCCAGGATTCAAAATATATCTATATCTCAAACAGTTATCCCCTTGATTTTGATATGAACAAGATTTGTGCTGCGGGGACGGGCAGCTTTTTGCACGAGCTGGCCAACAAATACGGCATAAATATTGTTGGTGAATTTCAGGAGATAGCCCTTTCTTCAAACACGCCTGTCAGACTGGCTGAAAGGTGTACGGTTTTCATGGAATCGGACCTTGTCTCTTATCACCAAAAAGGTATTGATAAAAAGGACCTCATAGCAGGACTGTGTTATGCAATAGTGCATAACTATCTAAACCGAGTAGTGGGGAAGAGGAAGGTGGGGCGCAGAGTGATGTTTCTTGGCGGACCTTCCCTAAATAAAGGGGTAGTGGCAGCATTTGAAAATATCCTTGGCTGCGGGATAATTGTCCCTGAGCACAGGGAAGTCCTGGGTGCATATGGTGCGGCCATAAGTGTGCAGGAGAAAATGCACCAGAAAAACATGGATCATGGCAGTTTCAGGGAGCTTGTTAGTGTTATAAATGACAAAATGGAGCACAGGGAAAAGATATGTCATGCTGACCCTAACTGTTTCAATCAGTGCAAGCTGAAGATATATGATTTTGACGGCAGGCGCAGCATATGGGGTGGAGAGTGCGGCCGCTATGAATTGGCGAAGTCCAGGGGCGTTAAGAAAGAAAATTTTTTTGATCTGAGACAGAAGGTCTGGCAGGCTTATATGACCGATGTTTATGAAGAACTGAAGGATGACCCTGTTTTTGAGGTGGATGGAAGACCCACTATAGGTATGCAGAGAGCCCTTTACACACATCAAAACGCTATCCTGTGGGCACATTTTTTTGATCAACTTGGCTTTAGGGTTGTCCTTACTCCCCCTACTAATACCCATATCTCAAAAGCTGGGATAGAGACTGTTGTGGCAGAGACATGTTACCCTGTGAAGGTTTCACACGGCCATGTCAAGGAGTTGATAGGAAAAACGAGATATGTATTTTTGCCTAGTCTCATTAATATGCCCACACCTCATGTTTCAGAAGTTGGTTTTTACTGTCCCATGCTTCAGGGTAATTCTTATATGCTTCGGGCAGCTTTTGGTATGGACAGCTCGAATATTTTGACCCCGACTATCCATTTGAAATATGATCCAGATTCCTTGGCCATTGAAATATCAAAGCAGATACGGTCCAAGTTGGGAGTAAATAGCACTCAGATACGGAAGGCGCTTTACTATGCTCTTGATAAACAGGAACAGTTTATAGAGGAACTTTATCGGGAAGGCCATAAAATAATCGATGTCCATGATTCCCACGAACCTTTGGTGATTGTCACGGGTCGTCCATATAACCTTTATGATGAGAGGCTCAATTTGAGATTGGGCCAGAATCTTGCAAAGATCGGAATATCCGCCCTTCCCATGGATTTTATTGATGTATCTTCGGTAGATCTCTCTGATTTTCCTTCTATGTACTGGGGACTTGGAGCAAGAATTTTGAGGACTGCAAGATTCGTTAAGGGACATGCCAACTATTTTGGCCTACATCTCACCAATTTCAGTTGTGGAGCCGATTCATTTATCGAGCATTTCTATAAACATATTATGGGTTCCAAGGCATATCTCATCTTGGAACTAGACGAACATAGTGCCGTGGCAGGCGTAATGACCAGACTGGAAGCCTATAAAAATGTAATAGACAATACAATTCAGACGTTAACGGTAGGGTTAGAACGTGGGGGATCTCTCAAGCATTATGGTTAATCATAATATGGAAAATGGATCAGAAAAGATCATAGGATCCCGGTTTTTCAGTGAAAATGTGGGCCGTTTTGATTGCAGGGGCAAAATCCTCCTGATTCCCGAGATGAATAGGATCGGTGCCCGTCTCCTTGCGGCATCTTTCAGGGGATTTGGTGTTTCTGCCAAGGTTATGGATACTTGTAAAGGGCTTGATTTTGGCCAGGAATATACCTCTGGAAAGGAATGTTATCCCTGCCAGATTACAACAGGCGATATCCTCTATTTTATGAAAAAAGAGAAAGATAGGTTAGGCAATAACTTTCATCCTGAGGATTACGTGTATTTTATGCCAGAATCTTCAGGCCCATGCCGGTTCGGTATGTACAACAAATATCAGAGAATTGTCTTGGATTCCTTTCATGATTTGAAAAAGGTCAAGATAGGGACAATTACAACGGATGACGGTTATTCCCTCGCAGGAATTATTGAGGAGGGGCGTGTAAAAGATCTCAAAAAAGTTTGTTATTTTTCCGTGATTGTAGGGGATGTCCTTGACAGATTGCTATGGAGAATCAGGCCTTATGAAAAGGAATATGGTATGGCAGATAAATTTATTGAAAGAGCATTGATTTCCATGGAAAAGGCCTTTGTGGTATATGGCGGGAAAACGGACTTGGATGCCATCCTTGACATGCTGTGTGAGATTATTGAGGAGGGAAAAGAGATCATTGACCCTCATATACCCCCCAAGCCAAGGATTGGGATCGTGGGTGAGATCTATTTGCGTTCACATGTCCACGCGAATCAGGACGTGATCAGGACCCTTGAGAAATTCGGGGCCGAAGTAGTGAATGCCTCCATCGCAGAGTGGGTAAACTATGCGACCTATGATGCCTTGAGAAGTGCAGGGATAGATTTCAGAATTAACCTTAAACGGTTTTGTATGAATCGTGTAAAGGAGGATTTTAAAGCGATCGTTAATTTTGGGATGGAACTTTTTTTTCAGGAGAGGATACAGAATAGGGTCTATAAACGGGTACGGTCACTGATTGATCTTGCCCCGGATCACAAGGTAGGTCATCTGGAAAAGA
>CAZQAA010000107.1:0-23153 GCA_964591255.1 uncultured Desulfobacterales bacterium | reverse complement strand
CCCAAGGGTATTAATACGGGCCAAAGACACAAAGTTGCCTTATTCTTTCTTTGTTCCTATGTCATCTGCGCAGGACCCGACTAACGCATTAGCCCAAAGGCGAAAACCTTGAATAAGGAGACCTAAACCCCCTATTGAGAGATATTAAATCACAGACTGTATGAAGATTGCCCAATTTTATGATAATGATCAAATCCGTCTTGGACTGATCCATGATCAGGGCCTGATCCCATTGAACTTTGATGGGGATATGATCGACTTTATATGCGCCCGTGCACCCATAAAGCCCGTCAAATCTTCCCCCATCCCTGTAAAAGATGTAAAATTTGCCCCGCCAATAAGCCGGCCTTCCAAGATTATAGCCCTGGGTTTGAATTACCGGGACCACGCTGAAGAAACCAAGGGGAAAATCCCCGATCAACCCCTTATATTTTCTAAATTCCCGAACAGTTTAATCGGATGTTATGATCATATCACCTGGAATAGCAACTTGACAAAAAAGGTTGATTTTGAGGCAGAACTTGCTGTAATTATAGGAAAAACAGCACGCAATTTCTCCGAAAAAATGGCCATGGATGCGGTTTTCGGCTATACCTGTGCCAACGATGTCAGCGCAAGAGACCTTCAGTTTGGAGATGGCCAGTGGGTAAGAGGGAAGTCTCTGGATACCTTCTGTCCTATAGGACCATGGATTGTGAATCCTGAGGAGATACCAGATCCCCACTCCCTAAAAATTCGATGTGTCCTGAATGGAGAGTTGATGCAGGACAGCAGCACCAGCAGGATGATATTCAAGCTTCCATTCATCATCAGCTTCCTGTCTCGCCATTTTACCCTTTTCCCGGGCGATATCATCCTGACAGGCACCCCGCATGGCGTCGGTGCATTCAGGGAGCCATCTGTATATCTCGAGGATGGTGACGAGGTGGCAGTAGAGATAGAACTCATCGGCCGTCTCATCAATACCTGCCATATACAGTAATATTACGCCCCATTCCTTAAGTAAGTCAGATCATACCATCTCACTTGACACGCAACGGGTTTTTCCTTATATTGCACTCCCAGAGAAATAATTATTAACCATGTAACTTCTCGTTTATTTTGCTGTACCGGCGCAAAGTGGGAGATAAAAAAAATCTATATAAAAAGGGGGAAGATAAATGGCTGAGCAAGCATTAGCGGGCATCAAGATCCTGGATCTTTCGGCCGGAATCGCAGGCTCTTATTGTGCAAAATTAATGGCTGATTTCGGTGCAGAGGTCATTAAGATTGAGGCCCCGGACAATAAAAATGGGGAAAGCCTCAGAAGCAAAGGACCATTTCAAAAGGATGACCCGGATCCTGAAAAAAGCGGGACATTTTTTTATCTCAATACCAACAAAAAGGGGATAACCCTTGATCTGACAAACAGTAGCGGTGTTGAGATCTTTAAAAAACTTGTAAAAGATGCGGATGTAGTGATCGAAAGCTTTGAACCGGGAAAAATGGCAGACTTTGGACTATCTTATGATACGCTAAAACAGATAAACCCTAAACTTGTAATGACATCTATTTCATGGTTCGGCCAGGACGGGCAGTACAAGGACTATAAAGCCACAAACCTTACCGCCTATGGTCTGGGGGGGGCAATGTACGTAATGAGACCCACACGCTGGCCTGACAGCAGACCTGCTATCCTTGGGGGATCACAGGCAGAATATACTGCGGGTCTTATCGGCTATGTAGTTACCATGGCATCCCTTGTAAGCCCTGTGAGCGATTCTTCAGGAACGTGGATAGACCTGTCCATAATGGAATGTGTTACAAGCACCATGACCGGTATCAGCGCAGATTATTCCTACATAGGCCTGAGCAGGAGAAGCCTCCCATGGGCCATCCACGGTTTTCCCACCCAGGAAAATTATCCATGTAAAGACGGTTTCGTAAACCTCACTCCCGGCCTTGGAGGAACCCAGGTAATAGCCGATCTTATAGAACGGCCAGAAGAGAAAGAAAATCCTCTTCTTGTAAAGGCCGGTGCCCGTGTCAAGGCACCTGAAAAATTTGAAGAACTGGTCCTCCCATGGCTCAAGGAACACAAAAAATGGGAGATAACCGAAAAGGCACAAAAATTGAAACTGGCCTTTGCTCCCATACTTAGTCCAGGGGAACTTCCTGATGACCCGCAGCTTAAGGCACGAGAGTTTTTTGCCACGATTGAACATCCTGTCATGGGGAATGTGACTTATCCCGGAGCACCTGCAAAATTGAGCGAAACCCCTTGGAAGCCCGGTCGATCTCCGCTTTTAGGAGAACACACGAAAGAGGTGCTGGAAACCTTGGGTTATTCAACGGATGAAATTGAAGAACTCCGACGAAAAGGCATTGTATAAAGGATTGATGACATTATAGACAAGCAAGAGGGAGATGAAAAATGGCATACAAGTTACTTGAAGGTATCAGGGTCCTCGATTTGACCATGGTTTATGCCGGCCCCATGGGTGCAAGGATGTTTTCCGACCTGGGCGCCGAGGTGATAAAGATAGAATCACCAAAACGTCCGGACATGTTTACCCGGGCCAATGTATATCCCGACAATGAACCCACAGAACAGGCATGGAACTGCGGAGGATATTTTCATACCATTAATGCGGGCAAGCGCGGGATCAGCCTGGACCTGGGAACTGACAAAGGTAAAGAAATATTTAAAAAACTTGTAAAACTAAGTGATATTATTATGGAAAATTTCTCACCAAGGGTGATGGACAACCTGGGCCTTGGATATGAGGAACTAAAAAAAATAAAGCCTGAAATTATTATGGTGTCCATGAGTGGTCTGGGTCATTACGGCCCCCTCAGGGACTATTACATGTACATGACGGGAATGGAAGGGATGTCAGGAATGACTTACATGAGCGGACATGCTGATCAACCACCCCTTCTGTCCAACTTTGCATATGGCGACTGGATGCTCGGACTGACAGGCACAGCATCGGTCCTGAGTGCACTGTACTACCGAAAAAAAACGGGAAAGGGTCAATACATCGATATTTCCGGGAGAGAGGCCATAATCGGACATATCGGTGACGTTATAATGGATTTCACACTAAATGGTAAGGTAAGGGAGAGATCCGGAAATGACCACCCATCTATGGCCCCTCATCAGTGTTTTCGCTGTAACGGTGAAGACGAGTGGGTAAATATTGCGGTAGAAAATGAGGACCAATGGGCCTCTTTTTGTGACGTCATGGGCAAACCAGAGCTGAAAGGCGATGATCGATTCCACGATATGGAGAGCAGGATTAAAAACAGGGGGGAACTGGACAAAATAATTGAGGAATGGACATCTCAACATAGTCATTACGAGATAACGGAAAAATTACAAAAGGCAGGTGTCCCTGCAGGTGCGGTGCTCTCCATGAAGGAAGTCCATCTCAATCCTCACCTTCTGGAAAGGGGTTTCTTTGATATTATTGATCATGGTCCTGAAGGAGGTAAAAGACCCATAGCAAAACAGATGCCGGCCAAGTTCAGGGGGGTTGATAGTTTTACCCCAAAAAGGGCGCCTCGTTTTGCAGAGGATAACGAGTATGTCTTCTGTGAACTCCTTGGTATTAGCAAGGATGAACTCAAGAAGCTTGAAGAGGAGAAAGTAGTAGGCACTGTGCCAAGATTCCCCCCGGGAAGGCCAACGCGTACCGACCTGATAGAAAACCAGGTAGGTAAGGGTGCAGGTTATATGGACCCGGACTACTTATCTGAACTCAGAAAAACATATGGTGATGATCTCGGGAAAAAATAAAAAAGCATAAAGTTAATATATTTTTCAGGAGGCACAATAAATGGCAGATATAGAAAAGGGGAAATTGGCAGAAGGACGTTTAACCCCTGAACTCATCAAGGAGATGGAAGGGAAAAAGGGGTTGATGCTAAGGACAGACAACTATCTGAACAATATTGATGTAACAAAAATGGGGATCCGAAGCTTTGCAAACGGAGTGGGTGATTGGAATCCCCTTTATAGAGATGAGGAATATGCGAATGAAAGCCCTTATAAAGGGCTCACTGCTCCTCCCTTCTTTGTCTACTCCATACTTCCGGCGGCCCCGCAGTTCGGGTTCCGCGGTCTTGGCGGGTTTAACGCACAAAACGAACTGCATTTTTATAAACCTATCAGGCCCGGCATGCATATAGAGCCCACTTCCCAGTTCAAGGACTTTGAGATAAAAGAGGGCAAGGCCGGCAAAATGGTATTTGAACACTTTGAACAACGTTATGAAGACCAAGATGGTAATCTGATATGCCTTTTTGACCAGATGAACATAAGGGTTGAAAGGGCCGCAATGAGAAAAAGCACGGAAAAAAAGACAAAGACGGAGAAAAAAGGTCCCAAACTTGAATTACCTCATCCATGGACAGATGA
Source organism: uncultured Desulfobacterales bacterium (assembly GCA_964591255.1). Classification (GTDB taxonomy): domain Bacteria; phylum Desulfobacterota; class DSM-4660; order Desulfatiglandales; family Desulfatiglandaceae; genus CAZQAA01. Next base: position 18,751 of record CAZQAA010000107.1, on the reverse strand, counting down.
AGAACTGGAAGAGTTGGAAAAAGAGATTCTGGCTGAAAAATTACGAGGAAAAGAGCCTCGTTTCTGGGAGGATGTCCAGGAAGGAGACATACTCAAGCCGGTAATAAAAGGCCCTATCGGGCTGTCTGATATGGTAGCATTTTTTCTGGGCGGAGCAACACCAGTAAGGCCGTTCGGGCATGAACTGGTCGTTCGAGATAAACACAAACATTCCGCCTGGTACTTCAGGGATCCAGAGACTTACGCCATTGAACCGGTCTATGCAGTGCACTACAACAAATATGCGGCAAAGTCTCAAACGGGTATTGCATGGCCCTATGATGTAGGAATTCAACGGCATTGCTGGCAGGGTCACCTGTTGACCAACTGGATGGGTGACACGGGATGGCTGAAGATGGCCAGGGCTGAATACCGAGGTTTTGTTTACCTGTCCGACGTTATAAAAATTGGCGGCAAGGTAGTAAAAAAATATATTGACGATGATGGCGAACCGTGTGTAGATATCGAGACATACGCCGAAAACCAGCGTGGACAACAGACCATGCCCGGCTATGCGACCATAGCGCTTCCATCACGAGAAAAGGACTACTGGCCGCTCAACAACCGCGTATCATAAAAAAAATAAATGAGGAGAGAAGATTATGGAGACAGTATTAGACAAGTACAAAAGTTATGAAGAGGCACAGGAAAAATTCAAGTGGAGTGAAAGATGGCAAGTCTTTGACGGTGATAAGGAAAAATTCAACATCGCCCACGAATGTGTGGACAGGCATCCCAAAGGAGATGACGCCATAAGGATAAAGTTCGCCGACGGGAAAGAGGAGAGATATACCTTCCAGCAATTCTCAGACGCCACCTCTCAGTTTGCCAATTTTCTTAAAAACAAAGGGATAGGAAAAGGCGACCGGGTGGCCCTTCTGCTTCATCCATGTTTTCAATTTTATGTAGGCATGTTCGGTATATTCAAATTAGGGGCAATTGTCATTCCCTGTTCACCCCTGTTCGGGCCTGACGCCACGGGCTACCGTCTGGAAAAGGGAGAGACAAAGGCTATTCTTACAACAAGAGACAGAACCAATCTAATAGAAGAAGATGTCCGCAAAAAACTGAATCTGCAAATCATATTTGCGGAAGACCTCTTTGACGACATGGCCGGAGAATCAAAGGAATTCAAACCAGATACCGGACCTAATGACATGGCCATGATACAGTTTTCAAGCGGCACAACGGGCGCACCAAAAACTGTAAACTATCGTCATGGCGCCATCACCGTTGCGGCTCCGTTTATCAGGTTCGCACTTGGGGTAAGTCCGGATGATGAATACTTCTGTCCGTCGTCACCTGCATGGGGACATGGAATCTGGTATGGAACAATTGCACCCCTGATTTTTGGAAAGGCCGTGGGCACCTATTCCGGAAAATTCGATGCAGACATGTGTCTGGAGGCCCTGCAGAACTTTGAAATTACAAACATATCCGCAATCTCCTCCCACTACAGGCTGATGCTGCAATCTCCCAATGTAGACAAATTCAATATAAAGATAAAGCGTCTCACATATACCGGCGAGCCCATGTCAAAAGACGTGGCAGCACTTATTAAAGAAAAATGGGGGATAATGCCGCACGGTCTTTATGGTACTACCGAAGTAGGTCCCCTTACCTCTGACTTTGCCGGCTTTGATAACTGGAAGGTAAAACCCGGCAGCCTTGGCAAGCCATCCCTGGGTGCTATTGTCAGTGTGATTGATGAAAATGACAATGAGGTCCCGCCAAATGAAGTGGGACAAATGGCCATTAAACGGGGTGATAAATGGATCAGGGTCGGAGATATGGTCTACAAGGACGAGGACGGCTATTTCTGGTATGTCTCACGGGCAGATGATGTCATCATCTCTGCCGGATATACCATAGGCCCCATAGAGGTTGAAGATGCCCTGATGAAACATGATGCAGTTGAAGAATGTGCAGTTGTGGGAAGCCCTGATAAAGAAAGGGGCACCATTGTAAAGGCATTTATCAAAGTAAAAGAGGGTTATACACCTGGACCTGAGTTGGAAGAAGATATAAGAAAGTTTGTCAGGGATAAACTAAGCAAACACGAATATCCAAGGGAGATCGAATTCATCGATGAACTTCCCAAAACACCCGACGGAAAAATTCGCAGGAAGGTCCTAAAAGAAAGAGAAATAGAAAAGAAGAAGGACCAGGTATAATTTGATTTGACCTGATGTTTGTTTTAAAAAAGGGACGGTATTGTTTCCGTCCCTTTTTTTGTATAACCCTTGTCAGATTTTTTAAGGTAATATCAAGGCAATAATATCAAGGCAATACTGTGCGCTGTTTATTAAAATATTTGCTGAAAACAGTCCTGTTTATATGTGTGATCTCCGTTTCACTATTGGCCTGTACAATTTTATTTACAGAATATTACGGCGGAGTAGCAAGTGCCGAATCCAACTTTCCTCCTGGCACTCTTTATCCAGTATTAGGAATAAGCTTTCACTCGTCCAAAACAGGATGGATGGCCGGGTATGCAGGCCATATATGGCACACCAGTGATGGCGGAAAAACATGGAACAGCCAGAACACCCCCACAATAAAGTCCCTGGCGGACATTCAATTTGTAGACACCAAAAACGGGTGGGCAGTAGGCTATGCAGGGACCATATTGAACACCAGAGACGGTGGAAAAACCTGGGATATACAAAAAAGCCCCCTCGATTATTTCTGGAAGGCAGTTTACTTCAAAAACCAAAACCGCGGTTGGATAGTAGGTGAAAGGGGAACTATTCTCAATACCACAAACGGGGGGCGTTCCTGGAGCGTGCAGTTAACAGGGGATGATATAATCCTGAATGCAATTACTTTCTCGCCTGACGGACATGGTTGGGCCGCAGGAGAATTCGGCGTTATATATACTACTTCAGATGGAAACAGATGGACATTACAGGATAATGGGATTGCTGCAAAAGACAATACTCTGTGGTCTATATGTTATGTAGGCAAAGGTGACGTTATGGCCGCAGGTATTGGCTCTACTATCCTTTTAAGCCATAATTACGGTATAAACTGGCGCTCTACAGATAAGATGAAAAAGGCCTATGGACAAGGAAGTCTCTTCAGAATTTTCTATTTCAAGGGCAAAATAATCACATTCGGCCATAAAAACATCTTTTACAGTGATAATAACATAACATCATGGCGTAAGTCAGTATTCAAAGTCCCTCTCTCTTACAACGAGTGTCTGTATGATTACTGCCTGAAGGAAAATGGTGGTGCATGGATTGCAGGCATCAGAGGTAGTCTCTTTCATACATCAGACGGCATAAAATGGGAAAAAATCCGGTAACTAGTAGGGGACAGTTATGACCAACTGGATTGCCAAGTTTTCTTTTAAATATCGTATTCCTGTCCTTTTGCTGGCAATGGGAATAACCATCTTTATGTCTTTCGGTATCCGCCATCTGGTAACAAAAACCAGACTCGAGGATATGTTGCCGAAGTATCACCCCTATATAGCGCTTCACAAAAAATTTGAACCCATATTCGGTGGCGGCAACACAGTGCTGTGTGAACTCAGTGTGAAAGAGGGTGACATATTTAATACGGAATTCCTGACCAAATTGAAGAGGGTAACCCATAAATTTCGCTATCATGATGAAACATACCCGTTACTCGTGGACTCTATAACACTGCAAAAGGCCAAATATATAACGGTTAGAGCTGGCGGAGAGGTACATATCGATTCCCTGGTATGGCCGCGTATACCCACCACAGCAAACGGATTAAAGATATTAAAAGAACGCATTCTTGGCAGCCCCATGTATAATGGCACCCTGGTTTCATCTGACGGCAAGGCAGCACTAATTATTGCACAGTTCAAGCCCACCGTGGACTACCGCAAGCTATCTGTTTTTCTTGCACAACTGAAAAGGGAAGAGAATGATGGAATAACAAGCATACACTTTACAGGCCGCCCTGTATTGTTAGCCGCAATCTACAGCTATTGGCCAAAAATATTTCTGATATTTGCCATTACATTCGGTTTTGTAGCCATCCTACTGTTCATATTCTTGAGATGCCTTTTGGGAGTAATTGTCCCTTTGGTGGTAACGGTCTTAAGTACAATCTGGGGCATTGGATTTGCAGGGTATATGCACCTTAACTTTGATCCCTTGATGATTGTCCTTCCCTTTCTCGTGGCAGTAAGGTGTGTGAGCAGCTCGGTTCAGAAGTGTGCCCGTTACGTAGAAGAAGAGGCCATAACCCATAGAAAGGATATCGCCGCGCAAAGAACCATACAAAGCATGCTCATGCCTTGCCTTAGTGCCGTAAGCACTGACGCGGCAGGATTTGCGGTAATGATGTTATCGGATATCCCGTTCTTGCAGAATATCAGTATAATACTAACATGCTGGATCTTGAATCTTATCTTCCTGAGCGGTATAGTAGCCCCCCTTATGGCATACTATCTACCTGCCCCAAGTTTTTCCTCCCAATCCACAGCACCTATACATGCAGTCAATGAAGAGCCATGGCTAAAATTTAACAGATCCCTGGCCGCTTTTTCCATAACACCTGCCGGCGGAAAACTTGTTATCTGGTCAGTCGTGGCTTTAGCAGTACTCTTTGGAGGAGAAGCAATAAAGATATCTACCGGTGAGATCACCCCGGGAACCAGCATATTAAAACCGGATTCCACTTACAATCTTGACTTTAAGGAGATAACACGGCGTTTTGATCGCATTGGGCCCGACACATTTATTCTTTTTTTTGAAGGAAAACCAGGGGCCATACAGGATCCCAAGTTTCTCCATTATATAGAGTCATTCGAATTTTACATGTTGGAAGAGATGCCGGATGTATGTGGGGGTTACAAGTCATTAACCGGCATTGTCAGGCAACTTAATGCCGTATTTCATGAAGGTGATCCTGCATGGGGCCTAATCCCTGATCAAAGGAAAGCCACGGAAGACCTCATCCTGCTTTACAGGCAAAAACAACCTCCAGGGGGATTCGACTGCTTTGCAGACCGGCTATTTCAATATGGGAATACCGTGCTTTTCTTTAAAAATCATACTGATGCCACCATAAACAGGATAAAAGAAAAAATGCGGGATTTCTTTGCTAAACATTCTCCCAAGATAAAAGGATTAGGGGAATTCAAGCCGGCCGGGGGAGTAATAGGAATCCACGCAGCCATAAACGACTCTCTTGAAAAAGACCATATCAGGATAGATATTACAATACTTGTAGCTATATTTCTTATATGTGCCCTTTGCTTCCGGTCATTTCTCATTTCCACTTTTGTGGTCATACCCCTTATTGTGGCAAATATAATAGGATTTGGACTAATGAGTCTTATGGGGCTGAGCCTGACTATTGACACCATACCCATTGCCGCAGTAGGCATAGGGATAGGAGTAGACTTCAGTATATATCTTCACAGCCGATACAAAGAAGAATACATTGAATGCAAGGACCTGGAAACATCTCTTATCAACGGGGCTACATCAGTGGGACGGGCAGTTCTGTTTATTGCCTTGGTCATGATCATTCCTCTGAGTATATGGGGGTTATTGGCCGAGATCAGGTTCCAGGCACAAATGGGACTCTTTTATTCGCTCATATTGCTGGTCAATTTATTTTTCGCACTAACATTCCAGCCCGCCGTTGTTACAATTTTTGGCAAATATATGAAAAAGAGGCTGGTAAAATAAGTGAGGTAGGATTTCTTTCATGGCAATCAAAAGCAAAATAGCAATGGCTGAAGGTCGGTTTACCCCTGAACTGATCGATGAAATGAAAAAAAAGAGGGGACTTAAACTACGTATAGACAATGTTGTTTTTAATGAACAGGCCACAAAGGATGCCATAAAAAGGTTTGTGGACGGCATAGGCGAACCAAACCCATTATGGCGTGATATGGAATACGCAAAAAAAACTCGTTATGGCACCATTGTTGCCCCTCCATCCTGGGTGTTCAGCGCCCTCGCCGGGGTACAATTCGGCTGGAGTGGACTGGCAGGTTTTCATATTGCCACGGAAATGAAATTTCATATACCTGTAAGGTTGAATGACAGGCTCACATTTGATGCCACATATTTGGACTTTACCGGGCCAAAAGAGAGTCACTTTGCCGGAAAGATCGTGATCGATCGCTTTCAGGAAAAATACTTTAACCAAAGAGGGGATCTCATAGCGGTCTCAATTCGCAAGATATTGAGGGCGGAGAGAAAAAAGGCAAGGATGATGGCCCTTTATGGAGACATAGAATTGCCGCATCCATGGACAGAGGGGGAGATACGAACAATAGAAGATGAGGCGCTCTCTTTGAAGATCAGGGGTTCAAAGATACGATACTGGGAAGATGTGCAGACAGGAGAGGAGTTGCCATCCTTAATAAAAGGTCCTATTGGGATCATGGATATGATTGCGGCAATGGTAGCCGGCCTTGCTCCCGCCAACATTGCGGCCCATGAAGTAGCCCTGTCCGAGTATCGTCAAAAACCTGCATGGGCCTTTCGTGATCCCAACACATGTGCATTGGAGCCGCTCCTGGCAGTTCACTACAACGAGCAGGCCGCCCGTGCCATGGGATTGCCATATCCATATGACATTGGGACACAGCGCCAAAGCTGGTTTATTCAGCATATAACGAACTGGACAGGAGATGATGGTTGGTTGAAAAGCTGTTATGCTGAATACAGAAGGTTTGTTTTTCTGTCTGATGTGATACGCTTTTCAAGTAAAGTGGCTGACAAATATACCGATCAAAATGGAGAAACCTGCGTGGAAATAGAGACACATGCATACAATCAACGCGGTGATGATGTTATGCCCGGTCGATCGGTAATAGTCTTGCCCTCTCGGGAGAGGAAAACACACCCATTAGACAATAGATTATGACCCGAAAAAGAATATTGCAGAGGTCTTTAGAAATCACAACGCTTATTCTGCGTTGACCGAGAATATATGGATCGGACTCTCCAGGCCCTTTAGCTGGTATGGGGCCTTCCGGGTAATGTTAAACTGTGCACTCAATCGGTCCATGACCTTTTTTGAGATGAGAATCTGCCCCGAATCCGCCTCCGAAGCAAGCCTTTGGGCAAGGTTGACATCCGTACCAATGACCGTGTAGTCGAGCCTCCTTTCAGAACCCACATTGCCCAGGAACATCTCTCCAGCCCCGATTCCGATTCCAAGGCCTACCTGTGCAAAGGGATGCCCGTTTACAATCCATCGTTCCTTAAGCCTGGCAAAGGCCTCCAAGATCTCCAATGCGGCAGAAACAGCCGCATCATTCGGTTTGTCAATATTGATAGGCGCTCCGAAAACGGCAAGTGCCGCATCACCCATGAATTTATCCAACGTACCATTGAACCTGAATATTATCTCACTTAGGAGTTTAAAAAAATCATTCAAGAATGACCTTATGGTCTCCAGCGGAAGTTCCTGCACAAGATGAGTAAAATTTCTGATATCGGCAAAGAGTGCCGTCATATCTTTTACCTCACCCAGATCAAGGGGGTTGTGTCCATGGGAGATAAGCAACTCCGCAACCTCAGGGGCTACATACTGCTCAAGGAGGGTTTGCACCCTTATTCTTTCAGTCCTTTCCTCCATAACCCTGATATTTTCAATGGCCATTACCGCCTGACTGCATATAATCGAAAGCATTTCAATATCACTCTGACTGAAAGGGGTCCCCTCCCTTACCTTGCTGACATTTATGACCCCGATTGTCTTGTCCCGTGTCTTCATGGGAAGCGATATGGCCGCGACTATCTCTTCCTTCTCTAAGTATGGTGCAAATTCGGGATTGCTCTTAGGACCGTTGTTCAATATGAGTGGTTCACTCTTCTCAAATACCCAACCAGCAATCCTCTCCCCGGACCTTATCTGAACTTTAGGGATGATTTCCTCTTCAATTCCCTTGGCCGCGGCAATCCTGAGACACACCTCATCCTTATCATACAGCATGACAGAAATTCTCTGGGCCCCGGTCTGAAGAAAAATGGTCTCCACCAACTCCTCTAACACCTTCTTTTCAGTCGTTGATGTTATAAATTTCTCGCCAAGTCGATAGAGTGGTATAAGCGCCTTAAGCCGAGTGTTTTCCTCAATAAGGACCGCCTTTTCCAAGGATTCCGTCACCAGCTCTACCAATTCATTTGGAGTAAACGGTTTTTTTAGGATGCCACTAAAACCGAGCTTCATGGCCTCTACAGCCGTATCCAGAGTCCCGTAACCTGTTATCAATATACCTATAATAGCTGGATCTTCGTTTCTTAAAGCAGCAAATGTCTCAAGCCCGTCCATTCCCGGCAATGACATATCCACCACCGCTACCCGGAATTCCTCAGAAGAGGCAAGTCGCACTGCATCTTCACCTGTAAATGCACCTTTCACCTTGTATCCTTTTTCTTCAAGGACATCTTTCAAGAGATCAACAATTCTTTCTTCATCATCTATAATCAAAATTCTTGCTGTCATTTTAGCACCTATATTAAGGCATGGACAGGAGACTTCTATTGCATCCCCATAAATCATCATGGATTACGTTTTTGTTCCATAGGCCAGTTACCTCTTTCTTTCAGGACATTTCTTAATACCGCAAGGGCCTCATTGACCGCTGGCATACCCGCGTAAGTGGCCAGCTGAAAAAATATTTCTGCAAGTTTGCGGGGCTTGCATCCCACATTCAAAGCAGCATCTACATGTAGCCTAAGTTCATCCCGGGCACGGAGGGCCGCGAGCATAGCACATGCAACCATCTGTCTCTCTGGCATGCTAAGGACGGTCCTGGAATATAGATTCCCAGTTATAAACATGGAAAAATCGTTTGCCAAATCCTTATCGAAGTCCTTCCATAAAAAATATGGAGGTCTTGTCTTGCTTTTACCAAAAAGTTTGTGTGCCGTCTCCATGGTTTTATCCTCTATCGTTTTATCGCTCACGGATTACCTCCTCTTATCCAATTTTTCTCTGAATTTTTCGGTCAACACAGGTAACACCTGAAACATATCTGCCACTATTCCGTAATGGGCTATTTTGAAAATAGGGGCCTTCGGATCCCTGTTTACCGCAATAATGGTGTCGGAGTTCTTCATACCGGCCTGATGCTGGAATGCCCCACTTATACCCAAGGCAATATAAATCTTCGGCCTGACGCTCTTTCCTGATGTGCCTACCTGCCTGCTTTTGGGCAACCATCCCTTGTCGGCAACCGGTCTGGAACATGAAAGAGTCGCGCCGATTACATCGGCGAATGCCTGTGCCACAGGTATATTATCTGGTTTTCCGACCCCACGGCCTATGGAAACCAGGATATCTGCATCAGTTATATCCACATCTTTGATCTCTTCTTCCAGGTATTCCAGAAATCTACGTCCACCGAGTTCCTCCCAGCCGGGCACGGGGATGCTCTCTATATTACCGGATTTACCCTGATCTATCTCAGCATCAAAAATCCCTGCCCTAATACTTAATATATATTGATCGGATGGCCTCATGACAAGGCGGACATTTATCTTTCCTCCATAGACCTGTCTTACGACCTCAAGGCCCTTTTTAGTCATCCTGACATCAAGGCAATCAGTCACAAGGGGGACGGAAATACTTGAAGCAAGGGCAGGAGCAAGGTCCATCCCTGCAGATGTATGGCCGATCAGAGTCAATACCGGCCTGCGCTCCTTAATAATGGCCTTAAGGGACAAAAGATATGGATCCGCATCATAATTGGCCAGTCTCATATCTTCCATCACCAGAATCCTGTCACAGGCATTTTTCAGCGTATCCTCCAAGCCTAATCCCTGATCCTGCAAAACAACAGCCGTTACATCCACCTTGTTCTCCTCTGCAAGCCTATTAGCCAAAGTGAGCATCTCATATGTAACTTCACGCAATTCTCCTTTTCGGTGTTCAGCCAATACCAGGATCTCGCCCATCTATATCATACCCCCTTTGTCCCAAATGATCTGAAAGGCCTTTTCACAAATCTCGTCCACACTTCCCGTAAGGATCTCGGCACCCTCACCCTCCGGGGGAAGAAAAAGGGTTCTGGAGGCAATAACAGAGCCTTTTCGGCCAATATCGTCATGAGATAATCCAAGTTCGTCGGCATCAGTTTCTTTGATTCCAATTTTTCTGACCTTCCTTATCCCCATGATAGAGACATATCTGGGATTATTTATGCCCGTCTGGATGGTAAAGAGCGCAGGCAACGCCACCTCGACCTTTTCCAGGGTGTTGGATTCCAGTTCCCTGTGCACAACCGCCTTGCCGTCACGGATCTCAATCCCTACAACAAGTGAAGCATACGAGAGGTGAAGCATGTCGGCAAGTATCAGGCCTACCTGACCCCATCCATTGTCCGAACTCTGGACACCGGTCAGAACAAGGTCGAAGCTTAAGCCACGGATCGCACTGCAAAGTCCCCGGGCAATACCCATTGCATCAGATTCCTCAAAACCGCCCTCATCTATCATAATGGCCTCGTCCGCCCCCATGGCCAGGGCGCGCCTTAGCACGTCCTCTGAATCTTCATCTCCCAAAGTAATTACAGTAACCCTGCCACCGTAGCCCTCTTTGAGGCGAACCGCCTCTTCTACAGCATAATTATCCCACTCATTGATACTCATAACCAGATCTTCTCTAATGATCTCCGATCCATCCCTGTTGATCTTCAGCTCTGCGTCGGCCACTTCAGGGACCTGCTTTACACAAACGATGATATCCATAACTCGATCTCCTGTTTCAGGTGTAATATCTTGATATTTTTCAATATAAACAGTTTATTTACTATACTCCTCTATCCCAAGGGCCATGACTACCAACTCATTCAGGTCCATTATCTGCAAAGATTCCTCAAGTTCTGCTGTCTTGCGGGCATCCTCCAACATTATAAGACAAAGGGGACATGCCGTTATAACAATCTCGGCACCTGCGGTATGGGCCTCTTTTATCCTGATTTCAGACATCTTAGTCTCAGCATCAAGGCCCTCCTGCCACATCCGGCCACCCCCACCTCCACAACACAGACTGTATTCTCTATGATGTGCCATCTCCACAAAATCAATCCCAGGAATGGCCGTGATTACCGCCCTAGGGGCATCAAAAATCCTGTTATACCTACCCAGATAACATGGATCATGGTAAGTGACTCTCTTCCGAAATGGTATCTCAAATCGAATCAATCCATTAACCAACAAATCACTCAAAAGTTCAGTGTAGTGACGGGCAAAAAAATTCAGGCCCTGATCGGAATATATCTGTGACTGAAATGCAGGATATTCGTTTCTGAAAGTATAAAGACAATGGGGAGATGAAGTAACCACTTCCCTGACCCCATAACGGGCAAACAGGCCAAGACACTCCTCCATCTGTGATTCAAACAGGCCCTCTTCGCCTACACGCCTGGCAATATCGCCACAACATGGCTCATTTTTTCCAAGAGTGCCGAAAGAAATTTGGGTATGCTTCAAGATACTAACAAATGAACGGGCCAGGTTTTGTGCCCTGGTATCCAAGGCAGTCGTGCATCCAACAAAATAGCAGATAGCCCCCGCACCTTCAAGCTCACTCATATGAGGAATCTCCAGATCATGTGACCAGGAGGTGCGATTCTTCTTGGAAGACTCCCATGGATTATTATACTTATAAAGTCTTTCCAGTGTCTGGATCAAAAGTTGCGGCACCCTGACACCGTCTTCCACCTCTCTGCTTCTCATTTGACGAATAACATCAAAAGGTCTGATATAGACCGGACACACTTCGAAACAGGCCCGGCAGGTGGTACAGTACCACAAATTTTCCACATCAAGCACGGCTTCATGGTCACGAAACAACCCCGGGCCATGTTCTCTCCAGATGTATCTTTTGACATCCATCACAAGATCGCGGGGGCCAAATGGTTCGCCTGTACCGTGGGAGGGACAAACATCCATACAGCGTCCACAGCGGATACATGCATCAAACGAAATCATGTCAAGATAGGAAAAGACCGTTTCTTCACTGATGGCCGTTTCCGCGGGAACTACCTGTAAGGGTTGATCTTTCAAATAGATATTCACAGGTGCTGACAGTACATGAAAAAGCTTACAATAAGGAATTGCAGCAATAATACCCAGACTTAATACGACATGAATCCACCAGAAATAATAATAAAGATCTCCTGTTTCCTGATATGGGATCAAAAGTATGCTGAGCATATAACCGGCAAAAGACCATGGAGCCCACTCCGGCTGTTGAACGGAGAGCCTCAGGCCTTCCACTATGAATCCCGAAAATACCACTGCCAAAAGCCATAGCACTATCAATAAATCTTCGGTTCGCCTCTCCAGCCGTTTGAGACGCATTAGATATCTGCGTGCCAAACTCCAAACAAGACCGATCATCAGCATCACTCCTGCCATATCAAGGCATATCGAATAGACAAGATAGATAGAGCCGTACAGAAAAGGCAGTAGATAGTGATGGATGGAGAGGAGCACAGTGCCGGCAAACAAGGAGATGAATCCCCAGAAAATCAGAAAATGCATGATTCCGGCCGAAACGTCTCCCCGAAAAATCCGTCGACCCAGGATACCATCTACAAGGACCCCGGCCAGGTTATGCCATGAGAAAGGTATATTTTGGTTCTTTATACCCTTTGTCCATACCGACAAGTGGGATATAATACCATAAGCAAACAGCAATACGGCAATAACTGCAAAGAGGTAAAATATCCAAGCCGACTGGATATGCCAAAAAAGTGTACGATGAGGAATCATGAGCACCTAACTCCAACCCGGGACCCATCCTGTCTTGGTTTCATCAAGTCACAAACTGGCACCACAGGACTCATCTCTTGCATAGGAGGATCTACAGGTCTTTAATCATATGGAGGAACGGCCGCCCCTTTTGTACATTATATGGAGGATATCATCAAGTTCTGAACGGGATATTATTCCCTGCTCCAGTAATATTTCACCTATCGCCTTATGCCTTCCTGTAGAAAGGTCCTCTCTTACCTGAATCTCAATGGCCTTAACAACCTGATCAGGGGTGACAAAACCCTCTTTTACTGCACACGTGCCAAAACGTATTTCCTGATATTGAACCTTCATTTTTATCACACAAGCTTGAATCGCAATTCCCAACTCTCCCCAACATGGGGAAAAGTATAAGGATTTTCATATAAATACAGGAATTCTACGGAAAGCAGAATAGTATAAATCGATTCAAAAAGGAAGCCAGAATTAACGAAACAAAAACGGTATGTAACAGGCGATTTTTTGACGATGCCTGAACTGGGTCATGAGGTCTGTTTCCACAAGGTTTGATATAGCAGTCGTGAAACTTGAAACCCTTTAGATAGAATGCTATGCTTTAAGTAAGCGCAGGGACTCTATTTATGACATAATAGAGATGAACCCAGACACCAATCCATAGTATCCACAGTAAAAAACATTTCTTTCATACCCGGAATGGGGGAGAGTGTATCTGTATGCCCCAAAAGGTATTCCCTGTCATTAATATTGCCCTTGTGGGAGGCGGCAGTTATTGCGCAGAATTCATTAAAAAAACCATGCGCGATTACAGGCAAAATGATGTGAACGCCCGCCTTCAGGCCATTGCTGACCCTGATTCCACAAGTCCCGGTATGCAGCATGCCAAACAATTCGGCCTAAAGACTATTTGTGACTATCATGACCTTTATGACCCACAATTGGGGATCGACCTTATTATAATCCTCACTCCTGAACAGGAGATACTTAAAGATATCCTTGAAACCAAACCCCGGCGCATCCGGATTCTGTCATATGAGGTCTTTGACATGGTCTGGAAGGCCATCGGAGTGGAAGAACGCAAGTTAAGGAGTAGGAGTAAAGAGATAGAAACTATCCTTAACGGGATTCAGGAGGTTATAACAGTAATCACTCCTGATCTTGAGATTGTCGGAGTCAATGATGCCTTTTTAAAGCAGATGCATTGCTTGCGCAAGGAGGTGATTGGAAAAAAATGCTACCAGGTATTTCAAAATTCAAGTCAGCGATGCGATGACAAAGAAATTGCGTGTCCCCTGACTGACGTGATACGAAACAAGAGAAGCGTGACTCATATCATGACACGGGAATACCCTTCCGGGAAACAACGCCATTTTGAAATAAGCATATATCCCATATGGGAAGATAATGGCAAAATAGCCAAATTTGTTGATATCAGCCGGGATATAACCGTACGTCTAAGGGAAGAGGAAGAGATCACCCGAAGGCTGGAACATATGGTGGAGGAGCGAACCAGAGAACTGGAGGAGACGCATAACAAGCTTTTGCATCAGGACAAGATAGCATCCCTGGGGAAACTGGCCGCATCCGTAGTACATGAAATCAATAATCCAATAGCAGGGATATTGAACCTCATAATACTAATCAAACGAATTATTGAAGAGGGGCCTATTACTCAAAAGGCGAGGGAACAATTCGTAAAATACCTTGACCTGATGGAAACTGAAACCAGAAGGACCAGCGAAATCGTTTCCGGCCTGCTTGCCTTCTCCAGACAGTCAAAAATAGAGCTCCAGAAATTGAGCCTGAACCGGCTCATCGAACAGACACTGTTCCTGAATTTAAATCTCCTCAAGATAACCGGTGTCAGGGTCGAAAAAGATCTGGACCCAAATCTTCCTGAACTCGTTGGATCGGCAAATCAAATCGAGCAGGTATTCATGAATCTTATCTCCAACGCTGTAGAGGCCATGGAACTGACAGGGGGCGGTGTCTTGAGAATTGAGACCAGGCATTCACTTAAAGATGCTAAGATCAATGTTAAATTTACGGACACAGGTGTCGGCATTCCACAAGAAGATCTGCCAAAGGTCTTTGAACCATTTTTTACGACCAAGAAAAACGGCAAAGGTGTGGGACTAGGACTTTCTGTGGTCTACGGCATCATTCAAGAACACGGCGGTCTTATTAGTGTGAAGTCAAAAGTGGGTTCAGGAAGCACTTTTGAAATAGAATTTCCTATAAAAGGACCTCCTATGCATCCTGAACAGGTCGGAGAATCTCATGGGCAATACTAAGATCCTTATTGTGGATGATGAATTGATCATGCGGGAATCACTGGCTGGCTGGCTTGAACGAGACGGACATGACGTGGATACCGCAGCCAGCGGGGAAGAGGCCCTGTATAAGTGCAAAGATAGACGTTTTGACATACTTCTTGTTGATATCAAGATGGAGGGAATGAGCGGGCTTGATGTCCTGAAACAGATAAAAGGAAGCGATCCTGATGTGGCAGTGGTCATGATAACCGCTTATGGCTCTATTCCATCGGCCATTGAGGCTATGAAAAACGGGGCCTACGATTACTTGCTCAAACCCTTCGACCCCAATGAACTTGGGGTCATCATCGAAAAAATTATAGACATTCAGGCCCAGGCGAAAGAGAATCTTTACCTGAAACAGGAGTATAAAGACAGGGCCAGGTTCGAAAGCATGATCGCGCAGTCCAGACCTATGCAGGAAATCTTTGATCTGATCCAGGATGTAGCACCCACGGATTCCACGGTCTTGATTACCGGAGAGACAGGCACTGGCAAAGGCTTGGCTGCAAAGGCAATCCATACCAACAGCCCGCGTAGCGAAGGCCCTTTTGTGATCGTCAACTGCGGGGCCTTTCCCGAACATCTCCTGGAAAGTGAATTGTTCGGATATCAAAAGGGGGCATTCACGGATGCCAAGACTACCAAAAAAGGTCGATTAGAGCTTGCCCACGGGGGGACGCTTTTCTTGGATGAAGTAGGTGAAATAAGCATGAGGATGCAGATAGATCTCCTGCGCATATTAGAAGACAGGGTGTTTTACCGCCTCGGCGGTACACAACCGATTGAGGCAGATTTCAGGGTTATCGCTGCTACAAACAGTGATCTCGAAAAGGCCATCAGGCAAGGGACATTTCGCGAAGACCTATATTATCGTCTAAATGTCATCTCCTTCAGGATGCCCCCACTCCGTGAACGGAAGGATGATATCCCGCTTCTGGCCCAACACTTTGTTCACCGCTTTGCCCAGGAAACCAATAAACCTATAGACCAAATCAGCAGGGAGGCGCTTGATGAAATGATGCTTTATGAATGGCCGGGTAACGTGCGGGAACTCCAAAACGCCATTGAAAGGGCAGTTGTTGTGGGAAAAGGACGAAAGATCATGTTGCATGATTTGCCCATATTACAACCAGAACGTCTCTCCTCCGCCATCCGAAAATCCCTTAATGAGGTAGAAAAACTCCATATAATCCAAGTGCTCCAGGAAACCGAATGGAATATATCCAAAAGTGCACAGACTCTGGGCATTGACCGTTCCACACTTTATAACAAGATTAAACGTTACAACATACAGAAGCCGACTTGATCGTTTCAACAGAATACACCATTGTCATATGCCCTATTGGGAATCTGGACAGTATACTCCTAAAACAGATCGGGGAAAAAATCAAAACGGTCTTTGGATGGCAAACCAGACTTGTATATATTATCCAGGATATAGAATTCGCACTGGATCCCCAACGCAAGCAGTATCATTCAACACTGATCCTGGAAAAACTTGCGAATAATGCCCCTCCCCACACTCTAAAAGTGCTTGCTGTTACTGATGTAGATCTGTTTATTCCCATCCTCACCCACGTTTATGGGGAGGCCCAGTTAGGAGGAAAGGCATGCATTGTATCCACCTGTCGTTTAAAGAATACCACACCCACTGTCGGTACATGCCAAGAATACCACCATCACAGAGTTATTAAAGAGGCCATACATGAACTGGGTCATACATTCAAGCTCCGCCATTGCCCGGACAGTACGTGCATTATGCATTACTGCCGTACCGTTACAGATGTGGACAGGAAAACCGACCGGCTCTGCCGTTACTGCGAAATACTATTGCAGGATGAAATCATGAGGCTGGAGGGGAAAAAATAGACTTTTCAGGTGTGGAGAAAACGCCTTGTCAACCTTTCCCATCCCAACTGCGGCATATTGCCATAAATGTTGCTTCCTAAATTGCCTCCGTCCGTAGCGAGAGGACCCGCTACTCCTTCTACAAGACCAAATAGAGAATCAACTTCTCTATCCATGAAGTTTTTAGTCTCGATGTCGATTATCAGATTTTTTAGTTCATTACGCAGGGCATTTGAATGAATTCTCAAGACCCATCCTTCGGAGTACGGATCATGATTGGACAGGTCCCCACACTCTCTCAGTCTTGGATTTGTGGAAGTCACGACACCACTCACAGGGGAAAGGAAACTTGCCTGGTGCGTTCCTCTAAAAATCTTGATGGCCTCCTCATCCTGTTTTACCTCATTACCGATAAGTGGGGCCTCGATCTGATCAAAGGGTCCAAACAGCCGAAAGGCAAAGTCATCTATACCCACCCTTACAGAAGTGCCCTCTTCGATCTTTGCCCATGTGTGCCCTCGATGCAAGTAATATCCCTGGGGAACCCTGAATCCCCTTAATTCGAGCACATCAACCGGTTTTACAACCGTATACACGGTATACTGATCATAGAAATATTGATCAAACTCGCAACTGCCGCAGTGATATTCATGGGTACATGCCCTAAAGGTGATTCTACCTTTCATATAGTGGATACAGGGACGCATCCACGCAGGTCTTTCCCTCAGCTTTGACCTCCACGATATGATCCTGCCTCGCCTGCCTCCCGGTTCATGGCCTGTCTCTCTTTCCTTTTGATTATCATCTGCAGCTTTTTGCATGACTTTATCGAAACGACAGACGCGACAATTGTAATCATGTTCACAGAACTTGCTACGCACCACCCCCGCCTGCATCCAGATACAGTTATGCTTATGCCCTTCAAATCGGCTCCCTTTATGTATCAATTTCATCTTCAACCTGCCTAATCCCCTATATTAGAAGATATACACATGATGATCTGATATTAATTCTTAAGAAAGGTCTTGGTTAAGTTTTTCCATCCCAGGCCGGGGAGACTCCCGTATATATCCCCGCTCAAATAACCCCCGTCCGCTGCCAAGGGCCCGGCAACATCTTCTATCATTTTTTCCAGTATATCGATCTCGGTATTAAACCATTGGATACTCTCCATATCAGGCATCAAAACCTTTGCCGCTTTCTTGACATCCGATGTGCGCAGCATAAACAGCCAGCCACCGCTATATGGCTCCCTGTTACTCAGATCAGGTTTGTCTCTCAACTCAGAGTTGACCTCCACGACAACACCGTCTACCGGTGAAATGACATCTGCGGTGTTATCACCTCGCCTCAGACCCCAACCAACTTCATCCTTATTGAATTCCTTTCCCATGAGTGGGAGATCAAATGCGTCTGCCTTTCCTAAAAGCTTCAAGGCAAAATCATCCATGCCAACCCTGATGTAGCCTCCGCTCTCAATCCTGACCCATGTATGGCCGTTGTGAAAATAATAGCCCATGGGGACCTCGAAGCCTTTTATATTCCGCACCTCATAAGGTATGCTCTTTGTCTTTGCACTCCACACATCCTCGAAAAACTGATCAAAATCACACCTTGAACAATCATAGTCGTATGCACAGGCTCGACCTTCAATCCTGTTCGTAAGGCTGTGTCTGCATACCCTATTAAGTCCAGATCTTGTCCTCATCATATCCTGCCAACCGGCCTGTTTACCGCTCTCCACTCTTTGCCGCATAGCCATATCATACTTACAAACAGCACAATCATAAAAACCATTGCAGTTTTTAAATC
>CAZQAA010000106.1:0-6426 GCA_964591255.1 uncultured Desulfobacterales bacterium | reverse complement strand
AAGAAAGCCGGGGATTGGGCAGGATGCCGGCCTGGAGGACCTGGACCGACGCGATCCCTCGTCTGTCACGGACAGCGCGAAGCATCGGATTGGCGATAACGGCTAGGATCGCCGCTTCGTCCGGCGACAACCCGTCATGGTCGTCGAATGACACAGGTTTCAAGAGTGGGTGCCTGAACCGGGCGGCCCGGAGTCGCACCTCGTTCATGTCGGGGGGGCTCAGCGCGGCATGCACTGTCTCAGAGGTAATGGGCATCGGGCGGTACTTGGCGCAGCCGCCCATCGAAAGAACGGCAATGAGAACCCAAACCTTTAGCGGATTTGGTGCCGCCTTGCGCAGACAGCCACTTGACCTTGCTTTTTTGCGACTCATTTCTCTTGTCTGCACTCCCACTGTAAACATCGTTCTGACTCGAATCTTCGGGGGTGAATTTTACCTTACCTTTCACCTTTCAATATACGCTCCGTAGTTAACCGGAGCATGACGGTAAGATTATCTTTTGGCAATCTTGAGAAGGAGACTATCGAGGTAATGAAGTTCGGGGAAGGATGACGGTAAAAGTGCTTCTCTTGGCAGGTTGCTTATTACATTCCTCTGTCCGGCTTTGATCAAAGCACTTGATCCGTCCGGGCCTGGACGATGGAGGTGATTACTAGGTAAAAGACAAAAAAACTGCAAGAAAAAAGACAGTGAAAATCCCTGTATACCAGAGGGTCAACCTGAATGCTATTGTATGTCGCAGGTCAAGGGCTTTCTTTAAGTACATATCCGACTCCGCGGATGGTATGAATAAGTTTTGTATCAAAATCTTTGTCCACCTTGTCCCTTAACTTGCATATCCTCACCTCAACCACGTTTGTCTGGGGATCAAAGTTGTAATGCCAGACATGTTCTATGATCATTGTTTTTGAAACAACCCTGCCGGCATTGCGCATGAGGTACTCAAGCAGAGAAAATTCACGGGGTTGAAGATCGAGCCTATTCCCCGCTCTAACCACCTCCCGTGTCAGAAGATTCATGGAAAGATCGCTGACCGTGAGTGTTGTGGATTCCGATGTGTCGGTTGACCGGCGGATCAGGGCCTGGACCCTGGCGAGAAGTTCAGAAAATGCAAAGGGCTTGGTCAGATAATCGTCGCTTCCTGTCCGGAGTCCCCTCACCCGGTCGTCAACAGACCTTTTGGCGCTCAGTATGATGACGGGCGTACTTATCCGGCGTTTGCGCAATTGCTCTATAAGAGCCAGACCATCCAACCCGGGCAGCATTATGTCAATAATGGCGGCATCATAAGGCTCACTCAGTGCCAAATCAAGCCCTGTCTCACCGTCTGCTGCATGGTCTGTGACAAATCCCGCCTCTTTCAGACCTTTTAATATAAAGGATGCAATTTTGTCGTCGTCTTCAACCAATAGTAACCGCATGGTCGTTTCCCTTCATGGTTCAGGCCAGTATTTACTTCAGCCTTTTGGCATTTTTCACCGCATCTCTCTCAAAATCTTTCATGATGCCCGGTCTTTTACCACCCGGCACTGAAATTGAGTATTTCCAGCACCATAATGACAACAGCCATGAAAACAGACCAGATAAGATCGAGCCGTGTAAATGAAAACTCACGCAGGCAATAGAACCGCCCATGGAATCCCCGGCACAACATTGCCTGGTGGACTCTCTGGGCACGGGATATGGCCCGTACAAAGAGCATACCGATCATATATGCATATGTCCTGTATGTGTGCAGATTGTTTCCAGGTCGAAAGCCCCTTATCTTTGCCGCCGTTGCAAGCCTGTGGTACTCTTTTTCTATTACAAACATATAGCGATAGGTCAAGAGTAATAGTTGGACAAGCTTTTCAGGAATATGCAGTCTGTTCAAGGCATATCCGAGTGCGGAGACAGGAGTTGAGGCGATCAGGGCCATAAAGGCCAGGAGGATAGCATTACATTTCAGTGTGATCTTGGCAGCAAAAATCACCCCTTCCATGGTGGCGATAAATGGCCCGATGGTGAAGAGGGCTTCCCCTTCAAAGGTAAAGGGCAGCACCAGCCAGAAAAGAAGGATAAGCCCATTTACAATTGCTATCCTTTTGAGGAGAAGGACAAAGTCGAATTGTGCAATAATGATCAGAATAAATGACAACAGAATCGCAATAGTTATTACAGGAAATCTATCCGAAAGGGCCACAACAAAGGAATAAAGGGTGGCAAACACCACCTTTAGACATGGGTTGAGGCGATGGAGAATGGAATAGCTGCTTGTAAATGGTTCCTGTATCATTTTGCCTATCGTATAAGCTGTTAAGCCTTATCCCTCATTTTTGTTTCCACCTCGGCTAATTTGTGGCGGTAGTTAAAATAGGCGCCAACCCCCATGAGGCCGAAGATATATCCTATTCCACCAAGGATATCGCTTACTGAAGGTCCCTGGTCCCTTAACTCTGCAAGCATCTTCAGTACCGGTCTCAGTTCTTTTTCCATAGCCTTTTCTATTGCTATCTGAATATTGTCCGGAGTAGTGGCACCAGATACTGGAATAGACTCTGCCAACCGTTGATACGGCTCATTTTTTAATGTCGCTTCATGGCCTGTCTTCCCGTTCCGGCCTATGGACGTATCCTGAATATCATCCGGACGGATTGTCCATTCAGCCCTGTGGCCCATCCCGGCCATCAGCACGATCTTCATCCCTGTCTTTTTCGGTGCCTTAAATGAGAACTCTCCTTTTTCATCTGTCTTCCCTTCAAGGAGCTTGTTCCCATTCAGGTCGTAGACAATGATCTCTCCCCCTTTAACCTTTTTCCCGCCACTGAACTTGCTTTCCGTGTATATGGTCCCACCCTCGGACCATGCAAAGATCATGACCCTGTGGGCCCTTGCAGTGCTGACCATGCAAAGCACAAGCATAAGACAAAAAGACATAACAAGTATATGTTTCACCGGTTTCTTTCCCCTGTTCAAGTTATGGTTGTTCATCATAACCCTCCCCATATCTTTTTATACCCTGTAGCCCGCCAGTATTTCCGGCTGGACCTTTTTCAAAAATGCCACACAAAAGCAGGTTATAATACCCTCGACGATCATCACCGGAAGATGTGCCGTCACCAGCAGGACAGACACCCTTAAAAATTGTTCTTCCGTGAATGTCAGGGCAACAGCCACCATTACAGCGCTTAAAAGGACGGAAAAAAAACCGCATCCAAAGGCCCCAAAGAGGGACACCGGCCCGTTTTTGTGTATTATATGTCTGAACAGATAAAAACAGAGGACAGCCGGACCCGCCATGGTTACCGTATTTACCCCGAGCGTCGTAATACCTCCAAACTGAAAAAGGAGGGCCTGGAGTGTAAGTGCCACCAGGATCGCTGGAAAGGCAGCCCACCCCAATATCAGTCCCACTATCCCGTTCAGGATGAGATGAACGCTTGAAGGCCCTACGGGAATATGCACCAGGGATGCCACAAAAAATGATGACGAAAGTATTGCCGCCTGCGGAATGCGATCATAATCAAGCTTTTTTAGACCGATTGCCGTGCCTGCCGCCGTAAGGGCTATCCCTGATACCAGTACAGGCCCGGACAAAATACCTTCTGAGATATGCATAGGGCTTTCTCCTCACAAAGAAAAGGCCACAAAAGACAGAGGGGAAACCTTATATCCCCATAAGCCTTCGTGGCCTGATTAAACCGATTGTTCATTGATTTTTGTCAAAACAGATGTAAAGCTTCATGCTTCACGGTATTCGGACAATATCGTTTTGTCCAAGGTATGTCAACTTGTTTATTTCGGTTGAGGAAACTCTTCAGGCCAGGACAAGTTTTCTATAGAAAATCTAAAAGAAGCAATCTATAATGATTACTACAGAACACAAAAAAACTTTGTACATCAACAACTAATTTATGGAGGTTGTATTAAATTGAATCAATTTTATAAAAATCTCGCTCTTTGGCTGGTCATCAGCCTCATGATGGTCATGCTGTTTCAGATATTCAAACAGCCGAGAAGCAGCAGCGTTTATGTAAGCTACAGTGATTTCTTGAACATGGTAGACAGCGGCAATGTCGTTCAAGTCACTATCCAGGGTGACAATATATCGGGCATGTCTGCACAGGGCCCTTTTAAGACATACGCTCCAAAAGATCCGGAACTGATCAGGTTGCTTCGGGTAAAAGGGGTCAAAATAACTGCTAAACCTGTAGAAGATTCCTCATGGTTTCAGGTGTTCCTCTCTTGGGTCCCTATGCTATTGCTGATTGGCGTATGGATCTTCTTTATGCGCCAGATGCAGGCGGGTGGCGGCAAGGCCTTATCCTTTGGAAAAAGTCGAGCCAGGCTCATGAGTGATACCCAGGAAAAGGTCACATTTGATGATGTAGCCGGTATTGATGAGGCAAAAGAAGAGCTGGAGGAGATTGTGGAATTCCTCCGTGATCCAAAGAAGTTTACACGGCTGGGCGGCAGGATTCCTAAGGGAGTGCTCCTGGTAGGGGCACCCGGCACCGGCAAAACGCTCCTGGCACGGGCCATTGCCGGTGAAGCTGAGGTGCCGTTTTTCAGTATAAGCGGATCAGACTTTGTTGAAATGTTTGTGGGTGTGGGGGCATCACGTGTGAGAGATCTTTTCGTCCAGGGCAAAAAAAATGCCCCTTGTATAATATTTATAGATGAGATCGATGCCGTGGGAAGACACCGCGGGGCAGGCCTGGGAGGAGGGCATGATGAGAGGGAGCAGACACTGAATCAGCTGCTGGTGGAAATGGACGGATTTGAGTCCAACGAGGGCGTTATATTGATCTCTGCGACCAACAGACCTGATGTCCTGGACCCGGCACTGTTGAGACCGGGCCGGTTCGATCGGCAGGTAGTAGTCCCTGTTCCGGATATTAAAGGCAGAGAAGGGATATTGAAGGTCCATCTTAAGCAGAAACTGGTGGCTGACAACGTGGATGTCTCTGTACTTGCCAGGGGCACCCCTGGATTTACAGGCGCTGACATTGAAAACATGGTGAATGAGGCAGCCCTGATGGCGGCCAGGCGCGGAAAAGACCGCGTGGAAATGGATGACTTTGAAGATGCAAAGGATAAGGTGCTGATGGGTACGGAGAGGAAAAGCATGCTTATCAGTGAGGAAGAAAAGAAAATCACGGCTTATCATGAAGCCGGGCACACTCTTGTGGCTATATTGCTGCCGAACACGGATCCTATCCACAAGGTAACCATTATGCCAAGGGGCCGGGCTCTTGGGTTGACCCAGCAGCTTCCGCTCGATGAAAAGCATACCTATCCGAAAGAATATTTACTGAATAACCTCGCCATACTCATGGGAGGACGGGCAGCCGAAAACATTATGCTCAATGTACAGACTACCGGCGCCGCGAATGATATAGAGAGGGCGTCAGAAATTGCCCGGAAGATGGTTTGCGATTATGGCATGAGTGAAAAACTTGGTCCTCTTACCTTTGGTAAAAAGGATGAGCAAATATTTCTCGGAAGAGAACTTTCTCAGCACAGGGATTACAGCGAGGCCACGGCTCAAAAGATCGATGAAGAGGTGAGGAGGATTATCATTGAAAGCTACGATAAAACATGTCAGCTTATAAAGGAAAATTCCGATACCTTGCATAGGATTTCAAACGCCCTATTAGAAAAGGAGACCCTGGATAAAAGTGACATTGACAAGATAATGGCCGGTGACATGGACCAGGAGGAAAACAGATCTGGAGGAGAACAAGCGAGGGAAACGGAAAGTTGAATCTGATGCTCAGGTGGTCTGGATACAGTCTGGATTTGGATCAGAGGACCCATGTCATGGGTATTCTCAATGTGACACCTGACTCGTTTTCCGACGGGGGCCGATATCTGGATCCGGATCGGGCAGTGGAACACGGGCTGAAAATGGCTCATGATGGTGCAGATATAATTGATGTAGGGGGAGAATCCACAAGGCCATACTCTCTGAGGATATCGGGCACTGAAGAGATGGATCGTGTAATCCCTGTCATAGAGGCCCTCAAAAAAGAGATTGCTATCCCCATAAGTATAGATACATATAAAAGTGATGTGGCACGGGAGGCCCTCCGGGCCGGGGCCTCCATCATTAACGATATCAGCGCATTGAGGTTTGATCCTCGCATGGCCTCTGTTGCCGCCGGGGCCGGGGTGCCTATTGTCCTCATGCACATGAAGGGACGGCCTGAAAATATGCAGGAGGCCCCGGTATATGAGGATGTTGTAAGTGAAATCGAGTCGTTTTTGGGGGATGCGGCGGACAGGGCCGTAGAGGCTGGAATCAAACAGGACCTGATTATATTGGACCCGGGGATCGGGTTTGGAAAGACATTCGATGACAATCTCAAAATTTTGAAATGTTTTTCAAGCTTTTCCCGGCTTGGCATGCCTATCTTGTTAGGCACATCCAACAAGGCATTCAT
>CAZQAA010000105.1:0-6495 GCA_964591255.1 uncultured Desulfobacterales bacterium | reverse complement strand
TAGAGTTACGAAAGGAAGCGTAAATGGCTAAGAAAGGAAAAAAGTACCGTGAAAAGGCGCAAAAGGTAGACAGGGTTAAGAGGTATGAATTTGATGAGGCGGTTAACTTGGCGCTTGAGTGTGCATATGCAAGTTTTGATGAGACTGTTGATCTGGCTGTGAGACTTGGAGTTGATCCAAGACATGCGGATCAAATGGTCAGAGGGACAGTTGTGTTACCGAACGGAGTGGGTAAAGAAGTTCGTGTGGCAGTTTTCGCGCGGGGTGAAAAGGAAAAAGAGGCACAGGATGCCGGTGCGGATATAGTAGGATCGGACGATTTGGTAGAAAAGGTTCAAAAGGGATGGCTTGATTTCGATAAGGCCATTGCAACACCGGATATGATGAGTTCCGTAGGAAAACTAGGCCGCATTCTGGGACCAAGAGGTATGATGCCTAATGCCAAACTTGGTACGGTAACCTTTGATCTCGCCAGGGCTGTAAAAGAGGTTAAGGCAGGAAAGATAGATTTCCGTGTTGAAAAGGCCGGAATCCTTCATGTGCCGATAGGGAAGGTATCCTTCGGTTCGGACAGCCTCCTTGAAAATATTTCCGCATTTATTGATACTGTTCTAAGATTGAAACCACCTGCCAGCAAAGGGACCTATCTCAAAAGTATAACCTTGTCCACTACAATGGGGCCGGGAATTAAGATTGATCCAGCACATGTGAAAAACTTGTTGAGCTAATAATATTTTATGTTCAGCACATATGTCTGTGGCATGTATGTGTTTATAGACAATGAACTGAAAGAGGCTCGGAGTATAAGGGAGCGGGCGAAAAAAGTAGCAGTTCTAAGACAGTAGGTGCCTTGTAACCAGTTAGTAACTAACTGAATCTGGGTATAAAGGTTTAATAATATAAGCCTACCGAGACTGATTTTGACTGAATCTTAGGGGTAATGCCTCTGCCATCGGTAGGTTACTGTCGAATGGAGAGGAGGTGAATATGAAAAAAGAAGATAAAACAGAACTTGTAGCCAGCCTTCATGATAAACTTAAGAAGGCGTGTGGCAGCTTTTTGGTGGACTTCCAAGGTCTTAATGTGAAAGCCATAACTGATTTGAGAAGCCAACTCAGAAAATCGGATATTGAGTTTAGGGTTGTCAAAAACAGGCTGTTAAAATTGGCGAGCGAAGATACTGACACTTGGTTGATAAAGGATCAAATGAATGGTCCATCGGCTATAGCTGTAACAAATGATGATGTGGTGGCCCCGGCAAAGATACTGGTTAACTTCGCAAAGGACCATGAACAGCTGAAAATCAAAAGTGGACAGATATCTGGACAGGTACTGGATGCTGCTGCCATAAAACGTCTGGCTGAATTGCCAGGAAGAGAGCAGCTTTTGGCCCAGGTACTATCTGCAATGCAGGCTGTCCCTACATCTTTGGTCATGGTGTTAAATGGTGTTATAGTCAAATTTTTGAATGTGTTAAAGGCGCTTGAGCAGCAGAAAGCAGAGCAATAATAGCCTTTAGTTTATTTTAAAATGGAGGTTGAGACAGAATTATGGCTGAAAATATTACCAAAGAAGATGTGATAGAGTATATTTCAAATATGAGTGTCCTTGATCTTTCAGAATTTGTGAAAGAGTTGGAGGATAAATTTGGTGTAAGCGCTGCCGCACCCGTTGCTGTTGCCGCTGCGGTTCCA
This sequence comes from uncultured Desulfobacterales bacterium, assembly GCA_964591255.1. Classification (GTDB taxonomy): domain Bacteria; phylum Desulfobacterota; class DSM-4660; order Desulfatiglandales; family Desulfatiglandaceae; genus CAZQAA01. Next base: position 4,801 of record CAZQAA010000105.1, on the reverse strand, counting down.
GGTGGTGAGGCCCAGGAGGAGGCTGCAGAAAAAACAGAATTTGATGTTATTCTGACTGCTGTAGGAGATAAAAAAATTCAGGTTATAAAAGAAGTTCGTGCAATTACCGGTTTAGGTCTAAAAGAGGCAAAAGCCTTGGTGGATGGTGCTCCTGGTGCTGTGAAAGAAGGGGTTTCCAAAGAAGAGGCGGAGGGAGTGAAGAGTCAACTTGAAGAAGTGGGGGCCTCTGTAGAGATCAAGTAGTGAATTGAAATATGTATGGAAAACATGAACCCGTATATAGATCTTAAAGTTCCGTATACGGGTCTTCAAGTATTGTTAGTCAACAATTGTCTTTTTGGTTAAATTGTAGTTTTTCATTGAAGAAACACCATGTTATAGGGAGATGTCATGGCAGGAGAAAATGGCGCCGTACGACGTATAAGAAAAAACTTCGGTAAAATTGAAAAGATTATAGGAATGCCGAATCTTATTGATATGCAAAAGCGGTCCTATGAGCGTTTTTTGCAGAAAGATGTTCCTCCGGAAGAGCGTGAGGAAGTTGGTCTCCAGGGCGTATTTAAAAGTATTTTCCCTATACATGATTTTGCGGGCACATCCTCCTTGGAATTTGTCAAATATAGTTTTGAAGATGTCAAATATGACGAGGAAGATTGTCTAAACAAGGGCATGACTTGGGAGGCTCCGTTGAAATTGACGGTCAGGCTCGTTGTTTTCGATACGGACAGTATAGACGGTTCCAAAAGTATTCGCGATATTAAAGAGCAGGAGATTTATTTCGGAGCCATTCCCATTATGACAGAACGCGGAACCTTTGTCATTAACGGGACAGAAAGGGTCGTAGTTAGTCAGCTTCATCGATCCCCAGGGGTTTTTTTCGACCATGACAAAGGCAAAACGCATTCCAGCGGAAAGCTGCTCTATTCTGCACGGATAATTCCTTTAAGAGGTTCATGGCTCGATTTTGAGTTCGATCCTAAAGATTTACTCTATGTTCGTATTGACAGGAGGCGGAAGTTCCCAGTCACTATCCTATTGAAGGCGCTTGGATATTCTACAAAGGAAATCCTGCGGCATTTCTACAATACCGAGATTATCAGAATCGAAAAAGATGAATGTTGGCGGGAAGCAAAGATAGAAAATCTTTATCAAAAACGGATTACCAAGGATATTATTGATCAGAATACCGGAGAAATATTGGCAAAGGAAGGAGACAAGTACACCAAGCGTTTGCACAAGGCACTTACTTCGGCAGGAGTAACGCGGATACCGATTCGTCTTGAAGATATTGTGGGGCGAATAACAGCAGATGATCTTATTGATCCGGAAACAGGTGAGGTGTTAGTGGAAGGTAATCGGACTATTACCGAAGAAGATGTGGATATTATAATTGAAAGACACATATCTGAAATAGAATGCCTTGTTCATGATGCACAGGGTGTGAGCAGTACAATAAGAGATACCATGCTTCTTGACAAGGTGAATAGAACAGATGAGGCTATTCTTGATATATACAGAAAGATGAGACCAAGTAGCCCACCTACCCAGGAAGTTGCCAATAATTTTTTTAACAATCTTTTTTTCAATATAACTACCTATGATTTATCAAAAGTCGGTCGCCTTAAGTTAAATTACAGGCTTAATTTAGACGTGCCGCTTGACAAACGGACTTTGAGAAGAGAGGACATCCTCGCCACGGTGGACGAGCTTATCCATTTGAAAAACACTGAGGCAATAGTGGATGATATAGATAATCTGGGTAATCGTCGTGTGAGGGCGGTAGGTGAACTACTTGAAAATCAATACAGGGTTGGTATGGTTCGGATGGAAAGGGCCATTAAGGAGAGGATGACTTTGCATGAAGTCGAGACCCTGATGCCCTATGATTTGATTAATTCAAAGCCTGTGTCTGCTGTAGTCAATGAGTTTTTCGGGACCAGTCAACTCTCTCAATTTATGGACCAGACCAATCCCTTGTCAGAGGTTACCCATAAACGAAGGTTGAGTGCATTGGGTCCTGGTGGTTTGACTAGGGAAAGGGCCGGTTTTGAAGTTAGGGATGTACATCCCACTCACTATGGTAGGATCTGTCCTATTGAGACCCCTGAAGGTCCTAACATCGGGTTGATTGTATCCTTGAGTACCTTTGCCAGGGTAAACGATCTTGGTTTTATAGAGACCCCATATAGGCAGGTAGAGGACCGGATGGTTACCAAAAATATTGAGTATTTATCGGCACTTGAGGAGAAAGATTATCCGATAGCTCAGGCTAACGCACCATTGGATGAAAATGGACGGTTTCTTAAGGATGAGGTCGCTGTTAGGATAGCAGGGGAGGCAGCCAAGGTCAATGCTGAAAATGTCAAATACATGGATGTGGCCCCGGAACAACTTGTAAGCATATCGACCGCCCTTATACCATTTCTTGAGCACGACGATGCAAACAGGGCATTGATGGGTTCGAATATGATGCGGCAGGCGGTGCCACTTTTAAGGCGAAAAGCACCTTTAGTAGGAACAGGAATAGAAAGGGTCGTGGTCCGAGATTCAGGAACTTCTATTATAGCGCGACGGGATGGTGTGGTAGAGGATGTAGATGCATCTCGTATTGTAATAAGGTGTACAGGTTCCCAAAATAACGGAGGGCCGGATGTTGATATTTACAGGTTGGTAAAGTTTAAGAGATCTAATCAGAATAGCTGTTATACGCAAAAGCCTATTGTAATGAAAGGCGATCTTGTCAAGAAGGGACAGATCATTGCAGACGGACCTGCCTCGGAACTTGGAGAACTCGCATTAGGCCAGAATGTCATGGTCGCTTTTATGTCATGGGGGGGATATAATTTTGAGGACTCTATCCTCATCAGTGAAAGAATAGTGAAAGAGGATATATATACATCTATCCATATAGAAGAGTTTGAATTAGTTGCCAGGGATACCAAGTTGGGAAAGGAAGAGATAACAAGGGATATCCCTAACGTCGGAGAAGAGGCCCTGAGACATTTGGATGAAAGCGGTATCGCCAGAATTGGAGCGGAGGTAAAGGCTGGCGATATTTTGATAGGCAAGATAACACCAAAGGGTGAAACCCAGTTGTCTCCTGAAGAAAAGCTTTTAAGGGCTATATTCGGTGATAAAGCCGGGGATGTGAAGGACAGCTCTTTAAGGGTGCCGCCAGGTGCCCAGGGCGTTGTGATTGATGTTAAGATTTTTGCCAGGAGAGGTGTTGAGAAAGATTCACGGACACTTGCTATCGAATCTGAAGAAGCAGACAGGATTAGAAAGGATTTGAATGATGAAGTAGATATTATAGGGGTTGCCGTCAGGGAAAAATTGCGGGATCTTTTGGTTGGAGAGGAACTGAAGACGGATTTATACGATAAGGATAGTGGTGATGTTCTGATGCAGACTGGAAAACCTATAACTCCAGATGATATAGATCGAGTTCCAATTGAGGCTTGGTCCGGTGCAGACCTGAAAGTTTCCATGGATGTTATAGAAAACCTGGAGTCAACAATCCGATATTATTCTGGCAAGGTAGCTGATATTACTGAAAGAGCAGAAGATAAAATCGACAGGCTTGGACACGGGGATGAATTGGCCCCTGGTGTTATTAAGATGGTAAAGGTTTATATAGCAGTAAAGCGCAAACTTTCCGTGGGAGATAAAATGGCCGGCCGTCATGGAAACAAAGGTGTCCTGTCAAGAATACTTCCTGTTGAGGATATGCCCTATTTTGCCGATGGCACTCCGGTAGATGTGGTCTTGAATCCTCTGGGTGTGCCATCGAGAATGAATGTAGGCCAAATTTTGGAGACTCATTTAGGATGGGCGTCAAGTGAACTTGGGAATCAGATAGGAGATCTTGTAGACAAGATGCAGAATATTGAAGAAGTGAAACAGAGACTCAAAGAGTTGCTCTCATCAAAGGAGTATAGTGAGACATTTGAAAATATATCTGATGATGAACTTATAAACAGGGTTAATTTGTTGAGAGATGGAATACCGATGGCTTCCCCGGTTTTTGACGGTGCTGAAGAGGAGGAGATCCAACGGTGGCTTGAAGAGGCTGGTTTACCTGTAACAGGACAAACAACTCTTTATGACGGCAGGACTGGTGAGCCTTTTGATCAAAAAATAACTGTCGGCATTATGTATATTCTGAAACTCCATCATCTGGTCGATGACAAGTTGCATGCACGCTCTATAGGCCCATATTCGTTGGTTACTCAACAACCATTAGGTGGAAAGGCGCAATTTGGCGGTCAGAGGCTTGGTGAGATGGAGGTCTGGGCCATGGAGGCCTATGGGGCAGCCTATTCCCTGCAGGAGTTTCTGACTGTCAAATCCGATGATGTTATCGGAAGAACCCGTATGTATGAAAGGATAGTCAAGGGGAATAACACACTTGAGCCAGGGCTACCCGAGTCCTTTAAAGTCCTCATGAAGGAGTTGCAGAGCCTGGGACTCGAGATTCAGCTTTTTGAGGACAGTCAGATTCAGTAAGGGAAAAGATACACGCTATCAAGAATCATAGGGAGGGGGAACATTGGACGAGACCTACAGTTTTTTTACAAAGCCTAAGGATCCATCAAGTTTTAACTCCGTTAAGATATCTTTGGCTTCACCTGAGAAAATCAGGGAGTGGTCTTTTGGTGAAGTAAAGAAACCCGAGACCATTAATTACAGGACCTTCAAGCCAGAAAGAGATGGTCTGTTTTGTTCCAAGATATTTGGTCCTATCAAGGACTATGAGTGTAACTGTGGTAAGTATAAGAGGATGAAGCACAGAGGTATAGTT
>CAZQAA010000104.1:0-7323 GCA_964591255.1 uncultured Desulfobacterales bacterium | reverse complement strand
ATGAATCTGGATATGGATGATGGTCGACTTGTTCAGGAGGTAATCTTTTTTGCAGAACGGTCTGATATTACGGAAGAGGTTGTCCGTATGAAAAGCCATCTGAATCAGTTTTATGAATACCTAAACAAAGGGGGACCTGTGGGCCGGAAGCTGGATTTTTTGATTCAGGAGATGAACCGGGAGGTGAATACTATTGGATCAAAGGCTGGAGATACTTTTATTTCCAAAAATATTGTGGAAATGAAGGGAGAGATCGAAAGGTTAAGGGAACAGGTCCAGAATGTGGAATAGGGAGGATTTATTGTGAGTTTCAGGCTTGTAAACATAGGTTTTGGAAATTCGGTTGTATCCAGGCGAGTGATAGCCATTATTTCCCCGAATGCTGCACCTATTAAGCGTCTTCGAGATGAAGCACGTGCGGAAAAAAGGCTGATTGATGCTACACAGGGGAGGCGCACAAGGTCTGTGCTTATTACTGACAGCAACCATGTGATACTGTCTGCTATTCAGTGTGAGACAATTGCTCAAAGATTCAGTCCTGAGGGAGCGTTGAGCAAGGGTGACCTCAAGGAGTAAAAATGTGGGGACAACCATTCGTAATTTCCGCCCCGTCGGGAGCGGGAAAGTCCAGTGTTATTAGGATCCTAAGAGAGCGGGTGGATGGATTAGGATATTCGGTTTCTCATACCACCCGGCAACGGAGAAGGGGAGAAAAGGATGGTGTAGATTATTATTTTATAGATATCGAAGGGTTCAAAAGGATGGTAAAGGACGGGGCCTTTATAGAATGGGCCAAGGTCTACACTGATTTTTATGGCACGGCTCTTTCCAGCATTGATAAACAGCTGGCTAAAGGAATTGATGTGTTGCTTGATTTGGATGTCCAAGGTGCAAAAGGCATCAGAGAGCATTATAAAAACAGCGTTCTTATCTATCTGCTGCCTCCTTCCCTTCAGGTCCTGAGAAAACGGCTCATTAAGCGGGGTACGGAGGATGAAGCAGTTATTCGCAAAAGGATGGAATCGGCGGAAATAGAGATAAAAAATTGTATTTTATATGATTATATTATCATAAACGATGAGTTGGAAAAGGCTGTAAATGAGGCCGAGGCAATAATAATATCAGAACGATGTCGCATGGACCGCCGGATCCATCATGTGAAAACAAGTTTTAATATTTCGTGTCCATGAACCGCAACTCACGACTTATCCCCGGTTTTCAGGCGGTAAGGGAAAGTCTCCTTCGCGAGGAGATGGCTATACAGGAAATCTGGATAACCCAGGGGAAAAAGGGGCCTCGTGTTACGGAAATCGTTCATATTGCAGAGAGGCGACATATTCCTGTCCGGTTCAAAAGGGCGTCTGAAGTCTCCCGGGTCCTGCCCGACAATATCCATCAGGGTTTTATTGCCCTGGTGGAGGGTTTTCATTATGCAGATTTAGATCAGATTGTTGAGAGAGCTCTTAAAGTTCAGGGAAATGGCCTTTTAATTGCGGTTGATCATATAACCGACGAGGGGAATCTTGGTGCGCTCATAAGGACAGCCGCTTTTTTTGGATCTCATGGGATGGTTATTCCAAAAGACAGGTCGGCAGGGGTAACAGCGAGGGTGTTGAAGAGTGCTGCGGGCGCCCATAATTATTTGCCGGTGGCAAAGGTTGTAAATCTCGGTATGACCCTGAAGTTTTTAGATAAAAAAGGTTTTTGGATAATAGGGACATCGGTGGATGAAGATGTGTTATCTTTATATGAATTTGACTGGAAGAGAGACGTGGTTCTGGTCTTAGGCAATGAACAAAAAGGTGTAAGCCCGTCAATAAGGCGCCTTTGTCACCAGGTAATCGGGATTCCCGTAACCGGTCAGGTGGAGTCCTTGAATGTTTCTGTTGCCGGCGGAGTAATTCTTTCCGAGATCAAGAGACAGAGGGCAAACTAGGAGCTATCTTTCCCGTTTTTTTTTGAGTTCAGTCAGACCTTCTTCTATTTGTTCCCTTGTAAAGGTCTTGTTGCATTTTGTACACTGATAGGTTTCGTCGATTACCTTATCATAAAGAAGTTTTTCTGAGAAGTTGACCTTATGAAAACGGAGGGAAAACGTGTATACACGCTTAAACGTCGTATTCGTACAGTTGTCACACATGAAATAGTCGTGGAAATTATTGCTCATTCGCCTGCATCCTCCTGGAAAGCCATACTTTTTTGGAGCCACTGCACGGACTCGAACCGTGGACATCCTCATTACGAGTGAGGTGCTCTACCAACTGAGCTACAGTGGCTTATATCGGTTTAAGCTGGCATATAATTGTATTCTCCATTGATGTCAATGTCTATAATTTTTGTGTAATAAAGTTGATTCAATTTTTTGTGAACCTGATTACTATTTTATAACGGGGGCCTTTGGATTGTCTGCAAAAAACCGTATTATTTTCCCTCTGGACCTGCCCGATTATGACAAGGCCATGTATTATGTGGAGATGCTTAAGGGACACGTAGGTCTTTTTAAGGTGGGGCTTGAACTGTTTATCAGCGAAGGCCCTCGGGTGCTCAAGGCCATCAGGGACACCGGAGACGCTGGGATTTTCCTGGATCTTAAACTACACGATATCCCGGCCACAGTAAAACGGGCCTTGGTGGCCGCCTTCAGGCATAAGCCCGAATTTGTCACAATACATTGTGATGAGGGACACGGCATCCTGAGGGATATTGTAGAAGAACACAAAAGCAACACAAAAATCCTGGCTATTACGGTATTGACGAGTCTTGGAAAAAGGCAGTTGAAAGAGGGAGGGTTTGCCAGAGAGTTTATAGAAGATATTGCCGCCCTTGTGCTTTTAAAGGCCCATATGGCCATGGAGGCAGGTTGTCATGGTGTTGTCTGTTCCGGGCATGAGGTGAAAATGATAAAAAGCAAGATAGGGGATGGGCTAATTACTGTTTGCCCGGGTATCCGTCCTGCATGGACTGTTGTAGGCAAGGATGATCAGAGGAGAATTATGACTCCCGGACTTGCCGTTAAAAATGGTGCAGATTATATTGTCGTTGGTCGCCCCATCAGGGATGCGGAGGACCCTGTTTATGCGGCAAAAATGGTGGCGGAGGAAATGGAGTCGGCGTTGGATGGTGTTGACATTTGACATTGATTGAGGGCATAGTATATTTCAGCAAGCCAATTATCTGTTGGCCAATGGCAACAATAGTGTGGTGCAAAAAGCAATGTGCAGACATATAACCTTTCGGGTGAGCGATTCAGTGTTCACAATTGAAATAGCCTGTCTGCCACACCTTGAAAGCTGAACCTCCCATACAGGGTTTCCTTTGCCCGTAGGGGACAATAACAACATTTGGATCTGGGAAGTAATAAAGATGGAGGATATACAAAATCATAGAGATTCAAGGAATATAGATATTGATCAGGTGGGGGTGAAAGGTATTCGTTATCCCATTACCGTGCTTGATAAGGATATGGGAGAGCAACAGACTGTGGCCGAGATCAACATGTACGTAAATTTGCCCCGCTATTATAAGGGAACCCATATGAGCCGCTTTGTGGAAATCCTGAACAGGCACAGCAGGCGCATATCTCTTCAACATTTTTCCGAAATCCTGGAAGACATGAAGAAAAGACTGAATGCTGAAAGTGCGCACATGGAGATAGAATTCCCGTTTTTTATCAACAAGACTGCGCCTGTGAGCGGTGTGGCAGGGCTGATGGAATACAAATGTAAATTCAAGGGATCTTTAACCAAGGGTATCGATCTTGTTATTATCATTCATGTCCCTATTACAACGTTATGTCCGTGTTCCAAAGAAATAAGTGCATATGGTGCCCATAATCAACGCGGAGAGGTGCGCTTACAGGTAAGATTTAAAAAGTTTGTATGGATTGAGGACCTTATCAAGCTTATAGAACGGTCTGCTTCAAGCGATGTTTATTCTGTATTAAAGCGTGAAGACGAGAAGTTTGTGACAGAAGGGGCCTATAACAAGCCTATGTTTGTTGAGGATATTGTACGGGATATTGCCGTTGAATTAAACAATGATTCTAATATTACCTGGTTTGCCGTTGAATCTGAAAATTTTGAATCGATCCATAACCATAATGCATATGCATACGTAGAAAAGCACAAGGAACCTGTCGGTCAAAAATTCAGTTTATAGACGGACGGTATTTGGTCGGGCCGTGGCGTTGTATCAGCCCTTGCGACAGGTGTGTCATGATTACCTTTTTACTGATGCATTTGCTGTTGATGCCATAAGGCGAAAGGTGAAAACTTATGGGCGATGACCTTAAGAAGATGTACCGTACTGTGATGGATGACCATTTTCCAGCCGAAATGAAGATCTCTTTTGGTGATCAGGTGTTACTGTATCGCAAAAGGACATGGAAGATTGCAAATGAAAAAACGGGAGAGGTCATAGAAAAGGGGCTTCGTTATGGCGAAAATCCCGGTCAGGAGGCCGCACTGTATGAAATGGTAAACGGCAATTTGCTCCTGGGTGGATGTGAATTCATAGGGCCTGGCAAAGGACTCGTATCGGCTATTTCTGAAAAGGATATGATTCAGAGCGGAAAACATCCGGGCAAGATCAACCTTACTGATGTAGATAATGCCCTCAACATCTTAAAATATCTCACAGGTGATCCGGCGGTGGTGATTGTAAAGCATAACAATCCCTGCGGCGTCGCTTATGCTTCCAACTTGGCCGAGGCGTATGAGAAGGCCGATATGGCCGACCGGATTGCGGCATTCGGGGGATGTGCTGTTTTCAGCCTGCCCATGGATGTGGATACGGCCACGATGGTTTCCAGGAGGTATCTGGAGGTGGTCGCAGCCCCTGACTTTGAAGATGGGGCCGTTGATGTACTGGCTCAACGTCCAAATCTGCGGATTATCCGCATAAGTCGGATGGACAGGCTTGCAGAATATGTCGACTTGAGATTTGTAGATTTTAAGAGCCTGATGGATGGAGGTATTATTGTGCAGCAATCTCCTCTTAACCGGATCAGGACAGCGAAGGATTTTACAGTGGCAAGCACTAATCACGAGGGCACGGTCTATAGCATAGCCAGAAGGCCTACGGATGAAGAGTATGCCGACATGCTTTTTGGTTGGCACGTGGAGCAGGGCATAACCTCCAATTCTGTGATCTACGTCAAAGATGGTGTTACCGTGGGTATTGGGACTGGCGAGCAGGACAGGGTAGGTGTGGCGGAGATAGCCATATACAAGGCATACACCAAGTATGCTGATGCCCTTTGTTTCAAAAGACATGGGTTACCCTATAAAGAACTTCAGCTCTTGGTGGAGAAGGATGAAAAGGATCGCAATCTTTTAGATGAGATCAACAAAGAGACTGAAGAGGCACATGGAGGGCTCATTGGATCCTGCATGATTTCAGATGCCTTTTTCCCATTTAGAGACGGTGTGGATGTGGCAATGCGTGAGGGTATTACTGCTATTGTGCAGCCTGGTGGATCGCTGAGGGATTATGAGGTTATTGAGGCCTGTAATGAACACAAACCACAGGTGACCATGGTGTTTACAGGCCAAAGAGCCTTTAAGCACTGATAGTGCTGAGATTTTTGAGAAAACCCCTCTTTTTTCCGACTACAGGGTTAATCTTATATATTGCTGCGGTTTTTTTGCATTTTTTACGATCTTGTTGGTGCTACTCCTGTTCATGGGGAAGTTTCCAGGTGTAATTTTTGGCCAGGATAAATAATGGCACCAGGCGCAAGATCGTTAAATTGCCTCAGCTGTTTTACGGTCAAACCATAGCGACGAGCTATTGTATAAAGACATTCTCCTGTCCGGACCCGGTGAAACCTGGTTTTTGTTTTTTTCCTGTCTGTTAGAGATGATTTCTGGGGTTGAAGATAGATGCTGACCCGTACACTCCGTTTTTGTCCTGGTAAAAGCCGTAACGAGGCAGGAGAAAGAACAAGAGAGACATCAATACTCGTTTCTTCCTGATTGGGCTGGATTTTGCCTAGCTTGATCGGCTCGGTGAGGATGCTTCCGATGGAGCGAAGCGTTGAAGCCGGCCCGCTGACCCTAACGAATGCAGGATCGATACTGAGCCTGTCCAACTGGTATCCGGGGGGCGGAAAACCTACTATATTGGGTTTTATTGCCACATCTTTTTCAATGCGCGGCTCCATTTCTAAGGTGATGGCAGGTGGGGTTACCCGCACCACCTCTAGGCCAAGTGGCATTTTAATGTTGCCTGTGCCGAGGACCAGACTGTGTGTGCCTACACTTATCTCTTTGAGATCCAAAAATGCTCGTACATCATCAGGATTTAGAGCGCCCACCAAACGGCTGTTGCCGCTGATTTGGATCTCCACTTTTTCTGCTGATACCTTTTTTAGCTCCAGGCTGTCGGGAATGTTGCGGAAATCGACGGGAACGCTGACAGTAATCAGGGAATATTGTTTACCCGAATAAACCCCCCAAAAGGTTGATACCAGCAAAAAGGTTAACAGAAGGCCGGCACACTGAGTCAGCCACTCCCTATAACGCCGCTTCGGCTTTGCATGAGGGGTAATGCCAACAAGTAATTGTTCCAAGGTCTGTTGGAGTTGATACTCCTTCTGGATTGTTTTCACATTACCCCCATTAACCACAGTGATCTCTCCCCGTTCTTCAGATACCACTATGACAACGGCATCGCTTACCTCGGTTATGCCTATGGCCGCCCGATGCCTGGTGCCAAAGTGCTGTGGCAGACCCTGTTTTTGGGTCAGGGGCAAAAATGTTCCGGCTGTGGCTATGCGGTCTCCCCGGATAATGGTGGCACCATCGTGGACCGGGCTATGCTTTCCAAAAATGCTTAAAATGATCTCGGGACTGAACCTGCTGTCTATAGGCACACCTTCATGCAGATGACCATCAAGCTTGTCACGCCGCTTAAATACAATTAATGCACCTGTTCTGCTTTCGGCAAGCTGGAAGATGGCCTGGACCAGCGAGGGGATGTTTACTGTATGGGTTTGGTATGGATGTCCAAGGAAAAACCTGACAGGGTTGGTCTGGACAAGCATTGCGCGGATTTCATCCCGGAAGACGACTACGATGACTATTACAGCTATGGCACCAAGGCCCTGAAAAAACCAGCTTGTCAGGATCAGCCCTATGGCCTGGGCAATGCCGTGAAACAGCCATAAAAAAAGTAGACCTACTATAATTTGCAGTGCCACGGTGCCGCGGAAGAAGAGAAACAGGCGGTGGAGAATAAGACTGATTACCAGGATATCTACTACATCCTGCCATTTTATTGGAAATATGATATCAATGGGCATTGGTAGACTTCTTTTGAGTA
>CAZQAA010000103.1:0-4154 GCA_964591255.1 uncultured Desulfobacterales bacterium | reverse complement strand
CAGGCGATTTTTACCGCAATACACTCTCAAGTCGGAACTTTTGCCTACGCTGAGTATCGTCATGTTAAGTTCGCGTCCCAGTTTGACCGCCAGAGCAGTGGGGCGTGATATGCCTATAACGATAGGTATACAGGCCCGTCCGGCCTTTTGAAGCATCTCGTAACTGATGCGGGAAGAGAGAACTGCTATTTTTGCTTTTGACAACTTAAGGTGCATAAGGGCTTTGCCTATTGCCTTGTCCAAAGCGTTATGGCGGCCTACATCCTCAGCCATTGATAATACTTCGAGCTGAGAATCAAGAAGCATGGCTGCATGGGAAGCATGTGTTTTTTTGAAGAGATCTTGAAACTGGCCGAGCTTCTCAATACACTGAACCACTTGGTCAGCAGATATTTTTGTTTGATCCGTAGTGGGTGTTACAATCTTCCGGATATCATCTATCATCTCCTTTCCACATATGCCACAGCTTGTTTGGCTTAGAAAACTTTGTTTTTTTAGGAGGGCATCCACCTGTTTAACCCTTTTCGGGTGCAGACTTACATCCACTGTATTGTCATGGATATCATTACAGTAACCGATAGTTACAAGATCTTCCTTCTTTTCAATCAATCCTTCTGTTAAACAGAAACCTGCTGCATGGAAGATTTCGTCTCCAGGTGTTCGCATTACCACGGAATAGGGGTGTCCCTCAACCCTGATCAAGATAGGTTCTTCTCCTACAAGTTCCTGATCATAATTATACCAGGTGTCCTTTATCCATTGGCTTACATTGTGTGTTTCTGTAGCATCCATTAACAGATTTCCTTTTGCATGGTTAAGTAGCGATCTTGCAAACAGCCTTAATTCAGCAGAATTTTTTACTGTGAAAATATAATTATACGTGGTCCCGTACGTAGGCTCATATTTTTATGTATGGGAGTGGATATGATTTTTAGATCTATAGATTTAACTATGCCGGTTTTGTTCGTAATCTTCAATGGCCTTGGCAAGGGCCTCTGCCCCCAGGTTGGAGCAATGCATTTTTTCCTTGGGCAAACCGTCAAGCGCTTCAGCCACAGCCTTTTTTGTTATGATCTTGGCCTCGTCAAGACTTTTTCCTTTAGCCATTTCACTGACCTTGCTGGATACTGCTATGGCCGCCACGCACCCGAACGTCTGGTATTTTATGTCGGCCAACCTGTCATCTTCCACCTTGATATAAAAAGTCATCATATCCCCGCATACGGGATTTCCTACCTCTCCCACACCGTCGGCGTCTTCTATTATGCCAACATTCCTCGGATTTGTAAAATGTTCCATAACTTCTTTTGAATACATTTTTGTCTCCTTTTTTGATTCGTATGTTAAAGATGTCTATGTCCCTTCCAGACAGGAGATAGGGCACGCAGTTTTTTTACTGCCCGGGAAAATGTGTCTATTGCAACTTCTATTTCGTTCAATCTGTTTCCTCTGCTTATGGTAAATACAATGGAACCTTGTGCCAGTCCGGGGGGGACTCCGATTGCAACAAGCACTGGAGATGTCTTCAGTGCCTTTGATGCACAGGCAGAACCCGTGTTTGCGTATATCCCTTCCCCCGTGAGCATGAATATCAGGGCTTCCCCTTCAATCGCCTCAACACAAAAACTTGCATGGCCGGGAAGTCTTCTGTCAGGGTGGCCCGTATACTTTATACGATCAACATTGGCGCTGATCCCCTGAACAAGGCGATCTCTCATTTGTTGCACACGCTTTATGTTTTCAGAATGGGAAAGCTCTTGGGCAGCTATTTCCGCGGCCTTGCCGAGACCAACGATACCTGGGACATTTTCAGTTCCTCCCCTTCTTCCGTTTTCCTGGATACCACCCTGGATCAGGGGCATAAGTCTTAAATTTTTCCTGAAATAGAGAGCTCCCGTTCCCTTTGGGGCCCCAAGAGAAGGCCCGGAAAGGCTCAATAAATCTACGTCCAACTCATGTACATTAACCGGGATATTACCGACCGTTGCAACGGCATCGGTATGAAAGACTACATCTTTTTCCCGACAGATGGATGAAAGCTCTGTTATTGGTTGCATGCTGCCTATCTCGTTATTGGCATGCATGATTGACACCAAGATTGTTTCGGGACGAATAGCCTTTTTTAGTCCATCAGGATCCACCAGGCCATACTCATCCACCGGCAGAAATGTCACTTCATAATCCATACGCTCAAAAAATCTTGCGGAATTAAGGACCGAATGGTGTTCGATGGCAGAAATAATGATATGATTACCTTTTTTCTGGCCAGCAAAGACGACACCCTTAATTGCCAGGTTGTTGGCCTCTGCGCCTGATGAAGTGAATATGATCTCCTCTGCTTTTGCACCGATAAGGGCCCCGACTCTCTCTCTATGCTCATCAATTACCTTTTTGATTTCAGCGCCAATATCATAGACAGCAGAGGGGTTGGCAAAGTGCAGGTCGAAATATGGGAGCATGGCTTCGATTACCGCCTTGTTTACCGGTGTTGCCGCTGCATGATCAAGGTATATCTTGTCCATTATTATTCTCCCTGCTTGACCTTTTTTATATATAGCTTGTAACAGTCATCATCCTCTTCAATGCCGATAAATTCTTGCCCATTCCTTTCGCACCACCGGGGGATATCTTCCAGTGCCCCATCATAATCTGTAAGAACTTCGAGTACCTGGCCGGTCTTCATGCATTTAAGCTTTTCACCTGGCTCCAGGAGGTGCATGGGACACATGCGGCATACCAGATCCAGGGTTTCGTTTGCCTTCTGTTTTTCTACAAATTTCATAATACACCCCTTGCTAAACAGGTTGATATGATCTTTTAATCTATACCATTTTAGTATAGATTAATCATTGTACCATTGCTTGTCAAGCTTGATTTATATTGGGAAAGATGGGAGATAGGGTTTTTGGATTAGACTTGTTTACCTGCATAAATGGTCCGTTTTCCCAATATCGGCGCAATATGCTAAGGTAGAAATGAAAGAAAACGGTCTGCTCCATTTTTTCCAGGTCCCTGCGCAAGACTTCCCTGAACAGGAGCAGCAATGCGCTGAATGCCGACTTGTTCTCGCAGTGCGGCCAGGAACAAGTCCAGGGTCTGCTCGAAAGTGCAGCCATGATGCTCCTTGGCAAAAAGTAGGAACTCCCGGACCCATCATACCAGGGGAGGTTGATATTTGGGCGGTGCTAACTCTATTTTTCGCAAGAAATTAGCGTAACCTTCCAGTACCCACATCAGCTTTTTCTCAACCTTGATCATATTCAAATTCCTGGTTATGCACAAATTCTATAACTGCTAATTTGTGGTATTATGTTAATCGAAAAGCCAGCGCATATCAGGGCTTTTTTCGGAATTTATCATTGACAACAAAGGGTTGGGCCTCTAAGGTTCATATTGAATCTCTAAGGAGTTCCTTGGAAACGGAGCTTTTGTGTAGAATAATAAGATGGCTGTAAATAAAATATGAAACCAGCAAAGTTGATACCACAAGATTATGTCCGACGCATTGAGGAAATCCTTAATATTTCTTGGCGTATCTTAAAAGCTAGATTTATCGATGGGCGTCATCAAATATCGAAAGAAGCACCTTTTCAACATTATTTTGCCCATGTAATTTCAGTGATAGGTGAACAATTTTGTAGTAAACGTGATGATATATTTATAGTCGATTTAGAGACAAAGCTTGATGATGTAAAAGGAAAAACAAAATATATTGATATAACGTGTTCTTTCTTGAATCAAAATGTTTCATGTGCAATTGAACTAAAATTTAAAACGGCACAACAAGGTGCTCAGGATCATGGGCGCATTGATGCTTTCGTAGATATAGAGGCAATAGAAATAGCCTGTGATAAATACGGATATGACACTGGTCGATTCTACATGATAACTGATAGCACTGCATATATAAAAAAGTCAAAGAAAGGTGTTGGTACTGTATTTACAACTTTCGATGGGGCTGTAATAAATGCGAATTCAGTCTTTCATTGTCCTAATTCAATTGGTAGAGAGAATGTAAAAGTACAGCTAAATAATTCGTATACTTTTAAATGGGAAAATATTGAAAAGTGGTATTTCCTGGAATTAAAAATTAAATAAGCAGCCAACAATAGGGTGCACTTGACCGCCATTCCGCTGCGGCCTTCGGCCTTGCT